>JAAXWX010000047.1 GCA_013334755.1 Chlorobiaceae bacterium | reverse complement strand
CATCCGTTTTCCCGCATCTGCTGGATTACCTATGCAGATATTCCTCACGACTATTCACTTCACTCCTCTATGAAGATCTTGCAGCAGAACCCCGAAAAGTCGCTCAGTCAGATAGAGCATCTTATGGTTTCTATTGCATCAAGCTGGAAACATGCATATGACTTTGAAGGCATGTACCATTTTAAAAATAAGTTTGCTTCTCTGTCGAGGCCGGTGATGCTGTGCACCATTGTTGCTGAAGTCGAATCCAAGCAGGTTCATTTCGCCGTAAACAGTGAACTTATTACAATCTTCGAGAATATGATGCAGGTAACAAGAGTCCCTGTTTGTATTAAGATGAGCATGAGCATTTTTCACGCAATCCGGATTTCCGGGTTCCGAAAAAGATCTTGAAGATATCAATCTGGCCTTACAGGTTTTAGAGCGGATAAAAAAAATGGTGATGAGAAGGTTTCAGTTCTGCAAACCTTATAATTCCTTTTAAATAAGTGGTTATATTATTGATGAAATCCCTTACCTGATGGAACTGATCAGCCTCAACAGCAGCCGGGCAAACAATAGTTTTTTTAAATGCGACACATTCACAGAGAGTCCCACAGATCAGGCCGAATCGGCTGGCTTCGCGCTGCTGTACTTGGCGCGAATGACGGTACCATTTCTATAGCAAGCCTTCTTACGGGCGTTGCCGCTGCAGGTGCTTCTCATGACAGTATTTTGATAACAAGTGTGGCTGGTCTTGTAGCTGGAGCCATGTCAATGGCGGCAGGCGAGTATGTGTCGGTTCAATCGCAAGCCGACACCGAAAATGCAGATATCGAGCGGGAAAAACGAGAACTGGAAACGGAACCGGAACTCGAATTGGCGGAGTTGACCTCAATTTATGTAAGCCGGGGACTTGATCAACCTTTAGCCCTTAAGGTGGCGGAAAGTCTCATGGCAAAAGATGCTCTTGGAGCACATGCCCGTGATGAGCTTGGCATTACGGAGACTTTGCGGGCAAGGCCAATCCAGGCGGCATTCTCCTCTGCAATTTCTTTTATTGCAGGTGCGGTTATTCCTATTGCTGCAGCGTTGCTGGCACCATCAACCAGGGTTGCCGAAGTCTCATCGGCCACAGCACTTGTTGCTTTGATTATTCTTGGAGGAACCGCAGCATCCGCGGGTGGTGCATCTGTTTTCAAGGGTGCAATCCGTGTCGCTTTCTGGGGAGCGCTTGCAATGGGGATCACAGCGGGCATTGGCATGCTTTTCGGCACCGTTGTATAAGTGATTTAGCCCGAATGCCACATCAAGCTATGTGTCTCAGGAAATGTGTCGATTACGTTTTTCTACTCTTTCCACAGGTACAGGTTTAAGCCTTGAAGTTTTTGTCTGCCTTCAAGCACTAAAAATATTGATCCTGGATCTCCCGGTCCAGAGGGAAAATGAGTTCCAGTAATGCGAGACATTCCCTGTCTGGCCTGGTTTTTTATACTATCATGCAGTAATGGAAATTTTTGTCTGTCATAAGAAACTTTGTGATCGGTCGCTTTGTTATATAAAGCCATTGTGTGTGCAATGAAAGCTGATTTCGGGTATTGTAAGCTCATGAAAAACGAGGTTAGACGCTTATGATACCCGATTATAATTGCAGCATGCTCTTCTTATAAAAGAATAACAGGTTGACAGGAGAATAAAATGAAAAAAAACATCTGGCTTGTTGCAGGAATTGTCGGAGTTTTATTTGGCTCTTTTCCACTCAATTCCCAGGAAGGCTTCAGCATGAGTTCCAGAAGGGGAGGTGGCGTGTCGATTGTTATTGGTTCGCAGCCGAATTTTATCGATTTGCCTGATCAAGGATTTTCAGTATCCGTTGGGAGCCCTTATGATATTATTAATTACGACAACCGCTACTACATCTATCAGGATGGGTCGTGGTATAACTCGAGGGACTACCGCGGGCCATGGGTTGTCATCCGTGAGAACCGTCTTCCTGACCGGATAAGAAGGCATCGCCCTGAAGATATTCGCAGGTATCGAGATGCAGAGTCACAGCGTCGTGGCAGCTTTAATCATCAGAATCAGCGCAATGATGACAATCGGAGGTAGAAATATCAGCCACTGTTGATAATCGAAACGACAGAGACTTTAACCAGAAAAGAACTTGATTAATCAAACTGACCAGTGGATGTGTGCGGTTATCAGTCATTGATCAAGGCAAACGCATATAGCAAAGCTCCGGTAGTTCGGGGCTTTGGCTGTTTATGACAATAACACGTTTACGGGGGTGACTGCCTATTGGTTCAGATCCCGAAAACAGTCAGCATAAGGCGCAAAGGCTTTCTGGATAAACCAGTCGTACATTCTCATCCAGGGAGGCCCATGGAGGGTATCATTCAGTTTCCGAAGTACACAAAATTGTTAATTCCCAGGAAACGTAACAGTTTTGATCGCATTCAGAGATTGAAGAGCGAGCTCAGGATCCAGGAAATTGCACTGATGACCAGTGATCCTGCTATAGCCCAACCAAAACTGTCGATGGAGAATCCGTTGACCAGTGAGGCGGACAGCTGAAGCAGAAAGGCGTTGATGACCAGCAGAAACAGCCCCAGCGTTACAATAATAAACGGTATTGAAAAAAAGACCAGTACGGGTCGTACAATAGCGTTGATGAGGCCGAGAACCAGTGCAACAACAATTGCTGCGCCAAAACTTTTTATGTGTATACCGTCAAGTATATGCGCGGTAGCATAGACTGCGAGTGCATTGATCAGCCATTGGATCAAAATGTTCATCATCGTCGTTCCTTTCGTTATGGATATTCGTTAACTGACACAGCAAGGTAAGCAATTGAGATCATTATCCATTTCCATTGCTCAATGGATATGCTCAGATATTAAGTTCGTCAAGGGCGTCACGCAATGTTTTGCAGCCCAGGATGGTGATCGGGAGATTGAGCAGTGAGGGCTTCAGTTCGCGGGTATTGGCTTCGGGCAGTACGATGCGTTTGAAGCCGAGATGGGCAGCTTCTCTGATGCGTCTTTCGCTGTCGCTGATTGCCCGGAGTTCGCCGGCCAGACCTATTTCACCGCAGCATACCGTTGCCGGATCGACGGGACGGTTCATAAGCCCCGAGGCAATAGCCGCAGCAATGGCGAGGTCTGCTGCGGGTTCTGCCAGTCTGAGGCCTCCGGCTATTTTTACAAAAACATCCTGTCCCCAGGTCTCTATGCGCAGCCTGTTTTCAAGCACGGCAAGGATGATCGACATGCGTTTAAGGTCGAACCCTGTGCTGATGCGCTGCGGCATGGAGTAGTTGGTTTTGGAGACCAGTGCCTGCACCTCGACCAGCAGGGCTCTCGTGCCTTCAATAGCGGCAAGAATCGAGTTCCCGGGCACATCGGTCCTTCGTCCGGAAATAAAGAATTCAGAGGGGTTACTGACCTCTTCAAGGCCGGTTTCATCCATGCGGAAGACACCGATTTCATTGGTGGAGCCAAACCGGTTCTTCACGGACCGGATAATCCGGTAGCGCTGGTAGCCTTCGCCTTCAAACTGCAGGACGGTGTCAACCATATGCTCAAGGGCTTTGGGTCCGGCAAGTGCCCCTTCTTTTGTGATATGGCCTATGATCATCAGAATGACGTTCTGCTGTTTGGCAGCCCGGATCAGCATGGAGGCGCATTCCCGTATCTGGGTAATGGTGCCGGCTGAACTCTGGTATTCATCCGAATGAACGGTTTGAATGGAATCGATAATGACCAGTGCCGGCTTTTCATGTTCAATGACCGCAAGGATGCGTTCAAGGTTCACTTCAGGAATCAACCAGAGGTTTTCAGCCTTGATGGAGAGGCGCTGAGCCCGTTCGCGGATCTGGTTTGGCGACTCTTCACCGGAAATATAAAGCACTTTTGCCGGGGCGAGGTGCGGAGCGAGCTGCAGCATGAGGGTAGATTTGCCTATACCGGGTTCTCCTCCCACCAGAACGGCGGAACCCTGCATAAGTCCTCCTCCTAACACCCGGTCGAGTTCGCCGATGCCGGTCATGATGCGCAGGAACTCTGAAGGTACGGCGTCATGCAGGTTCTGTATTACTGCGACACCCGCAGCTGAGCCCTCCCTGCGTTTTTTCAGTTCAGGTTCAATGTGGGTTTCCTGCAGCGTGCCCCAGCTCTGGCATTCAAAACATTTTCCCTGATATTTCAGAGAAATAGCCCCGCAGTTCGAGCAGATGTACCTGATAGAGGATTTGGCCATTCTGCTTTACAGATCGTTTTTACGCTGGAACGACTGAAGGGTGTTTTTCAGGAGCATGGCGATAGTCATGGGTCCGACTCCTCCGGGTACCGGGGTCATGGCTGAAGCAACGGCTGAGACACCTTCGAAATCCACATCGCCGACTAAACGGTAGCCGCTTTTTGTCGATGGATCCTCGATGCGGTTGATACCGACGTCGATTACAACGACTCCGGGCTTTACCATATCAGCCGTAATAAATCCAGCCTTGCCGATAGCGGCGATGAGGATATCAGCCTGCCGGGTGTAAAAGGGAATGTTTTTGGTGGCTGAGTGGCAGATGGTGACCGTACAGTTGGTTGCCTCGAGCTTCTGCAGCATCAGGTTTGCCATCGGTTTGCCGACAATATTGCTTCGTCCGACTACGACGCAGTGTTTGCCTTTGGTTTCAATTTTGTAACGGCCGAGAAGTTCAAGTATGCCGTATGGGGTGCAACTGACAAAACATTTGTCGAGGTGGCCCATAACCAGACGGCCAAGATTTTCTGGATGAAATCCGTCAACGTCTTTTGATGGATCAATGGCGAGCGTGACGGCAAATTCATCAATCTGTTTCGGAAGCGGCTGCTGGACAAGAATGCCGTGGACAGCCGGGTCATTGTTCAGACGGTGAATGGTATCGAGCAAATCTTTTTCGGTAGTGTCGGCGGCCATTTCAATTACGGTTGAAATCATGCCGATCTCTTTGCATGTTTTGGCTTTATTGCGTACATAAACCTGCGATGCCGGATCGTGGCCGACAATAATAACCGTCAGTCCAGGTACCTTGCCGGTTTGGGCCTGGCAGGTTTCAACACTGGCTTTCAGTTCGTTTTTCAGGTCAAGAGAGACCTTTTTTCCGTCAATAATAAGCATGGTGAAATGGCTTTGTTGTGTATGTTTCCCTCTTGGCGATCTTCAGGCTCTAAAAGAGAGCTGCATATAGCTATGAAAAATTCATCGAAGCAGCAAATCTGAAAAGCGATGAGTTACCAGAGAGCGCCGCGGAAGCTCTTTTAATTGTCAAGGGTGAAGTGTCAGCAGGATATAAATTTATAATGAGGATAGTCTATGTCGCTGGTTTCTGTTGGTGATGTTCTTGTTGACAAGGAGGTTTTGAAAGCTTACTTTTCATGCGATCTTCATGAATGCAGGGGAAAGTGCTGTATTGAGGGTGAGCTTGGCGCTCCTTTATCGGATGCAGAGGCCGAACAGCTGCTTCACCTGCCTGAAGAGCTGTTGATGACGCTTCCTGAAAAAAATGTGAAGTATCTTCGGAGACATGGTTCTGTAGAACTCTATCAGGGATTGCAGTATACCAGAACTATTGATAACCGTGAGTGTGTTTTTACCTGCGTTCGTGACGGAGTCACCTTCTGTGCGCTTGAGATTGCATATCGTGAAGGCTCGCTCAGTTTTGACAAGCCGTTATCCTGCCGATTGTTTCCGATAAGGGTAAGAAAAAAGTTTGGTTTGGATTATCTTGTTTATGAACAGCATTCCATGTGCCGCTTTGCCCGAAAGGCTGGCGGGGAGTGTCAGGTACAACTTATTGATTATGTTCATCTTGCTCTTGAGTCATTGTATGGTGCAGACTGGGTCGTGAGCTTGAAGGCATTTGTCGATTCTTCCCACTCGCGTCATGGCTGACATTAAGCTTCAACAGAAACAAAAATTACAGCTTTCTGCGCAGCAGATTTTAAGCAGCCAGCTCCTTCAGCTTCCCATGTTAACCCTTGAACAGCGGATTTATGAAGAGTTACAGGAGAATCCGCTGCTTGAACTTGTCGAGGAACATAAAGATACTGCCGGAGACGTTATTGTGGAGAGCGACCAGTCGGGCAGTGACGACATGTTCGATTCGGTTGAACGGTTCAGTAAAAGTTCTCTCAAGGAGCGTTCCGATGCGCCAGTTTCCGGAGAAGCTTCTGAAGGAAGGTTGAATTTTACCCATGAAAGCAGCCCAAAAGAGAGGTTTTTTCAGGCTGTTCAGCATGACAGTTTTCACGAAACGCTTCTCAGGCAATTGACCCTGCATGAGGAGGTCAAAGAACGTGAAGCGAGGATTGCCATCGAGATTCTTGGTAATCTTGATGGTGACGGCTATTTTACGGAAGAGTATGAGGTCATTGTTGACAGTCTGCAGCTTGAGGGGTTTGATGTCAGCGAGGGCGAGGTTGGCCGTATTGTGCGAAAAATCCAGTTTCTCGATCCTCCGGGAGTTGCCGTCAAGGATTTGCGCGAGAGGTTTCTTGTGCAACTTAAGGCTGGCGTGGACCGCTACGAATTGAGAACGTATGAACTTGCAACAAGGATTATTCGGGATTATTTCGACGATTTTCTGCATAGACGCTTTGAACTGTTGCTGAAAAAGCTTTCAGAGACTAAAGAGAGAGTTGAAGCAGCTATTTCGGCTATTATCGGACTTGATCCCCATCCCGGTATTTTTCAGGATGAGGGCGGGTATTATATAACTCCTGACTTTATTGTTACCTATGAAAATGGTGAGCTGACTGCGATGCTCAATGACAGAAGTTCTCTTTCTGTCAGGGTCACCGACAGCTATCAGGAATTGCTGAAAAACAGGAAAGGGCCAAAAGAGGATAAACAGTTTATTCGGCAGAATCTTCAGCGGGCCAATGAATTTATGAGTGCTATTGAAACTCGTCGCCAGACGCTGCTGAAAGTGATTGAGGCACTGATGAAGCGGCAGTATGGTTTTTTTGTTTCCGGCCCCGAGCGAGTAGTGCCGCTGGGCATGAAAACTGTTGCGGCCGATACCGGTCTCAATATATCGACCATCAGCCGGGCAGTCAATGGTAAATATGTACAGACCCGTTTCGGCGTTTTTGAGTTAAAGTATTTTTTCAGCGGAGGACTTTCAACAGGGGAGGGCAGTGAGGATCTCTCGAGCAAGATTATTCGTCAGTACATTGCCGACATGGTTACGGAGGAGGATCCGGATAATCCGTTAAGTGACGACAGTATTACGGAGATGCTGGTGAACAGGGGAGTGCATATAGCAAGAAGAACGGTTGCAAAATATCGTGAACAACTGCAGATTCCAGTCGCAAGATTAAGAAAAAAAATATTTTAATTGATGAAGAATAACCAAAGGCCAGTGATCCGTTCAACAACGGTTATCGGTGTTATCAGGGATGGAAAGGCTGCGCTCGGAAGCGACGGACAGATGACACTCGGAAATACAGTCATCAAGCATTCGACCCGAAAAATCAGGAGATTGTTTCATGGAAAGCTTGTTGCAGGTTTCGCAGGTGCAACGGCCGATGCAGTTACCCTGCTCGACCGGTTCGAGGAAAAACTCGAAGCCTATAACGGGAAGCTTGATCGTGCAGCGGTTGAACTTGCCAGAGACTGGAGAACCGACAAGTATCTTCGGCGTCTTGAGGCGATGCTTGCCATTGTCAGTAACGACAAAGCACTGATTATTTCCGGAACCGGTGATGTGATAGAGCCGGAGGATGGTATTGTAGCTATTGGCAGCGGCAGTATGTATGCCCTTGCTGCAGCCCGTTCGCTTATGAAGCACTCAGGCCTTCAGGCAAAGGATATTGTTCTGGAAAGCTTGAAAATAGCTGCTGATATCTGTATTTATACGAACGATCATATAGTTATTGAAGAGGTCTGAGCGCCTGTGTATGCAGCGTCGTCAGCCTTCAGCTTTTTTTGTAATTCACAAGTTTATTGCATGGAAACGACTACGAACAGTGATGGGAGTGTTTTGGCATTGCCTGGAGCGCAGAGTGGCAGAAAAAGTTCAATTGATGCAGGTAATCTGACTCCAAACCAGATTGTCGCGCTGCTTGACAAGTATATTATTGGCCAGAAAGATGCGAAAAAATCTGTTGCCATAGCTTTACGGAACCGGCTTCGCCGTCAGAATGTGAGTGATGATCTTCGTGATGAGATCATGCCGAACAACATCATCATGATTGGTCCTACGGGTGTGGGAAAAACCGAAATCGCCCGCAGGCTTGCCAAGCTGGCCAAGGCTCCCTTTGTCAAGGTTGAGGCATCGAAATTTACTGAAGTGGGATATGTCGGCAGGGACGTTGAATCGATGATCCGTGATCTTGTTGATCAGTCAGTGGCTATGGTAAGAAGCGAGCGTTCGGAGGAGGTTCGTGAAAAGGCCGCATTGCTTGTTGAAGAGCGTCTTCTCGATATTCTTCTTCCGCCTGTTGCCTCTTCCCGCGATTCCGAAGATGATGACGTGGAAGGTGCACTCGAGTTGCCCTCTGCCGATGAGCATGATAAATCCATTGAAGTGAATCGGCGGAGCCGCAGGAAAATGCTTGAACGTCTTCGCAGCGGAAAGCTTGAGGATCGGCAGATTGAAATGGATATTTCAGGTGATGCTCCGGGTGGAATGATGCAGGTTTTCGGGCCTCTTGGACAGATGGAGGAGATCGGAGGCATTATGCAGGACCTCATGAGTGGCCTGCCCCGTAAACGCAAGAAAAGAAGGGTTTCAATAGCCGAAGCCCGCAAGCTTCTTGAGCAGGAAGAAGTTCAGAAGCTGATTGATATGGATAGTGTCGTCAAGGAGGCTATCAACAAGGTCGAACAGTCCGGAATTGTTTTCATTGATGAAATTGATAAAATTGCCTCTCCATCTTCAGGTTCGGGCGGTAAAGGACCGGATGTGAGCAGGGAAGGTGTGCAGCGTGATCTTCTGCCCATTGTCGAGGGCTCCAATGTCGCGACCAAACATGGTATGGTGAAGACAGATCATGTCCTGTTTATTGCTTCCGGCGCATTTCATGTTGCGAAGCCTTCAGATCTGATTCCCGAGCTTCAGGGCCGCTTTCCGATCAGGGTAGAGCTGAAAAGCCTTACGGAAGAGGACTTTTACCTGATTCTCACGCAGCCGGAAAATGCTCTAATCAAGCAGTATTCAGCACTTCTGGGTACAGAAGGGGTTGAGTTGACCTTCAGTGACGGGGCTATTCGGGAGATTGCCAGAATTGCGGCGCGGGTCAATGAAAGTGTTGAAAATATCGGGGCAAGGAGATTGCATACGATTATGACCAATCTTCTTGAGGAACTCATGTTTAATATTCCGGAAAATTTCTCTGATGAACATGTCGAGATTGATGAAACCATGGTAAAGGAAAAGCTTAACCATGTGGTGGCAGACAGGGACCTCAGCCAGTACATCCTGTAAGAGCTGTTTTTTTGTTAACCGTTGACTCAGCCAGCCCTGAAAGAAGGGCTGGCAGCAACAATCAAGATGAGCGCGATGTCAATACTTGTTCTCAACGGTCCGAACCTTTCACGGCTCGGAAAACGTGAACCTGAAGTTTACGGTCGTCAGACTCTTGACGATATTAACCGTGAACTCGGCGCAAGTTTTCCGGATCTCTCTTTTGAGTTTTTCCAGTCGGAAGATGAGGGTGCATTGCTGGAAAAAATTTTCCAGGTTGAGGATTCAGGCTCTTGCAGGGGTGTTGTACTGAATGCGGGAGCACTTACCCATTACTCCATAGCACTGCGTGATGCTATCAGCGCCGTGACCATTCCGGTCATTGAGGTACATCTTTCCAATATTTATGCCCGTGAAGAGTTTCGTCGCAAATCGGTGATTTCTGAAGTGTGTACCGGAGTTATCAGCGGATTTGGAGCGAACAGTTATCATCTTGGTGTCAGGGCACTCCTGGGTATTTCACGCAATGATCAGTTGTAGTCGCTCTTTTAAGCAGTTTCATTCTGTATGATACTTATTCATCCGAGTATTTTTTCAGGAGTCTGCGCATCTCCTCAATCCGCTTTCTGTCACTTGCTATAAGGATCGGCTTGTCAAGAGCAATTCTCATTAACCTGACGGCCTCCTCTCTGTTATGGGTGTCGATACAGATCAAGGCAAGTTCATGGTAATTCCTTATAATCCTTGGATCAAGAGAGATTGCTTTTCTGAATGCTTTTTCTGCCAGTTCATAATTGCCTTTCGGTAACTCACCGATGAAGGTGTTGGCGACCATCCTTCTGAACCATCCGATATTGGCAGCTTCGCGATAATAAGAGCCGATCGTTGAGAGAGCCGTCTCATCGTTCGGATTTAATCGCAGGGCGGTATCAAGCTCTCGTTTTATTTCCTTTGCGCGATTTAATTTTTCCTTTGTGCCGATGTTATCTGCCATAATTCCGAGCGATGCGGCAAGCCAGGCGTGCCCTTTACTGTTCGTGCTGTCAATGCTGATACAGGCGCGTGCATATTCTGCCGCTTTGCGGTAGTGCTGCAGACCTGCATCAGCATTGTCATACGAGACTGATTCACCAAGGCTTACCTGCAGTCTGGAGAGTTTCCAGTAAAGCTCAGCATTATCAGGTTTTTTGCGCAGTTCCGAGGTGTAGATCGAATCGGCTTTCGGGTAGTTCATCGCCCACAATTCTTTGTCGGCCAGATCAATCGGTTTTCCGGCTTGTTCTTTACTTGCGGCCTTGGCTGTAGTGGAGTGAACAAACGCAATCAGTGAAAAAGCAATAAAAGAGTAAATCAACATGCAGCGCAGCCTGAGAAGAGTTGAAGTCGCTGCCATTTTATTACTTGAACCAGATTGCATCCGGGTATTTGCGGTGGAGTTGTTTGTCGAACCCGAACCAGTGGCCTGACGGAAAGAGCATCATCAGTACCGAAAAAATCATGAAGGGCGGGAGAGTGAGGTTGTAGAACCCTCCTGCCGCGAAATTCAGCACCAGGAACAGCGCGAAGGCCGCATTGGCCCTGACTGCAAAACCGAAAGCCAGTCCCAGGCCGATGATGAGCTCTCCCAGAGTAACGATCCATGCTATCGGCATAGCCATAGGTATGGCGAACTGGTCGAGGTAGAGTACCTGAAAGTCATTCAGCTGCGGGGGAGCATAGAGGCGCTCTAAGAAAAAGTTATGCATCTTGTCGCTCCAGAGCCACCCTCTTACAAGCTTATGCCAGAAGCCATACAGAAAAAAGAGAGCAAAGAGATAACGTCCAGTAAGAAAAAGAGTAATTCCGATAGTTCTGAAAGGATGCTTTTCCATATGTTATTGCATTATATTTATAGTCCGTTACGTTCAAAGATGATATCGACACTGCTTTTCAGCTTTTTAAGAATGTTTTCAGAGCTGAACATTTCAGTGATTTCTTCCGGGCTAATGTGTTTCAGCAGTTCTTCATCCTTCAGCACCAGCTCCCGCAGGTGCACTTTGCTCGACCAGCTCTCCATGGCGTTACGCTGTACAAGACGGTATGCCTCTTCACGGGTCAAACCTTTGGCTGTGAGAGCGAGAAGAATGGTTTGTGATGTGGTCAGGCCGTACGATGTATTGAAATTCTCCTCCATTCTGTCGGGATAGACAAGCAGGGTATCAAGCGCCTCGCTGAAGGTGCGCAGCATGTAGCAGAGCGCTGTGGTGGAGTCGGGCATGATGATGCGTTCGACCGATGAGTGGGATATATCCCGTTCATGCCAGAGTGCGACATTTTCCATGGCTGCCACGGAGTTTGATCGAACAACTCGGGCAAGCCCGGTAAGGCGTTCAAAGGTGATCGGGTTGCGCTTGTGCGGCATGGCGGAACTGCCTTTCTGTCCCTTGCTGAAAAACTCTTCGGCCTCACGAACTTCAGTTCGCTGCAGATGGCGCAGTTCAACAGAGAATTTCTCGATAGAGGAGGCGACGATGGCAAGTGTTGTCGCAAATTCAGCGTGCCGGTCGCGCTGGAGAATCTGTGTTGATATGGAAGATGGTTCGAGACCCAGTTTGCGGCATACGGCAGCCTCAATATCGGGTGAAAGGTGCTGATAGGTGCCCACCGCTCCGGAGATTTTACCGACAGAGATGTTGGCCACAGCCTTTTCCATCCGTCCAAGGTTTCTGAGCATCTCCTGGTGCCATAACAGCAGTTTCAGACCGAAGGTGGTTGGTTCGGCGTGAATGCCATGGGTTCGTCCCATTTCAAGGGTGTATTTGAATTCTACCGCCCTTTTTGCAAGAACCGTTACAAGCTGTTCAATATCGGCGACAAGGATTTTACCGGCATCACGCATCTGCATGGCAAGGCAGGTGTCGCCAACATCAGAGGAAGTCAGGCCTTCGTGAATGTATCGGGAATCAGGGCCGACATAGTTGGCAACGTTAGTCAGAAAAGCAATGACATCGTGTTTTGTCTCTTTCTCGATCTCAAGAATTTCGTCAACATTAAAGGTGGCTTTCTGTTTGATGACAGAAAGAGATTCTTCAGGAACAAGGCCGGCTTCCATACGTGCTTCGACAGCGGCAATTTCAAGCTGCAGCCAGCGTTGGAATTTTGCCTCTTCTGTCCAGATGGCTGAAATGTCTTTTGGTGAATAACGTGGTATCACTTGTTGGGTCAGTTTAGTGTGTTTTCATAAGTTGTGCAATATAATGACCGGAACCATGAAAAGCCACATTTTCCCGAAAGATCTGTATCAATCCACGCGCCCGCGGGGGGCGCGACGATGCTGTGCTCATGATTGTTGTACTGGTTTTGTGTTTCAATCCACGCGCCCGCGGGGGGCGCGACATTACGACACTGAAGCAAAGGCGATCAAGGTCAAGTTTCAATCCCCGCGGGCGCGTGGA
>JAAXWX010000093.1 GCA_013334755.1 Chlorobiaceae bacterium | reverse complement strand
AGGCGATTGCCGCGCTCATCAGCGGCAAGCAGATTTCACCCACCTCACTCAATCTGGCCTCAGAACTCGTTGCCAGCGCTGAATCAGCATAATGAATCCAGTCTGTTTGCCTTTAAAACAAGTCACAACCGACCTATCTACCGTTTCAGCAGGGCACGCATCAGAATAAGAAGCTCATTTTTCTTGACCGGCTTTGTAATGAAAGCGTCACAACCGGCTTCTCCTGCTTTTTTCCGTTCTTCAGCCGAGGTAAACGCTGTCTGGGCAATAACAGGCAACCCCGGACGCATCTCTTTGATCAGCCTGGTGGCATCATATCCGTTCATGACCGGCATTTTGATATCCATCAGCACGAGATCGATTTCCGGATAGCGTTCGACCAGTTCAACTGCATCCTGGCCGTTGACTGCGAAAAGGAGCGTCATGTTTTTCATTTTCAGGGAATTTTTCAGGAAGAGCCTGCTGATATCATCATCTTCGGCTATCAGAATCGTCTGCCCGGGTTCAGGTGCTGAAGAATCCGGAACCACTTGAGCGCTTTCTTCATGCTTGGACTTTTTGCCAACTCCAAGAGGATGGTACGGAATCGTGAACAGGAATCTCGATCCCCCTCCATCTGCCGGTTCAACCCATATCTTGCCTCCAAGCATTTCAACAAATCCCTTCGAAATGCTCAGCCCAAGGCCTGCCCCTTCATGCAAACGGGTGCGAGAGTTGTCAACCTGCCTGAAACGGTCAAAAACATTCTCTGTCATCTCATGAGGAATACCGATCCCGGTATCTGCCACAAAAAACTCAAGCATACTCCCGTTTCTCGCATAGCCGATATCGATGTGCCCTTCATTAGTGAATTTCAGAGCATTCTGGATAAGGTTCACTAATACCTGCTCAAGTTTCTGAGCGTCAGTTTCAATAACGCTTTCGCTTTCAGAAAGTCCCCTGCTACAGTTCACCCGAAGTCCTTTTTTTTCAGCTTCCGGTTTGAAAAAAGCACAGAGATCATGCATTATTTTGTTAAGAGATGTTTCGGTTATATGCAGGGCCACCTCTTTGGCATCTATGCGGGAAATATCAATGAGATCGTTGATAAGATTGAGCATCCGATCGCCGCTCTGCTGGATAAGGGCGATATATTCCTGCTGTTCCTTTCCCGAAAGCTGAGGCTCCTTCAGGAGTTCAGAAAACCCGAGAATGCCGTTCATCGGTGTCCGTATCTCATGGCTGATATTGGCAAGAAACGCGCTTTTCAACCGGTCACTCTCTTCGGCTTTTTCTTTTGCAGCAAGAAGGTCACTCCAAAGTTTTTTCTTTTCCGTGATATCTTCCATGACTGCCACAAAATTGGTGATTTCATCGTTTTCATTCCGAATGGCCGAGATGACCGCTGTTTCCCAGTAAAATTCACCGTTTTTCTTTTTGTTTTGCATTTCGCCCTGCCAGGTGCCACCTGAAAGAATCGTCTTCCAGAGATTTTCATAGACATCCTTCGGCATCATGCCTGACTGAAAAATACGGGGATTCTCTCCTGTCACCTCTTCAAGGCTGTACCCTGTAAGCAGAGAAAATGCCGGGTTCACATATTCGATATATCCTTCAGGGTCGGTAATGACAACAATCGCAGGGCTCTGAGTAATGGCGGTACTCAGCTTTTTCAGCTCATCCTCGGCATGTTTGCGTTTGGTGATATCAACAAAGGAGCCGGTGATCAAATCAGGTCGTCCGTTTTCACCCCGTTCTATGTTTGCTGCATTGCTGAACCAGGCAGTGGTGCCATCCATGCGAAAAAACTCTGCTTCAAAATTGCTTACAGAGCCGTGCTTCAGGAGAGTATCCCTGAATCGGGCTCTATCTTCCGGGTAAACGTAAAGTCTCCTTGTATCCTGGTCAAACCATGCATTTCGGTCTGATGCAGGGCATTTGCAGATATCAAGGCCAGCCTGATTTGTGGCGATCATTTTTCCGTCCAGTGTCATCTGATAAAGTCCAATCGGGACACTTTCAAACAGATCGCGGTATTTTTTCTCACTTTCCCGTAAAGCCTCTTCGTTCAACAATCGTTCCAGTTCCCCGGCTGCACGGACTGAAACCATTTTCAGAATAGCCTCAGCCATCTTGTGATCGGCAAGCGGAAGTCGTCCAATGACGGCAATCAGACCGATCGGTTGCCCGGAGTGATCCCTGAGGGTAACTCCGATATAACTTTCAGCTTGCAGATCCTGAAGCACATGATTGCCT
Organism: Chlorobiaceae bacterium; assembly: GCA_013334755.1. Taxonomy (GTDB): domain Bacteria; phylum Bacteroidota; class Chlorobiia; order Chlorobiales; family Chlorobiaceae; genus Chlorobium. Next base: position 1,075 of record JAAXWX010000093.1, on the reverse strand, counting down.
GGAAATAATTGACGCACATTTGCAGGATAACAGCAGAAATCCTTTCTGACGACATTGCCACAAGGAGTATCTTTCAGAGAGTATGCCTCATTATCTTCGAAATGGCCGTCACACCAGATAGCAAGAGTTCTTGCAGTCTGGTTGTTCCCTTCAAGAATGTCAATGCTGACAAAATCCAGGTCGAGACAATCGGCAAGATAACGGGCAAGGGTATTAAAAAACGGTTCATCCTGCGAAACGTAGCTCGTATGAGACAGAAACAGCTGTACATCCTCGATCTTTTTACGTTCTGTAATATCGGTGCCTATACCTATCAGAAAGGGATTGCCATCAATTATTACTTTCCTCGCACTCATGACAAACCAGCGAAATTCCGGACCGCCCCAAAGAAGTATTCTTGCTTCCACATTTACATCTATACCATGCTCGAGTACGCTTGCGATCTTTTCCTGTACGCGTGCCCGATCTTCGGGATGAACAGTTGCAATCACCTGCATATTCGCCATCTCGCTTTCCGGTTTGCCGGCAATGATATCACGGTCGTAAGCATTCCAGCCGGCATAGAAGCCTTTTCGGTCGATGATATGAAAAGGACCGGGAATACTGTCGATGATGGTTTTATTGAGAGTCTGCGTTTTATTGCTTATTTCCTGAGCTTTCTTTAATTCAGTTATATCAGTAAGGATTCCTCCATAACGCGTGACCCTGTCATCATTTTTTTTTAAAGGTATGCCTTTGGACATCACCCAGTGATCCCTGCCAGAACTGTCACGGACACGCCATTCCAGGGTGAATTCCTCCTCTTTTATCATCGCAGCAGGAACGATCTTTTCTATCTTCTCCCTGTCCTCCGGTACCATTAATTCTTTCCACAGCTCATAGGAGGCTTCACGGGAGAGCGGTTCCAGACCCAAGCTTTCAAGCGCTGACCACACGTTATCCGACCAAATCTGGCGGTTGGTTTCTAAATCCCACTCCCAGGTTCCGGAAAACGTTGCATCCATAATGAACTGCAGACGTTCATTCGTATCGAGCATTGCATGTTCGATCTCTTTCAGCCTGCTGATATCAGAGA
>JAAXWX010000092.1 GCA_013334755.1 Chlorobiaceae bacterium | reverse complement strand
CCATCCAGTACGAGCTTGTTACCGGCAGCGAATGCAGTGCCGGAAGACATAAAACCGAAAGCTGCCGCGCTCAGAATTATTTTTTTAAACAGTTTCATTTTGTTTGATCCGTATTTGGTTTTAAGAAAACATTTGACTGCAATGTTTGTTGTTCCTGAAAAAATGGGCCGCCTAGAAATCGCCGGGCGACCCGGTAGCAATAATGAATAGAGCACCACACCTATTCAACGGAGAAAGAACACCACAACATGCACAAAAAAGAGAATAATCAGAACTTCACGACAACGTCAGCCTGAACAAGATGCTGGCGATCATCAGCCGTTGTGGCATTCGCATCATCCTTGTTCTTGAAGTTGAAGTAGTTCATTCCGATGGTCATATTCTGCACCAGATGATAGACAGCACTGATTTTGAAGCCTTCAAGATTAGTGAAACTTGAATTGTTACGATCAGAATCCGTGATATCTGAAACAGCATAATCCTCGATGCTTACATACTCTGCACCCAACGACCATTGACCTGGGCTCTTGGCATTTCCAACCTGAAGGCCAACGAGGTAGGCATCGCGTTTTTTATCGTCAATAGCGCTGAATCTGTCATGATCAGCAGTGTTGAAAGCATATTGACCGTACATTTTCCAAGGGAGTGTCTCGGTTAAGTCGCCACCAAGGCTTCCGAAAAACTCGACCATATTGAAGTCGTAGGCATTGAATGAGGCGTCCAGCGGTTTAGATACCGTTGTTGACGCAACAGAATAATTGGCGAGATGAACCATATCATAGTATCCTGCACCAATCCTGTAGCCCAGATCGCTTATCTCTCCCTTGTAGGATGCCTGCAAGACAATCATGTAGGGGTCCTGCTCCTTGGTGGTCACCGAACTGTTCTCGTCAAGCAAGTAATAACCTGCAACGGCGCTGAAACCATTCTTTTCCTTGCCATCACCATCTTTGCCGTACTGCAGCGTCAAACCTTCAAAAGTGAGATCGCTGTCCCAGACGAGATCTTTTTCGACGATGAGTGTCTTGGCTACATCACGCTTTCCGAGGAGGAGGTTGACATCACCATTGAAGAACATCGGGTGATAGTCAATGAAGGCTTCGTTCATATAGATACCATCAGCGGCGAACAGGTCATCAAAGGTCTCATTCCTTGAAGTCGGCTCAAGACCACCAGTCGAAATCTGCACGCCGGCAGAGAGCTCATCGTTGATCCAGGGATAGACTCCGAGACGCATGCGGCTACGGTGACGGTCACGGCTGTGATCTTCGGTAGTTCCGACGTTATCGTCTTTAGTCTGCGATTCATAGCGATAACGGACATCGCCTTTCCAGTTCAATTCCGCAGCTTCCGCCGCGCTGAACCCGAGGGCTGAAGCAAGAGCGACGAAAAACATTGCTTTTTTCATAATGAAGTGTGTTTTGTTTGTATGATGCTGTCAGTCAGCATTTGAACATCGTGAAAGTCAACGACGTCCTGTTTCCGAAAGCAAATTTACGGTGCATAGTGTTGAGGGTTTGTTAAGGAATTGCAAAGAGATTGTAAACACTCGACATGCGGCTCCGGATATCGAATGAATAGGTGAAAGAAGTCGTCTTACGCATTCTCGCAGGCCTTAACACATCCCTTTTTCCAGGAGCGTTTCAGGACGATGGTCGATCTTGTTTTCAAAAAGGCCCCTCAATCCGGAAGTCAGTTCCTGGTAAAACCTGCTCCTGCTGTCCTTTATACGGTTGTAAAGCTTGAGGATGTCAAGTGTGAGGATAATTCTTGTTGAGCTGCAGTTGAGCTCACCGAACAGATGACTGCCGATAACTTCGAATCCGAGCACGCGGGTGTGAAAATTCAGTGGTGAATGCTCTTCACCCTCAAAAACGTCGGTAATAAAACATGTATAATCACGTTCTATCACCTCAATTGTTGCTGCACGCATAAGTCGCAGGGCTACCAGATATTGGTTGCGAAATTCAGGTCTTATCATGAATCGTCCGATTTCGACGTAACGACCGGAAGCTTTTATCTCTGCGAGATCGATGCCTGCAGCGGGATTGAAATGGCAGGGCTCAGGAAGTTCGAAAGACGGGTCATATCGCAACCGCATCACACCCGCAGGCTTATTGCCTACCCGTGCGATGAACCATGAATATTCAAGATTCAATGCAGGATTTTCCGGTATCTGTTCGTGTACGGTATCAATCCACTTTTTCTCTTTTACGTATACCTCCTCGATCACACTGAAGGCATCTGACTTGTCCTGAGAGTAGAGTACTTTCGAAACGCTTATGTCAGACATATGGCCCCCATTGATTGGTTGTTTTGAATAAATCATCCACAAGGATTCTTATATGATTTGCCGCAAAGTTCTGATATGGCGTACATCACCTCGTCAGTAACCTTCACTGCGAGGCGTCGGGCTTCGATCCTGCTGCCATTGGCGGAAAGTTCGCGATATGATGTCGACAACTCCGTGAATTGCATCGGATGACCGAACCGCAGCACCATCCGACCGATAACAGGAACCCTCTTTCGTTTATGGGCAGCCGGAAACTCGATACCAATCGGCAGGACAGGTACCCCTGAATCAAGCTGTATATACCCGATTCCCGGCTTCGCCTTCAGCAGACAATGTGGATCGCCGTTTCGTGTACCTTCAGGGAAAATGCCGATGCTTGCGCCGGATGCCAGCCTGTCGAGGCATTGTTTCAGGCCGTTATGCATCTGATCTTTGGGACGCGATCGTTCGAGAAACGGCAAGTTCGAGCGCTTGTGATAGACATAGACAGGATCAATCTGGTTCATGATCCATCCGATCAGGGGCAGGCGACCGAACATCCAGTCGATGACAAAACTCACCCTCTTTCCGCCAAGGAGATAGATGAGCAGAACCGGTACAAGCAGGGATTCTATCGCGTTGTTGTGGTTAAAGGCATAAATGCACGGTACTGAGGCCGAGGCTTCAAGATTTTCTGCCCCTTCGGTCCGGGCAAGAAAAAGATTGGGCAGCATGAGCAGCCTGAGCAGCATTGCTTTGCCATCAGAAATGAATGGTAACGGCCTGCACAACAGATCGATAAATCGGTTCATGGTGCCTGAATGGGACAGGTGATGGATAACAACTCTCGATTTTCATGATCTGTTAAAAAATTTAACCGGTAATTGTTGGCCATCCGTTGAGCTGCTGCAACGATTCTGCAACTTCCGGCTTACCACTTTTTACCACGGTCAAGAGCCATCCTTTCGAACTATTGATCCTCTTTTTTTTACACTCACACATGAACCGTATATCGAAAAACATTATGTTTGTGATCTTTTAAGTTTTTTTCATCAATCACC
>JAAXWX010000091.1 GCA_013334755.1 Chlorobiaceae bacterium | reverse complement strand
ACCGGGGCATCACCAGCGGCAACCGCAGCAACACCGGCAACAGCAACAGGAGCAGCGCTGACACCAAACTTCTCTTCCAGCGCCTTCACTAACTCGGACGCCTCTGTAAGAGTCAACTTACCAATTTCCTCTACAAGTGTTTCGATAGACATTATTTCCCTCTCTTGTTTAATTTACAATGTATAATAATTTCTTGAGTGCGTAATAGATTTGTGTAATTTATTGTTTTTGTCTGGCTATCTGATCAAGCGCACAGACCAGATTTCTCATGACCGCATTGACCACCACAGGAACAGAACTGACTACATTATTGATCAAACCGGCAGCACGACCAATATTTTCCGTCTTGGTAAGCATTTCGGAAAGAAGAGGCAGTTGATCAGGACCGAAAACCACACCATCTATGGACGCCATTTTGAACTTCAGCGCATCATTGGTTTTGCTGAACTTCCTGATAACTTTTGCCGGAGCTACCGGATCATCAAATCCAAAAGCAACAGCAGTTGTGCTTTTAAGTCCTGGAGCAAGCTTGTCTGCTCCAGCCAGATCCTTCAAGGCCTGTTTGATGAGTGTGTTTTTTACAACACGGTACTCAACACCTACTTTGCGGAACTCAAGGCGAAGCTCCGACATTTTGGCAACACTCAATCCCTGAAATTCCGTCAGATATATACCCTGTGACTTGTTGATCTTTTCAGCAACTTCCTGAACAATCTGTTCTTTTCTATCTCGCTTCATCGTATAAACCGTTTTTATTAGGCGACAAATTTTTCCATTTTAACCTTCACGCTCGGGGACATCGTGCTTGAAAGCGCAATACCCTGCACATACTGACCTTTTGCGGCTGATGGCTTAAGACGAACCACCTCTTTCAGGAAGCTGGTGATATTGGCAACCAGCTGATCAGGCTGAAACGAAACCTTGCCGACAGGGGCATGAACATTTCCGGCTTTATCAACTCTGAACTCGATTTTACCGGCTTTGACCTCCTTGACTGCCTTGGCCACATCCATCGTCACTGTTCCGGACTTTGGATTTGGCATTAATCCGCGAGGTCCAAGAATCTTGGCAACCTTACCCAGTTGACCCATGACATCAGGAGTTGCAATAATAACATCAACGCCTGTCCATCCCTCCTGAATTTTTTCAATATACTCCTCAAAACCTACAAGATCTGCTCCGGCAGCCCTTGCCTCTTCTGCTTTGGCCTCTTTACAGACGACCAGAACTGAAACAGTTTTACCCGTACCATGCGGCAACATCACGGTTCCACGGACTACCTGATCAGCATGTCGAGGGTCAACACCGAGCTTTACGGCAATATCGACCGTCGCATCAAATTTAACCTCAGTAATCTCCCTGACTTTTTCAACAGCATCTACAAGATCGTACTCATGAAAACGCTCAATCTTTGATGCGGCATTTCTGTATTTTTTTCCAGCCATTATTTTCTTTTGTTAATAAGTGGTTAAAATGCGGCTTTTCAGCCTCCCACAGCCTGCACTAAAAAATATGCTTCTCAGCCCTCAACAACGATACCCATACTTCTTGCCGTACCGATAATCATCTCTTCGGCTCCCTTGGTGCTCACCGCATTGAGATCGGGCTTTTTCAGCTCCGCAATCTTGCGGACCTGCTCACGGGTAACCGTACCAACCTTGTTGCGGTTTGGCTCGCCTGAACCTTTTTTCAAATTCGCCTCCTTAAGGAGAAGAACTGCTGCCGGAGGGGTTTTGGTAATAAACGTGAAGGACTTATCAGAGTATACCGTAATCACTACCGGGATAATCATCCCTGCTTCAGACTGGGTTTTTGCATTGAACTGCTTGCAAAACTCCATGATATTGACACCTTTCTGTCCAAGGGCGGGACCGACAGGAGGAGCAGGGTTTGCTGCACCAGCCGGAATCTGAAGCTTGATAAAACCAAGTACCTTTTTTGCCATAAACTATCTCTATTCAGAAGCTTAAGTTACTTAAGCATGCATTATTGGGAAACTGACTTAACCTGTGAAAAATCAAGCTCTGTCGGAGTACTGCGACCAAAAAAGCTTATCATAACCTTTACTTTCATTCTTTCGGTGCACACTTCATGAACAACACCAGTCAGCGAACTGAACGGCCCATCAATCACCTTGACAGAATCACCGACCTTGAACGGCGCCTCAATAACTGAACGGTGTTCAATAGTGTTTTCCGGTTCAAGTATCTTCTCCACCTCTTCAGGCCTCAGCGGAGTCGGAACATCATCCACACCAAGAAATCCCATAACAGATGGAATATCAAGAATCAAATTCCTTGTCTGCTTGTCAAGCACCGCCTCGATAAGTACATAACCAGGGAAGGCATTTTTCGTCAAACTTCTTTTCTTGCCGTTCTTGACCTCCACGAAACGCTCATACGGAACATAGATCTGCAGTATCTTGTCGCCAAGACCACACCGAAGCACGTCCGCTTCAATACCCTCTTTAACCTTGCGCTCATGGCCTGAATAAATCCTGAGTGCATACCAGCGTGCTACCGGAACACCCTGATCATCCATATCTTTTTTTCTTGCGCTCATCGATTCAACCTTAACACTTTTCTCTTACAATAACTTTCCCATAACGAAATTTATGACCCAGTCGACAAGAAACGTAAACAAGGCAAGAATACCAGAAACCGTCAGCACAACTATCGTCAGATCCTTGATCTCGTCTTTGCTCGGCCACATAACCTTCCGCATCTCACTGACCACATCACGATAATACTGACCCGCTTTGCCGATATATTTATTCATGAATACAAGTGCGGAATAAACTACAGTGAAAATTCTTTTTACGTGCACGTCAGGAGGGAATCGAACCCCCAACCTGCGGTTTTGGAGACCGCTGCTCTACCAATTAAGCTACTGACGTATACTAATCAATACTCCAAAAACCCGGAGCTGATGATCGGATTTGAACCGATGACCTCTTCCTTACCAAGGAAGTGCTCTACCGACTGAGCTACATCAGCCTGACACGTAAAAAAGCTGTGGGTAGGGGAGGATTCGAACCTCCGAAGACAGAGTCGACAGATTTACAGTCTGTTGCGTTTAACCACTTCGCTACCTACCCGGAACATTCAGAGCTGGTGATGGGACTCGAACCCGCAACCTGCTGATTACAAATCAGCTGCTCTACCAATTGAGCTACACCAGCAACTCACTCAAAAAACAGGGCTGGTAATATAATTACTGGTTTCGGATATACAAAGAAAAAAGAATTAATTTGTTAATTCTCCTTTACTGCCGCAAAAAAACGGGCAAGCCCTATTACAATTTTTCTCGAAACAAGCCTCTGTGAAAAGACAAGAACGGTATCGATCAGTGTGGG
>JAAXWX010000046.1 GCA_013334755.1 Chlorobiaceae bacterium | reverse complement strand
TTGAAGGACATCGAAACCTTCTCCCACATCTATCTGCTTTATCTGTTTGACCGGGCCGATACGATCAGCCTGGTTCGTTCCACCTTTTTGGACGATACCCCTCACGGCATCTTTGCCTCAAGGCATCCGTGCAGGCCAAACGGAATCGGGATATCAATCGTCAAGCTCATTCGGAGGGAGGGCAACGTTCTCATCGTCGAGGGTGCAGACATGCTGGACGAAACACCGCTTCTGGACATCAAACCCTATATTCCAAAATATGACGCAATTCCCTCTGCGAGCGAAGGATGGACCGCCAACAAGCCTTGGCGTCAAAAGCCGCAAGACCGGGAATGACTACCGACAGGGATAATCCCGGTAGTTGAGAGGGGCGCTTCGCAGCAAAGCCGCTTGGTTCCGCCTCAATTCGAACGTTAGCTGCATCAATGAGAGCTTACATGGGAGTTTACTTACACAATCCAGAAAACCTGACCTTCAGAGTATGGCATACGGCATAAACACAGATGCTGCCAAGAAGCCAAAAGTGCATATTACTAATCTCGGAGCACTGTGTGAAAAATCAATGCCGAAACGATGACTATTGATATAACCCCTGAGAAAGGTGAAATCGTAATCTACCTGACTGACGATGGTTCAGTTCAAACCGAGGTTCGTTTGGTTTCGGAAACCCTATGGCTTTCCCAAAAGATGATGTCAGATCTATTTGACAAAGATACCGACACGATTGGTTTGCATTTGAAAAATATCTTTCACGAACAAAAACTTGACAAAAGTGCAACTACCGAGTTTTTCTCGGTAGTTCAAACCGAAGGAAAAAGAGAAGTCACTCGAAAAGTCAGATTCTATAATCTTGATGCGATTCTCTCGGTTGGCTACCGGGTCAACTCAAAACGCGGCACACAGTTCCGTATCTGGGCTAACCGTATCCTGAAAGAGCATCTGGTCAAGGGCTACACCATCAACAAAAAAAGACTGCTTGAACAGCAACAGCGCATTGAGGAACTGAAAGAGTCAATCGCCATAGTAGAACGATCATTGATTGAGCAGGTTGAGACGATTGATGATGCACGTGCAATCATGAGGGTGCTCTCCGATTTTGCCAGAGGACTCGAAATCCTTGATGATTACGACCATGAAACCCTTGCAACGGAAGGAAACACCAGAACTCCGGCCATAATGATCGGAAAAGAGGAGTTTATGGCCGGAGTGGAAGCCATGCGCAGGGAATTTGACTCCGGTGTTTTCGGAAAACCAAAAGACTCCAGCTTTGAAAGCTCGGTACGCCAGATCTATCAAAGTTTTGGCGGTAACGAGTTGTACTCCTCCATTGAACACAAAGCCGCGATGCTTCTGTATCTGGCAGTAAAGAACCACCGAGTGCTGAACTTCACGAACTTTACACGCACATGAAAAACACGAAAATCAAAAAGACCTTGTGCAAGCTCGACAAGCACGATATAGAAGAAAGCATTGACATTATCGTTTCTATTATATCTGAGCCCAAATTTATTTGTCGCAAATGTGCAAGAGTGGCAAAAAATAAAAAGTATCTCTGCCAGCCAATAAAAATCAAATCGTCAGCAAAAACCGGCAGTTGACAAAACGCTCCGGCACGATATCAAATCCGCACAAAAACGTTCTGTCAAACAAACAATTGTTCTGCAAACATTTGAAGTAACAGCAACGACAAACTATTTCTCGGTCGATCAAGTTGAAGGAAAAGGAGAGGCAACAAGGAGCTCGCCACAGTACCCTGCCCCCCTTGGGAACTCATTGCGCCCGGGAACCATTTCCATACAAACCGCCCCCATTGCATCAAATGCTTTTATTATGTACACTACTACGCTTTTTTACCAAAAATACGGACAGGCATGAACCATGAATATTGACCGGCGCCTCTTTCAGTTGCTTAAAGAAGAACGGACGCCGTTTATCTTTTCGATCATATCGGGAATCCTTGCTGCCGCAATGCTGGTCGGACAGGCATTCTACCTCAGTCAGGTCATCGACAGCGCCTTTATCCAGAAGAACGGTATGGAGAAGCTCATCCTGCCGCTCGGCCTCTTTGCGCTTTTCAGCATCCTGCGCATGGTCTTCAACTGGTACTCTCATACAGAAGCGAACCGCGGCACACTGATTATCCGTGAAAAAGTGTTCACCATGCTCACCAGCACAGTCGGCGCTCTCGGCCCGATCTATGCCAAATCGGTGCAGAGCGGACGCCTCAGCACTACCCTGTTGAAGGGGGTTGAAGCGCTTGATGCCTACTACAGTCAGTATATCCCGCAAATCTTTTTTGCCCTTTTCACGCCGCTCCTGATCGCCGCAACCATTCTTCCCGGTGACCCGATCTCCGGCGGCATTCTCCTCATCACGGCCCCGCTTATCCCGCTTTTCATGATTGTGATTGGCAAGTCAGCCAGCGCCATGACTGAAAAGCAATGGAAAACCATGAGCCGGATGAGCGGCTTTTTCCTTGATGTGCTGCAGGGGCTGCCGACACTGAAACTCTTTGCGCAGAGCAAACGACAGCATGATGCCATTGAAGAATCGGGCGAAAACTTCCGCCATGCCACCATGCGCGTGTTGAAGGTCGCCTTTCTCTCCTCATTGACGCTCGAACTGGTGGGAACCATCGGCACCGCCATCATTGCCGTCGGAATAGGCCTGCGCCTTCTGGGCGGTCAACTAACCTTTCAGCACGCGCTCTTTGTTCTGATACTTACACCGGACTTCTACCTCCCGCTGCGCCAGCTCGGCACAAAATTTCATGCAGGAATGGAGGGTGTAAGCGCTTCAAAGGAGATCTTTGCCATCCTTGACCAGAGTGTCCCTGCTCCCGTGCAGCAGACTGTCTTTGCGGTACAGGAGAGCGCAGTAAAGAAACCCATTCTCTTCACCGACGTTTCCTACACCTATCCCGGAGGCTCGCAGCCGGCGCTTAATGGCATCAACGCCGTCATTCCTGCCGGCAAAACCACGGCTATCATCGGCCCGAGCGGCGCAGGAAAAAGCACCTTGATCAACCTGCTCCTCCGCTTTCAGGAACCCGGAGAAGGAAGCATCACTCTGGACGGAAATCCGATTCAAGCGATCCCGCTTGATGATTGGCACAAGCAGATTTCATGGGTTCCGCAGCACCCCTACCTCTTCAACGCCACGCTGAGAGAGAATATCCTTCTTGCTCGTCCGGAGGCTTCAGCGGAGGAGATGGAGAACGCACTGAAAAAGACCGGTCTTTCCACTTTTATCAGCTCGCTGCCCCAGGGTCTTGAAACCATAATTGGTGAACAGGGTGCACGGCTAAGCGGAGGAGAGGCGCAACGCGTTGCGCTTGCCCGCGCATTCCTGAAAAATGCCACGCTGCTGATACTCGACGAACCAACCTCGCATACCGATCCGGAACTGGAGGCAGCACTGCGCAGCTCCATCCAGGATCTGAAGAAAGGAAAAACAACGGTCATCATTGCCCACCGGCTTGAAACCATACGGTCAGCCGAACAGATTATTGTCATAAGCCAGGGAAAAATCACCCAGTGCGGCACGCACGAGGAGCTGATCACCAATGCAGGCTTCTACCATGAGGCCATGCTTCTGCAACAGGAAAAACAATCATGAGAACCCTTTTTCGCCTTACCGGACTGGTTAAACCATATTTCTGGTGGATGGCGCTCGCCGCACTCATCGGCTTTGCCACCACCGGCAGCGGCATCGGACTTCTGATGACCTCCGCCTACATTATCGCCAAAGCCGCCCTGCAACCGCCGATGGTTACCCTGCAGCTCGGTATTGCGGGAGTGCGCTTTTTCGGCCTGGCACGGGGAGTGTTCCGCTACGCTGAACGGCTCATCTCCCACAACGTCACGTTCAAGATCCTTGCCAAACTGCGTGTCTGGTTTTACGATGCCATCGAGCCCCTTGCACCGGCACGCCTCATGCAGTTCAAGAGCGGCGACCTGCTGCAACGGATTGTTGACGACATTCAGAGCCTCGAAAACATCTACACCAGGGTACTCGGCCCTCCGCTCACTGCACTGCTTGTCTCTCTACTGATGTGGTTTCTCCTCGGGGTGTACTCCATACAGGCGGCGCTGCTCATCCTGTTTTTCCACACCCTTGCAGGCATCGGTGTGCCGCTCCTCACCCGACAGTTAAGCCGTGGTGTTTCCATAGGTATCATGAACTACAAGGCAGAAGAGCAGGTATTGGCGCTTGATCTCTTCCAGGGTATCGGTGAGCTGCAACTCTACGGAAAAATGCCAACACACCTCGCCGCCATTCGAAGCGCTGAAACCGGCAAGCTCCAGCTCCAGAGAAAAAATGCCGTCATCGAAGGGCTGCATGAATCGCTCACCGGCCTCCTCATGAACGGCGCCCTCATCACCATTCTCTGGGCACTCATTCCGTCCATCTCCACCGGCGCCGTAAACGGAATTTCACTCACCGTCATCACGCTTGCCGTCATGGCCTCGTTCGAGCCTTTTCTCCCGCTGCCATCCACCCTCAAGCACCTCGAAGCCGATCAGCATGCCGGAGAGCGCCTTTTTGAAATCCTCGATGCCAAGCCGGAGACCACTTCCCCGCCTGCTCCCCGGCCCTTTCCGGCAGACCATGCCATCCAGGTAGAACAGCTTAGTTTCACTTACCCCGGCAGCACCATAAAAGCGCTCGACCGACTCACCTTCAGCGTTCTTCCCGGAGAGCACATCGCCATCGTCGGACCAAGCGGCGCAGGAAAATCGACCTTAACCTCCCTCTTCATGCGCTTCTGGAATACAAGCGAAGGGAGCATCTCCATCGGCGGCCATAACATCAGCCTTTTCGACCCCGAAGTGCTGCGCCGCAACATCGCTCTTGTCTCTCAGCGAACCTACCTCTTCGCCGAAACCATCCGCGAAAATCTGATACTGGCCGCACCGGACGCTACCGACAACGATCTTAAAAAAGCGCTCACCGCCGCCGGACTAAGCGACTTTACTTCAAAACTTGACGAATGGTGCGGCCAGCATGGCATGAAACTCAGCGGAGGAGAGCGCCAGCGCATCGCCATAGCCAGAATTCTGCTGCAGTGTGCGCCAATCATGATTCTTGATGAAGCAACAGCTAATCTTGACGGTGTAACGGAAAGAGAGGTGACGGAGACCCTGAATGCAATTTCAGCAGGAAAAACGCTTATAACTATTACGCATCGGCTGAAAGCAATGGAACAGTATGACCGGATTATTGTTATGGAAAAGGGAAAGATCGTGGACCAGGGAGTGCATGGAGAGCTGATGACCCGGGACGGGCTGTATCGCAGAATGTGGGAGTTGCAACATACTGTAGAGGTGCTATAAACGAAAAAGTTTCACTGAAGTCTTTCTGCATTGAACTCTAAGGCACCTTTTTGCCTGACGCCTGGGAAGAAGGTGTTGTATCGCATGTTGGCGAAAGCAGCGGAAGTTCGAATTTTGACATGTCACCTGTTCATGCGTGAATAAGCCTGAACCGCGGGTTTTTGTTTTCTGCCGGGCTTTGGCTACCTTGACAAGTCTAAAAACAGGCTTCCTCACTGTTCAGTGGAAGCTGCTGCTACAAGAATGCTTGAGAAAATTGAGTGTATCGGAGCGCCTTCATCGCAGAATAGATGGCAGCGTTACCACTGCAAAAACGATGAAATTCAGCGTCATTACCACCGACCGGCACAGTTCGGCCCGTTGCGGAGTTCTTGAAACCGGCCACGGAACCATTCCCACACCGGTCTTTATGCCGGTAGGCACCAGGGCAAGCGTAAAATCAGTCGAGCCTCACGAGCTCAAAGAGCTCAATGTTCATATCATTCTGGCCAATACCTATCATCTCTACCTGAAACCGGGAAATGAGATCCTGCATCAGGCGGGAGGCGTCCACCGCTTCATGAACTGGGACGGTCCGCTTTTGACCGACAGTGGCGGCTATCAGGTCTACTCCCTTTCCGATCTGCGCAAAATCAGCGAAGAGGGGGTCATGTTCAAATCGCACCTTGACGGTTCAAAACAGCACTTCACCCCCGAAAATGTGATCGAGACGGAGCGCATAATCGGCAGCGACATCATGATGCCGCTGGATGAATGTCCGCCGTCAACTGCTGAAAAAGAGTATGTCCGCATTTCCGGCGAGTTGACCATTCGCTGGGCTGAACGGGCAAGGAAGCATTTCAGCCTCACCTCTCCACTCTACGGTCATGAACAGTACCTCTTCGGTATTACGCAGGGGGGAATCCATGCCGACCTGCGCACCATCTCTACCAATGCGCTGGTTGACCTTGATTTTGATGGCTATGCCATTGGCGGTATGGCCGTCGGGGAACCGGCTGAAGAGATGTACCGTATCCTTGAACTCTCTCATCCGCTGCTGCCGGAGAAAAAACCACGCTACCTCATGGGAGTTGGAACTCCGGAAAACATGTTAAACGCTATCGAACGCGGAATCGATATGTTCGACTGTGTTATCCCGACGCGCGAAGGGCGCAACGGCAGGGTCTATACCCGTCAGGGCAAGATGAACCTTCGCTCGGCGAAATATTCAGCCGACTTCAGCTCTATCGACGAAGGGTTCGATAACGACGTCTGCCGCAACTATTCGCGTGCCTATATCCGCCACCTGCTGAACGTCGGCGAGATCCTCGGCCTTAAACTCTGCACCCTTCAGAACATCTCCTTTTTCATGTGGCTTACCGCAACGGCGCGAATGGAGATCCAGAAAGGCTCCTTCATGGAGTGGAAACAAGATTTTCTTGAAAGATTCAACGACAATGACCAACCATAACGTCTTCCTTCTGAGCCTCGGCTGCTCAAAAAATACGGTTGATTCCGAACGGCTGATGGCGCAGGCTGAAGCCTCGGGCATCGTCTTTACCGAAACCGCCGATGAGGCCGATACCATTCTCATCAACACCTGCGGATTCATCGAAGATGCCAAGGAGGAGTCCATAACCGAAACCCTCGCTGCCATCAATAAAAAGAGTGAGGGAAAGATTCAGCGGATCTATGTCATGGGCTGTCTCACCGAACTTTACCGCCGTGAACTCAAGGAAGAGATGGCTGAGGTGGACGGTTTTTTCGGCACTCGCGAGTTACCCGAAGTACTTGCTGCACTCGGTGCGGAGTACCGTGAAGAGCTTTATGACCGCCGTTCCCTGCTTACCCCTCCCCATTACGCCTATCTCAAGATTGCCGAAGGTTGCAACCGGGCATGCTCATTCTGCTCGATTCCGAAAATCCGGGGGCGGTATCGCAGCCAGCCGGTCGATCAGCTTATGCGTGAAGCTGCCCTGCTGAAATCCGCAGGGATAAAGGAACTTAACGTTATTGCGCAGGACATCAGCATGTTCGGTTACGATACGATGGGCAAATCGATGCTGAACGACCTCGTGCTCCGTCTGTCGGACATGGCTTTTGACTGGATAAGACTGTTCTACGCCTACCCGGTTCACTTCCCCCTTGAAGTAGTTGAAACAATGCGCGGGCGGGAAAACATCTGCAACTATCTCGACCTTCCCCTGCAGCATTGCAACGACCGTATCCTGCGGTCAATGAACCGCGGAATCAACAAGCAGGAAACCATCCGGCTCATCGAGACCATCCGGGAGAAAAACCCCGATATCCGTCTGCGGACAACCATGATCGCAGGCTATCCGGGCGAAACCCGCCAGGAGTTCGAAGAGTTGCTGCAGTTCGTCGAAGCCATCCGGTTCGACAGGCTCGGCTGCTTCCCCTACTGCCACGAAGAACATGCGCCGTCATTCGCATTTGAAGACAGCGTGACCGACGAAGAAAAACAGAAGCGCGTGGCCGAGCTCATGGAGATTCAGGAAGCTATTTCGCAGGAGAAAAACCGGGAGTTTGAAGGTAAAGAGATCACTGTGCTCATTGATCAGGTGGAGGAAGGCATGGCCTACGGCCGCACAGAGTACGATGCTCCCGAAGTGGACAATGAATGTATGCTTGAAACAGGTGATTTCCAGGTCCAGCCCGGCATGTTCTGCCGCGCGCGCATTTCCGACTCAGCGCCGTTTGATCTGGAGGGCGAGGTGATCGGACTCGGGTAGCCATAAACCCGCTGACTCCCCTTCAAATCTTGCATTTTATCGCACTTTGCAGCAGTTGTTGGTTTCCACCCATGCTCCAAAGGCCTGCATAAACTTCGTTACGAATTCCCTGAGCGAATCATTCGCAAGGTTACCGCTCTCATCAAAAAGAACGGAGACGTTTCCGATGTAGGCCTCAGGCTGCTGCATGGTTAGAACGTTCAGAAACACCAGTGACTGGCGCAGATGATGGTTTGCGCCAAATCCTCCTATTGCGCCAGGTGAGACGCTCATCACGGCACCGGGCTTTCCGTTCCAGATGCTTTTTCCATAGGGCTGGGAACCAACATCGATGGAGTTCTTGAGCACGGCAGGAACTGACCGGTTGTATTCGGGAGTGACGAACAGAACACCGTCAAACTTCATTACCCGTTCCCGGAACTCCGTCCAGGCCTTAGGAGGGGTATCGTTGTCAAGGTCTTCGTTATAAAGCGGAAGTTGGCCGATCTCTATTATTTCAAGTGTCAGCGATACAGGCGCAAGCGCTATGAGAAGCGTTGCCATTTTCCGGTTGTAGGATTCCCTGCGAAGACTTCCCACAAAAACCGCAATCTTGTTCTGTGTCATAATCACTCTCCATGTTTATGCTATTCCATTTCTCTTCCTGTTTGTTTCCGTAACAGCCGATATTTAATCATAACGCTATCTGAAAACATCTCACAATAAAAACGTAAGGCCGGAAGTAAAGGAAAAGCTGCTCTGAAGACATACCGCTCCAAACTTGTCGGAGCTGGATCAGAAAAAAATGTCCGCTTCCATGAAGGTAACCGCATGTCCTGAGAGAAGTACGCGGTCTTCATTCACCTCACATATGATGTTCCCACCTCGCTTCGATACCTGTTTCGCTCTCAAGGTATTCTTGTCAAGCTTTTTCGCCCAGTATGGTGCAAGTTCACAGTGCGCTGAACCGGTAACGGGATCTTCAGGGATTCCATACTTAGGCGCAAAAAAGCGGCTGACAAAATCAACATCACTGCCTGGCGCAGTGACGATGACACCGCGCAAGTCGAGCTGCCGCAACAACGAATGATCGGGTGTGATGGCACGAACGATTGCTTCACTGTCAAACACTGCCAGGTAATCGTCTGCGGCAAGAACTTCAAGAGGCTGGAAGCCAAGACCCTCAGCCAGTATATCGGGGCAAGCACAAGGCTCCGGAGGAAGTGAGGGAAAATCCATTTCCAGCAACACGCCCTTTCTTGCGACGCTCAGCTCGCCGCTTCTGGTTTCAAAGAAAATGTTCTGTTTCGGATAACGAAGGATATCGAAGATGACATGCGCCGTCGCGAGGGTTGCATGGCCGCAAAGATCAACCTTTTTCAACGGAGTGAACCAACGCAACGCAAACACCTTTTCCGAAGGCATAAAAAAAGCCGTCTCGGATAAATTGTTTTCCTCAGCGATTGCTTGCAGAGTGCCATCATCCAGCCAATTTTCCAGTGGACACACGGCTGCCGGATTTCCTTTGAATGCCCGGGATGCAAAAGCATCCACGTGATATTGCCTGATTTTCATATCTGTTCGCGTGTAATGATAACTGTAATACTGGACAGTAGCTGCTGTTAAATGAAGAAATCAAAATCACGTTGCGAACAGATGAAACATTATTTTTGATGATGCACAATAATGCCCCAATGTTCCCGGACAACGATGGAATGCTGAACTGCTGTCGGAAGTTGAAAGAGTTGTCAACATCTCTTCGGCGGCGAATCAAGCGAGTCAGCTACTAACCCGCTTAAGCCAAGCACCCGGTTCACGATGCTGATGAAAAAACGAAACCACGAGCAACTCATCAAGGTTTGGGAGATAGATGAGCGAGTAGGGAAACTTACGAAAAAGAACCCGGCGGAATTCTTCTTCAATGCGTAAATGTCCAAAAGGATTGCGAAATGCCGATGCTACTGCTGCATCAGCGGCACGGGCAAACTCAAAGCCAAGCCCCAATGCTTTTGATTCATACCAAGCCTGAGCATCAAGAAGCTCTTGCTCAGCCTCTGGACGGACCACAATAAACATCAGGGTTTAACCTGAAATAATTTTGATCGAACCTCTTCCCACGGAATGGCCGTGGAAGGATCTGCTCTGTGTGCGGCAACGCGACGATGTAACTCATCCATTTGGGCTTGTGACAATTCAACCGCAGTTGACTCCTCGGCAGCAATGCTGTCCCAAATGTCCTCAACGAGCTGAATGCGCTCGGAAACAGACAACTTCAAGTATTCAGTTTTGGCAGCAGGTGTATGCATGGACGTAGTATAAATCAAAATAAATGTTTAAAAACAGCAAAGAAGCCGCAAGTCTCTCAATCCGAACCAGAACACGGTCACACTCCCGAATATCCGTTAGTTCATCAAGCCATTTAGAATATCAAGAAGTTACGACGTATTACCGTTCGAAGCAAACAGAATAAGCTGCCCTGGGCAGGGTTGAAAAAGCGGAAAACTTTTGATACTCTGATTGTGTTGCTGATGAGGTAAAAAAGGCACTACAACCCTTACATTTCAATGAGCATTAGATATTTCCAATCCCTCCCCCGCGCCTCCGCTGAGAGCCTTTCAGGCAAGGTGCTTGCCCAGGTGCGGAAGGAGTTCGGGGCTGAGGTCGAGCCTTTTACCTTGCATCTGCCGGTCCCGGAGCTGCTGGCAGGAGTCTGGATGGCCTGCAGGGAGACGCTGCTTGCCGGCAGCGGACGCCGTGATGCGAAAGAGGTTGTAGCAGCATCAGTTTCCGCTATCAACCGCTGCCCTTTCTGTGTCGATGCCCACAGCATCATGTTGCTCGAATCGTCAGGGAATGATTACTCTGACCTCATTACCGGCGGAAAAACAAAGCTGATCGACGATCCCTTCCTCCGCGAGACCGCCGCATGGGCTTCGGCCACACGGACACCCGGTTCGCCGCTCCTGCAGAAGCCGCCTTTTACTCCTAAAGAGGCTCCTGCGTTTATCGGAACAGCAGTACTGTTCCACTATATCACCCGTATGGTCACCA
Source organism: Chlorobiaceae bacterium (assembly GCA_013334755.1). GTDB lineage: Bacteria > Bacteroidota > Chlorobiia > Chlorobiales > Chlorobiaceae > Chlorobium. Next base: position 2,269 of record JAAXWX010000046.1, on the reverse strand, counting down.
TTCTTCTTGGCCCTTCTCCCCTGCCATTTACCAGTGGATTTCCAAAAAAAGTTTCCATGCAGATGGCCGCCTGGTTTTTCGGCGGTGCGATACGCCGCCCGAAAGTGCCGGGAGCATCGCTTGAAATGCTGCCGGAAGCCCCGCTGCCGGATGACCTCTTCTGGGCTCAGCCATCGCAACCGATTGCCGGAGCCTTTGCCCGCTTCGCTCAGGCGGTCGAGCGTTCAGGAGCTCTGGCGCTTTCCGCAGAAGTGCGCAGAACGGTAAGCGACGCGGTTGGAAAATGGAATGGAAACGATCCCGGTATGGACAACGAGTGGTGTGAAGAGGCGATTTCGCCCCTCGGAGTAGAGGATAAAACCGCCGGAAAGCTTGCGCTTCTGACAGCATTTGCTCCCTACCGGGTCGATGAATCAACCGTCAATGCCTTTTCAACCAGCTTCCCGGGAGACGACAGGCTTCTCTCCGCACTTGCCTGGAGCAGCTTCACCGCAGCAAAAAAAATCGGTTCGTGGCTGCAAACACAACGAATGCAATAACCGCGAAATAGGCACCCTGAAAACTGGAATGGCCGGCTCATTTTCCGCTGCCTGCCATTTGCCGTCCATCCCTGCAAGCATACCATCTCTCTACGCATCACTCCTTACTCAGCTCTCATATCCCGCTCTTCCATCCTGAATTCCCGGCATACCATCTTTACGGTATATTTGTGGTATATGCTTGGAATCATCGAAAACATTCCGCTTTATTAACAATCGTTAATCAAACAGATAAAGAATGCACACGATAACAGAAACATCTCCCCTCCTCTCTTGCGCATGCTGCTGTCAGATGAGGGAGTATGCTGACATGAAAATCCCTGACTCGTGTAGGTAATACCATAAGCTTTTTTGCTATGGCCAGTTCCTGACACAACAGAGAGCTGGCTTTTTTTTTAACATTTTTTGCCTTACAAACCTGTCAATCAAACAATAGAAAGGAGAAAAACATGAATCTTGATTGGATAAAAAAACTCACCATTACGGCATCACTGATTGTGGCATCCGGACTTCCGGGAAGCATCGCTGAAGCTGTTAACCCTGTAACACTGCTGAATGTCTCCTATGATCCAACCAGGGAACTTTATCAGAGCGAAAACGCCGCTTTTATTCAGTACTGGCAGAAGAAAACAGGGCAGACGGTAAAAATCGACCAGTCACATGGTGGTTCGGGCAAGCAGGCTCGCGCGGTTATTGACGGCTTGGAAGCCGATGTCGTTACACTGGCTCTTGCCTACGATATCGATGCGATCTCCGACAGCAAACTCCTGCCGGCCAACTGGCAGACAAGGCTGACCAATAACAGCACGCCATACACCTCCACCATTGTCTTTGTGGTCCGTAAAGGCAACCCAAAACACATCAAAACCTGGGATGACATTGTTAAACCAGGCGTTTCAGTGATCACCCCGAACCCGAAAACATCAGGAGGTGCCCGATGGAATTACCTGGCTGCCTGGGGTTATAAACAAAAACAGACCGGATCGAAAGAACAGGCTAAAAACTTTATCAAAGCATTGTACAAAAATGTCCCTGTGCTTGATACCGGCGCCCGTGGTTCAACGCTCACCTTCGCGCAGCGCGGTCTTGGAGACGTTCTTCTGGCATGGGAAAATGAGGCGCACCTGATTTTGAAGGAGTTCGGAACGGACAAATTTGAAATTGTCGCTCCGGCAGTGAGCATCCTGGCTGAACCACCCGTAGCAATCGTTGACAAAAATGTTGCAAAGCACGGCACCCGCAAGGTTGCGGAAGCTTATCTGAACTTCCTCTATACTCCGCAGGCACAGGAGATCATTGCCCGGAACTCATATCGCCCCCGCAATCCTGCAGCGCTTAAAAAGTATGCCGCAAACTTCCCCGCCATCAAGCTCTTTACATTGAATGAAGTGTTTGGAAACTGGCGCAGTGCACAGAAGACCCACTTTAACGATGGCGGTGTTTTCGATCAGATCTATACCCCCTGACAAACAGGCATTCCCGCCACGTAACTGCAGAGCAACTTTACAGGAAAACGGGAGTGGAGCTAGTCTCCCGTTTTCCTCTGTTGTTCGCATTAACAACTAACTAAATGGATTTGTTTCAGAGAAAAAGACGCAACATTCTGCCGGGATTCGGACTGTCGATGGGATACACGGTCTTCTACCTTTCGACCATCGTGATCGTGCCGTTGAGCATGATATTCTTTAACACCATACCTATGGGATGGGAACCTTTCATCCATGCCGTAA
>JAAXWX010000090.1 GCA_013334755.1 Chlorobiaceae bacterium | reverse complement strand
AGGTTTGCAATTACCGTTAACTGAAAAAATACATGGAGAAGTTCTCAGCCTGCCGATCAGTCCGGTAATGCGGGATGCTGAAGTCGAGCATGTCGTTGAAGTTATAAATAGTTATAAATAAAAATGTAAAGCTTGAAGCTCTACATAGGTCAAGAATAAAATGAATGATCAAAAATCATCCTTTCGTCAGATAGTCAAAGCGACCTCTTTATTTGGAGGGGTTCAGGTTTTCCAGATCATTATTTCAATAGTTCGCGCAAAGATTATTGCCGTCCTGCTCGGACCCGCGGGCATGGGTATTTCCGGACTCCTTACTGCAACAACTTCGCTTATTGCAGGATTGACAGGTCTTGGTCTCGGAACAAGCGCCATAAAGAATATTTCTGCTGCTGATGCTTCCGGTGATGAATCCAGGATATCCACGATTGTTGCGGTTTTTCGCAAACTGGTTTGGATTACGGGTTTACTGGGTGCGGCGGTAACCCTTCTTTTGAGTCCCTGGTTGAGTGAGATTACCTTCGGTAATAAGAATTATACGCTTGCGTTCGTCTGGCTTTCAGTAACGCTGCTGTTCAATCAGCTAAGTATCGGGCAGAGCGTTCTTTTGCAGGCGATGCGTAAAATACAGTTCCTTGCAAAAGCCAGTATGGCAGGTTCTTTTTTTGGACTGCTTATTTCCGCGCCGCTTTACTACTACTGGCGGATTGAAGCTATTGTTCCGGCACTGATTCTGAGTTCTGCCCTTGGCTTGTTTCTTGAGTGGTATTACGGCCGAAGAATACCGGTAAAAAAGATTGATGTCAGCTTCAGTACCATTCTTGATGAAGGCAGGGATATGGTGCAGATGGGTTTTATGCTTACAATCAGTGGTTTGATTACGACGGCCGGGTCATACATCGTGAGAATTTTTCTCAGTGCAGAGGGCGGTGTTGCCGAAGTTGGGCTGTACAATGCCGGATTTGCAATTATCAACACCTATGTAGGTCTTGTATTTTCAGCTATGGGTACCGATTATTATCCCCGTCTTTCAGGGGTTTCCCATGATAATGGACAGGCAAACCGGTTGATCAACCAGCAGTCAGAAGTTTCCATTCTGATTTTGGCACCGGTTCTATCCGTCTTTTTTATCTTTATCAACTGGGTGGTCGTTCTCATGTATTCGACCAAATTTGTGCCGGTAAACGGGATGATTCAATGGGCGGCGCTCGGGATGTACTTCAAGGCGGTAAGCTGGTCGATCGCGTTTATTCTTCTGGCTAAAGGGGAATCGAAACTTTTTTTCTGGAACGAGTTGCTTGCCAATGTTTATGTGCTGCTTTTCAACCTTCTCGGGTATAAATTAGCAGGTCTGGATGGACTGGGAGTCTCATTCCTGCTTGGCTATGCTGTTTATCTGATCCAGGTCTATCTGCTTGCCAGAATTAAATACAATTTTTCATTCGACTTCGGCTTTTACAAGATCTTCGTTATTCAGTTTCTGATAGGATTACTGTGTTTTATTGCTATCAGGATGCTTGCTGTCCCATGGGCCTATACAGCAGGTCTTCTTCTTATCGCTCTTTCATCCATATACTCTTATCGGGAAATGGATAAACGAATGGATCTGATGCAGCTTATCACGGATATGAAAAGCAGATTCATAAAAAAATAGCCTCCTATAAAGACTTATGGTTCAGAACAAAACTCTCTCACCACTGATAACTGTTATAGTTGTTACCGATAATTCTTCTCAATTTGTTTGTTATTGAGACGCTCAACCGCATCCGATTCCAGACGTGCGCCACACTTTTGCTGGTCATTACCGGTAATTGTTCCCAGGACAATACTATGGATATATGCCTGAGAGAAATCAGGAGTGTTTTGTGCGGAGTGACCTGATTATACAGACAAAATACAGGTGATTTTTCATGGGCATTGATAGTCGAATTATACAGGTTGCTGATCTTTCACGATCGTGAGTCAGCAGTGCTCTGAGCCTTTTTGGCTTATGGAATTGACTACGGAGAGGCTTTTTTCTGATATGCAAAGCTGACCTGTTGAGGGCTGTTGTTAATAGCCGGAAGTTCTCCGGACTTGCCTGCTCAAAGAGATGCACAGATCGGAGTTGTTGATGTGTATTCCTGCAAGCCGGAAAATGAGAATTTCGAACATCCACTAACGATGCAATCATTTTTAAAACCTATTTAAAATTGTACCTGTATAACAGCAGGAAATCGACTCATGATTGAGAACGAAATATCATTGCCGCTGGTAGCCGTTGTTGTGGTTACCTATAATTCATCAAAATTTGTTCTTGAAACGCTGGAAAGTATCAAGTCGCAAACCTATCGCAATATTGAGTTGATTATCACGGATGATTGTTCAAAAGATGATACTGGAGAAATATGCAGAAAGTGGCTTGATGAAAATAAAGGACGTTTTGTAAATGCTAAATTAATTGTCGCTCAAAAAAACACAGGAATATCGGGTAATTGTAATAGGGGATTATCTGCAGTCAATGCAGAGTGGGTGAAGATAATTGCTGGTGATGATATTCTGGAAAGTTTTGCATTATCAGAGTATATTACATTTGTTCTTACGGATTCGTCTATTAAATTTGTTTCATGTCAGGTGACTGTTTTTAGTGATGATGAGAAAAAATGTGGCCTTATTTCTTCTCAATATGAAGTTTTTGATGCTCCGATTCGGAAGCAGTTTAAATATCTTTTAACTACAGGAAATTTCATTGTTGGGGCATCTATGTTTTTTAATGTGGATATTGCAAGGAAAATCGGCGGTTTTGATGAGCGCTTTCCCATGCTCGATGATTATCCTTTTTTTGTTAAAGTTTATAAAGAAGGATATAGGTTTTATCTGCTGAAGAAACCTCTTGTAAGGTATCGAGTGCATGGTAATAACGCATCTTTAAGTAACAATAGCTTATTTGCTGATTCATCGAGCAGGTTTTATGATGCAGTTATTCCTGCATTGTTGCTTCAAAACAGGTTGTTTCTGCATTACTGGGATTCGAAAATTATTGTATTCAAGAAAAGATTTCCAAAAGATAAGGGTATTATGAATAAAATTATTCGCATAACTCTTTCATTGTTCTCGCCGATATATTATTATAACAACCTTATCAGGCTTTTTGATCGTAATTATAGTCAGAAGAGTTGATAAACTTATCTGAATGTTTGTGAGGGTTATAAGGGGATGAGAATTGATCAGGTAAATGAATAAGGTTAATTTTCATGAAAATATTGATTGTGTCTTCCGGTGACTTATTTTCTACGTATGGCGGAGGGCAGGTATATGTGAAGCACCTTGTTGATGAACTGATCAACCGGGGTTTAAGTGTTGCAATAGCAGTTTCCGGTGAACCGAACAGTGCAGTTTCAGTTTATCGCGGCGCATCATTGTATTATTACCCGGATTTGACTGAAGACAATAAACGTGATGTTCTG
>JAAXWX010000006.1 GCA_013334755.1 Chlorobiaceae bacterium | reverse complement strand
AGTGTCTGCATGTCTGTAAAGGTCATGATACTGCAGTGCGTATGGTGGCATTCAGTCCAGACAGCAAAGTTGTGGCGAGCTGTTCCCGCGACACCACAATCCGGCTGTGGAGTGTCGAAACAGGAAAAGAACTGTCCAGGTTTCTTGGTCATAAATCCTACATTGAATGTCTTGCCTACAGCCACGACGGTAAAAAAATCGCAAGCTGCGGCGAGGAAACGGTTATCAAAATCTGGGATGTTGAAACCGGGAAAAATATTGATAACTACAATACAAACGACCGGCTTTCACATGCATTGGCTTTCAGTCCTGATGATAAACTCATTGCTGTTTGTGGACGTGACGCCCTTGTCAAGATTCTCGATGCTTCAAGCGGTGATATTGTTACGGTGCTTGAAGGTCATGAAGATGCTGTCCGCAGCGTCTGTTTCACTCCGGACGGTACCAAGGTTGTCAGTGCGGCCAATGATGAATCGGTAAGGCTGTGGGACGTAAAGTCCGGCAAGCAATTGCATCTTTATCGTGGCCATGTCCTTGAAGTGCAGTCTGTTGATGTTTCTCCAGATGGAAAAATAATTGCCAGCGGAAGCGATGACCGCAAGATCAAGTTCTGGGCAATCAGGTAAGAAGGGTTACTTCATCGGTGTTATGGCAACCGGGAGCTCTTTAAGAGGCTTCCTGGTTTTTTTTTGTCAATGTTAAAAAAGTAGCGTAAACTACAGAACTTCCTTTTTGATTTAGCTTAAAGTGAGTAAATTAATTTTACAAAAAATAAATTCATTTTTGAGCGCCTCATGTCGAGGTTCGCTCATTGTAACGCCAAGTTTAACTGGCAAAAATAAAAAGAGGTAGATATGGGTACTCAGGTTGAAGGAACTGTAAAATGGTTCAACGAAGAAAAAGGTTACGGCTTTATTGAGCAGAAAGGCGGAAAAGATGTTTTTGTGCATCACAGTGCTATTAATGGCACCGGGCGCAAAACTCTTGTTGAAGGCCAGAAGGTCATGATGGAAGTAACTCAGGGAGCAAAAGGCCTCCAGGCTGAAGATGTAACTCCTCTTTAAATTATTTTCCAGCTACAGGACGGTTCTTAAGGCCGTTTTGTTCGAGCGGCTTTGCCTGGGGATCAGTTATCACTATTCTCTGCTTTACATGCTTGACCGCAACCGGTTTTTCTGACAGAAGCCGGCTGGATTGGAACATAACAAAACAACAAAGGGCGCATTTCATGCGTCCTTTGTTGTTTTATCGGAGGGTATGGTCCGTTGATTTCATGCATACCGATGGAGCTCGTGATTAGTGCTCCACGATCAAATCGCAACAAGATTGCGTCGATTCCCAGACCGGTTAGCCGAAGAGGAAGCAACAAGCATCCTGTTGTTGTCTAACTGTGCCTTCATGGCGCTGATGCTCGCAAAAAAGTTGCCTCTTTCCGCATGTGAAATGGTTCTGGAGGTTGAAGAGCCGAGTGCTGCAATCGGGTTCATCGGTTTGCCATTGTGGATGATACGGAAATCGAGGTGTGGGCCGGTCGAGCTGCCGGTCGATCCCACATAACCGATGATCTGGCCTTGATTGATTTTTGTGCTGTTTCCAGACCTCATTGCGTAACGGCTCAAGTGCAGGTACTGGCTGTAATAATGGTCGGAGTGTGCTACTGTTATCATATTGCCAGCTCCTCCTTTTGTCCCCTTGAAAATAATTCTTCCATCGGCAACGGCACGTACCGGGGTACCTGAAGCAGCAGCCAGATCTATTCCGCCATGAAAATGCCTTGTTCTTTTCAGAGGATGAATCCGATATCCGAAGCTGCTTGAAATGTGCGAATAGTTGCAAGGGGTTATGAACAGTGAAGTTCGCTCAAGTGCATTGCCATGTTCGTCAAAATAACCTGATTTGCCTTTATTGTCAGTGTACAGGTACGCTTTGCAGGTGCGGTTTGCGAGTGAAAGTTCAACAGCGAGGATTTTTCCGGTGCTTATAAATTCATTCATCAACCATTTTTCTTCAAAAAGAATCTTGTATTTTGTTCCGGGGTTAATATCGTTTCTGAAATTCACCCTGGAGGAAAAGAGGTTTTTTATGCCGCCCATAAGGTTGGGTCGGCCATTAGATTTAAGGGAACTTGAGAGATTGTTGGTCACCGTGCCTTCAAGGGATGCAATTCTGGTATCAAACTCTTTTACATCTCGGCGTACCACGAGCTGGCTGGTTTCCTCGTTTTGTTCAATATGAATGGTAGTTGCCTTGTCCTGGAAATAAGAGAAATGATGCAGGGTGCCATCGCTGTTTTTTGCCGTTTCATAGCTTTGTCCAGGCCGGAAACCCCGAAGTGAAAAATTGCCTTTAAGCTGTTTTGTTATACCGTCAATTTCGTTGGGTGACAGACCTTTGTCTGAAAGAATGGTATAGAGTGATTCACCGGGTTTGATCTTTTCCCTTGTAACCGTAACAAGCGGTTGTTTTACTGGAGGGCTCTCTTCTATGACGACGACATCATTATCGCCGGTAAAGCCAAGTTCGTCAGTATAGCTTCCTGGATCGGACAGAAGAAGTGTGATGGTGAAGAAAACGACAACGAGTGTTCCGGCAAGCAATGGCAACAGGTGTGCTGGAGAAATTTTTTGTTTGAGCGGTCTCAGCCGGCTGAAAAACATCTGGAAAATCTTTTTTGGTGCAATCATAAGTATCTTTTTCGTTTCAAATCATGTTATGCATCGTGCCAGGTATAAAAAAACCAATGTAGCATTATGTTTTCACTATCTGAATTTAATTACGTTAAAAATACGTATTTTAGGCGATTTATAAGGTTGGGGTATATTCCAATTGCAGATGCACGATATTGATTAACGATCAAAAAATATTGTAAGTCATGGTCAGCGAACCAGATCTGATTCCGGGTATATACATTTATTGCGATCGCTGGTGTGAGCGTTGTGCATTCACATCCCGCTGCTTGCAGTTTCGTATTGAAGCTGAAGAAAGAGAAGGTGGTGGAGAGGTGTTGCAGAATTTTGATGCATTGAACTTGCAGTTCTGGGAGGAAATGGGCGAAGCGCTTGTGCAGGCCATGCGTCTTATCAAGGAGTTTGCAGTCAAGGAGGGTATTGAATCTAAGGATCTGCAGAATGAGACCGTTTTCTCTGAACCGCCGCAGAGTCTCCTGCGTGATGCTCGGGAACACCCTTGTGCCAGCGCGGCTCTTCTCTACTCCGGCATGGTCAATGAATGGTTTGCGGCTGCCGGTGAGCTTCCTGAATCGGAGGAATCGCTGCTGACTCATCCCCCGCATCTTCTTGAAGAGCCGATCCAGGTTATCAGGCACTACCAGTATTTCATTTACCCGAAAATTGTCCGTGCCGTCGAAGGGCGTCTCAGTGGAGAGGCTGATTCCGGTTGTTCCCTTGAGGCTGACGCTTGCGGGACGGCGAAAGTTGCCTTGATAGCCATTGATCGTTCTCTTGCAGCATGGAGCCTGCTTTATAGAGAGCGTCCTGCCGAGGAGGACAGTACTCTTGAGATTCTGGTTCATCTTGACCGGTTGCGCCGTTCAGTTGAAGTTGTTTTTCCCGCTGCGCGGGCCTTTATTCGTCCGGGGTTTGATGCATAATATTCCTGACTTTTTTTCGAATCAACACACTAACCAGAAGATTACATGCTTCACACAAATGAACAATATCTTGTAGAGTTTCTGCTGCAATGCCAGCCGGGACAGCCGAGAACGAGAGGTAACTGGGAGGTTGACCATCAAGGCAAACCATTTCTTCTTCCATCAATCGGGGGGATTACCCTGAACGTTCAGGTTGGTGATCCGGCTTTCGGTTGGCAAGGTGATCATATTGAACCCGGGGTAAGCTGCACCGCCGATACGCAAAAACCTTTCGAGCATCCAAACGTCGGTTTGCAGATATACTCATGCACAGGCAACCTGGCCACTATCGCTACCGGTGAGGCAAAAGGTGCCGTAGGTCGTGTGATCGGTCATCACGGAGGATCAGAGCATGTAATTGTCGATTTCGAGCGCGATGTCAAGGAAAAGCTGCTCTACAGTGATACCGTCATCATCAGGGGTAAAGGGCAGGGGCTGAAACTCACGGATTACCCTGAAATCACTCTTTTCAACCTCGATCCATCCCTGCTAAAGGGTATGAATATCCGGGAGCGTGAGGACGGCGTACTTGAAGTGCCGGTTACAACTGTAGTTCCTGCGGTCTGCATGGGATCGGGCATTGGTTCTGCTCATGTGGCAAAAGGGGACTACGATATCATGACGAGTGATGCAGAAACCGTCAGAGAGTATGGACTCGACAAGATCCGTCTTGGCGATTTTGTTGCCTTGATGGATCATGACAACCGTTACGGCAGAGCATACCGTAAGGGTGCGGTTACGATCGGTATTGTTGTGCACAGCGACTGTCTTGAAGCCGGCCACGGACCGGGAGTTACCACACTCATGACCTGTGCCTCGCCGCTTATCAAGCCTCTCATTGACCCGGCAGCAAATATTGCTGATCTGCTCGATATTGGGACGACATTTAAGGGGCTAACAGAACGGAAGTCGTAAACAGTAATTCTGCCCGAGCGAGCATAAAAAAATCCGGGACTCCTGTCAAGAGAGTCCCGGATTTTTTTAACTGAAGATGTTCTTTAGAGCGTCGAAGCAATGATGGTGTACTGTCCGCCGGTATGGGTGCCGGAAAGTGACGTTTTGTCGAAATTGAGGTCCATGTCAATCCCGCCTACCGTTGCATTGCTCTTTGTTATGCCGTTCAAAGGAACATCTACAGATGCTGCTGTGCCGTGCTCACTCGTGATTTTAAGGTTTGAAAGGACGATTTCCGATGTTCCGTTCACCAGCTTGCCACCTTCGTTAGGGATTTCAATTGATATTTTTGCTTTTCCATTTTGGGCGAATCCCCTTACTGCCCAGACATTCGGAATGTGCACAGTGGTTTCACCGCCGTCCAGTTCAAGCGCTGATTCTTTCAAGCTTCCCTGAGCAAGTCCACTGCCGTCCGTTCTGCCTTCCCAGGTAACATTCAATGCGTTCGAACCTTCATTAACGATTTCGCTTTCCGGTGTTGCGAAGTTCAGCGAGAGAGACGAGTAGTAATGAAGGATAATGAACTCAGGTACTGTGACTTCTACTTTTGCGCTTCCTTTCGTGGATGCACCGCTTGGAGGAGCTATGACTACTGCTTGTGCTGCAACAGGAGCTGAAGCGATGATTGCTGCTCCGATAATAAGGGCTTTTATTTTGCTGATGGTATTCATGGCTTTGTTTTCTTTATTGTTTGAGTAAATGTTTTTCGTTTTCTGAAGATAATTAGTCAAAAAACGTGCCAAACAGTGAAATATTCCGCGCATTATTATATAAGTGCTATTTAAAGAATAAGTTATGCCTGGCGTTATTTTCTTTTGCTAAAAAAAATCCTGAGGTGAATGAGTGTTATTGAGCTGTTGTACAATGCAACAGTTGTTTTTTATTCAGCAAAAGATGTGTCAAAGAGGCAAACTGTCGCTTGATTATTATATCAGAAAACCGGGTCGGACAGTTTTCAAAGTGCCGTGACTATTTATTTACTCTGTTACCGGGTGTTTTCAGGTTATTTTTATGGTATTTTTCTCAATAATTATTTCAGGAACCGGAACGGATCTGAATTCATTATTTATTTAATATAAAAATAGTTAAAGATGGTATTGAATTGTTTCCGGGAAGGTCTGTAAAGAGAATGCTCAGTGCTTTTGTCTTTAAAACAGGCAAAGTCATTGTTCTATGATCATGAGTCGATTTTTGTTTTTTTCTTTTGTGAATGCTCACGTTGAGGAGAAAGCTATGTATCTATTCGATCAAGATAGCTGGAACCGCGATTCTTTGCCTTTTGGGCATTCTCTTAACCCTCATGCTGGTTGCTACGGGCTCTGTTCTGGATAAAACAACAGGCACCATTATGGTTCAGCTTGTCAATATCTTCAACCTTTTTTTCCTGCTTATTGTAAATTCCCTTATAGCTGTACTGCTGATCAACCGCTGTCTGCCAACGGTCGATCCTGCCCGAATATCCATAGATGAGTTATGGATTTCGATTGTACTGGAAATCATAGGATTGATGCACTATGTGATCGGGTATCTCCTTGTGGCATGGGCTTTTTTTTGCGTGTTTTCCATCTATGTTGTCTTGCTCTTATTGCTGATTCCCATGGAAGAAGACGGTTTAAAAAAAGCCTTTGGTGATCAGTATCGCGCTTACCAGCAGAAAACTAAGAAACTTGTTCCCTTTATTTACTCATCATTGCAGTAAATCATTACCCGTTGAGTTCATAGAAAAAAGTGTGCTATTATGCGGAAAAACTTTTATAAAGCGCTCTTTGCGGGTTTGCTCCTTCTGGCAGCACTTGTCTTTGCCGTTAGCCATTTTGGAGAGTTGACGCATTTTCTGTTTTTGCTCCGCAATATTGAACCCTTCTGGATATTGCTTGCATTATTTTTTCAGATCGGTACCTATATTGCGCTTGCCCTTGTCTGGCAGCGTGCACTGTCGCATTTCGGAGTAGACTATCCCCTGCATCAGCTTCTTCCTCTTGCTCTTGCAAAACTTTTTGCCGATCAGGCGCTCCCTTCGGGAGGTATCAGCGGTATTGCCTTTATCGTCAATGCATTCAGACAGCGAAATATTTCCCGGAAACTCGGCATGGGTGTCATGCTGCTCAGCATACTAACCTATTATGCAGCGTACGTTTTAGTTGCTGCTGCGTCATTTTTTATTTTATGGGAATATCACCATATAAGTCAGTGGATGGTTGTTGTTGGCGGAATATTTTTTGTGTTTGCGGTTGCTGTACCGGGGGTAATCCTGCTGGTAAAAAAGCGGGGTGTTCAGAAGGAGCTTCCAGTATGGTTGATGCGTCTGCCGATTGTTGTCGGTATTCTTGAAACCTATGCTGATGTGCCGGATGATGCGATGCGTCAACCGTTCCTCTTCGCCGAAGCAACCTTTTTTCAGATAATTGTTTTCCTGCTCGATGCAGCCACACTCTGGGCCATGCTCTATGCGTTGGGAGAACCGGTGACGGTTTTTCTTGCTTTTCCCTGTTTTGTTCTGGCCTCTATTGTTGCCATGCTCAGCCTGATTCCTTTAGGGATCGGGTCATTTGAAGCAACTTGTGTTGCTTTGCTTGTCATGCTGGGTATAAAGGTTGAAACGGCATTGGCTGCAACACTGCTTCTGCGTGGTTTTATGGTGTACCTTCCCATGATCCCCGGGCTTTTGCTGACTCGCCGGGAATTGCGGTAATCATGAGCAGTTATTTTATAATAAATTATGGAATTCGTGCAGAATATCGGCCATTTTCTGTTGAATGCGGCTTCGTTCAAATGTTTCTGTAAAGATCTTCAGGCTCTCCCTTCCCATATTGATCCGCATCTGTCTGTCAAGAACAAGTTGCTCCAATACAGAAATCCACTCTTCGGTTGTGCTTGCCAGAAAACCATTTACGGAATGATGGACTGTTGTTTTGTTGGCTCCCACGTCGGAGGCTACAACCGGTTTTCCATAAGCCATGTATTGCAGAAGTTTGAAAGCACATTTACCTCTGCTCCACATGTCGTCAGTCAGCGGCATGATTCCGATATCAATGGATTGAAGCCATGTTTTTTCTTCCCGGGATGACCATTCAGTAAAATGCCAATGCGTTTTAAGCTTATTAGGTGGGATTCCGCACAGCAAGGAAAATCTGACATTGGGATGTTTTTGTTGTAAATAAACTGTAGCATCATCAATAATGGAGAGATAAAACAGATTTACATTATTACCGATCCAGCCAATTGTTACGTGGTCGGATTCCGGAGGGAGAGCCAGTTCAGAAATCTGTTTGCCGAGAGCTGTAGGTATCAGGTGAACATGGTCATTTACTGTTTTAGAATAATTAACAAGGTCGGTGCTCCCGGCAAAAACAAGAGATGATTTTTTCAGGATGTACTTCAGCTTATTGATTGTACTGTCAGAAAGCGGTTTTTTTTGTTTTAATTCCCGGCTCTCTCTTGTGTATAGCGCATCATCGAAGTCATAGATAAGTTTCGAGTGGCTTGTCATGATCTTGATGAGTATCTTTGGCACTATTTTCTTTTGCAGCAGAATATAGTCGTACTGGTGAAATGAAAAGAGGAATCGAAGGACGTTGATGTAGTGTTTTCCTGAAATACAGCAGGTATGCATATCAATATCATAATGCGTCCAGTAAGGGAGGAACTGTCCGACTCTATAACGGTAACTGGCACGGTGGCTTGCGTTGTGAAAACAGAGAATCTTTATCATTGTCAGATCCGGTCAGTGTCAGCCCCTGCAGGGGTGCGTGATGCAATGCTTCCCATGATAGTTAGGTTCGGATAGTTCAGTTCTTTTACTTGTTTTATCCCGGTCGAATATCTCTCTGTTGAATGGGGATGTTATTTTTCAGGGTTTACAGAAGATAAAGTATCAAATTCACCGTGATTCATTGTAATTGATAATCAATGCAGACATTTTCCTCTTCCGGTCGTCCGACTTTTCTGGCCAATACTCTTTTTTTGATCGGTATAATGGTGCTTTATCCACTCACCGGTGGATTACTTTTTTCTCTTGTTACCGGAGGCAGCCCGGAGGCTTTTTCCTTATTGAGTATTAAGGAAAGCATGCTTCCATCCATCCGCCTTATTCAAGCCATAGGGCAGGTTCTTGTACTTGCTCTGCCCGTTATGTTCCTGGCTGGCCGTCATACAGGCAAGAAAAATCCGTTTTCACAGGAGAGTCTTGCTTTTTTGGGGGTACACAGGAGTATAGATTTTGGTGCAGCAGCCATTGCGGTCAGCGGCATTTTTCTTCTTCAGCCATTTTTGTATACAGTCATGGCATTACAGGACAGCTATTTATGGCCCGCTCTTGGAGCAGCGGGGGCTGAAGTTGTTCGTCAGCGTGACTTGATGGAAGCCTTCATCAAAGAACTTGCCCAGGTGCGTTCGATACAGGAGTTTGTTACTGTTGCTGTGGTTCTTGCAGTGACTCCTGCTGTTTGTGAAGAGCTTCTTTTCAGGGGTTATATCCAGCAGAATTATACCAGATCCATGTCGTCCGGGTCAGCAGTAGTGCTGACAGGCTTTATTTTTGCCCTCTTTCACATGAGTGCGGCAAATCTTTTCCCCCTTGCTTTGCTTGGGTGGTATATTGGCTATATTTATCTCAAAACAGGTAATCTGGCTGTTCCTTTTGTTGTTCATCTTGCAAACAATATTGCCGCATTGCTTTTTCTTGTTTTTAATGAAGGCAAGGTATCCCTGAGAGCTGTTGAGTCTGGCAATATTCTCGAGTCCCCATGGTGGTGGCTTATTGTTTTGGGAAGTTTAATCCTTTTTTTCATGGTTCTTCGGCGGTTGTTTGCTTTATCTTCATCAAAGAAGGAGGTATTGCAGTGAAGTGCTTCTCATGGAGGTTGATCAGTTGTCTAATTAATGATGTATGGGTAAACTTTTAAGCGTTAATTTATTGCAGAGGGTCATTGTGGCTCTTGCAGGCATTCCTTTTCTGCTGTGGCTTATCAAGCTTGGCGGATTCTGGTTTTTTGTCTTTTTTTCGTTTTTGGCGCTTCTTGCCGTTTTTGAGTTTCACCGTCTTGCACTTCATAAAGCCAACCCCCCGGCGCTCTGGCTTGTTCTGTTAATCACACTGCTTTTACAGGTTAACTTTTACTTGCAATTAATGGAAGTATGGGAGCTTTTGCTTTTGATTGTGATCGCGCTTCTGGTGATGGAGCTTTTTTTGAAAGAGGGTTCTCCATTGCTTAATCTTGGAGCAATCTTTCCCGGACTGCTCTACGTCAATCTCTCTTTCGGTTCCCTTCTGAGACTTCGCCTTGATGTTGTCGATGGAAGAGGAGAGGCTATGGTTTTTCTGATGTTTCTCTGTGTCTGGTCAGCTGATATTTTTGCCTATTTCGGAGGAAGTACCCTGGGCGGAAAATTTATTCATCGCAAATTGTTCGAGCGTCTGAGCCCCCATAAAACGTGGGAGGGCTTTTTATTCGGTCTGGGAGGAAGCATTGCTGCATCAATGATTTATGGGATTTTTGTGCCGAAACTTCCTGAAACTACAGCGCTGTTGACGGGATTACTGATCGGGTTGGCAAGTCCGGCGGGCGACCTTATTGAATCAATGTTCAAAAGAGATGCCGGAGTAAAAGATTCTTCCGGCTTGATTCCTGG
Organism: Chlorobiaceae bacterium; assembly: GCA_013334755.1. Classification (GTDB taxonomy): domain Bacteria; phylum Bacteroidota; class Chlorobiia; order Chlorobiales; family Chlorobiaceae; genus Chlorobium. The sequence continues at coordinate 55,397 of JAAXWX010000006.1, read as the reverse complement.
TCATGGAGGAGTGCTGGACAGGTTTGATACCATCATGTTCGTGTCGCCATTTATCTATTTTCTGACCATTCGCCTATGAACCGGCATCCAGTGCTGCGGCCGCAACGGATAGTAAATGTTTTTTTATATTGTAAACTGGATTTGTGAGAAGAAAGCACCTTTCAACTGGGAGAAGTTTTAACCGCAAGAGGTTGTCATAATGAAAATTGAAGGTCTTCTTTCCGAAAAATACATTGTTTTGAATCTGGAACTTACCTTAAAAAGTCAGGTTATTGAAAAAATGCTCTCCATTGTGGCCGATCATCCAGCGGTTGTGGATATCGGCAGGCTTCGCGAGGATGTTCTCAAACGTGAACATGAGATGTCGACTGGTATTGGTAAAACATTAGCTCTGCCTCATGCCAAGAGTGCCGGGGTGAATAAGCCGGTTTTGGCTTTTGCCACACTAAGGAATGCCATTAATTTTGATTCGATTGATAATGAAGCGGTAAAGATTGTTTTTCTTCTGGCAACTCCGGAAGAGATGCTTGCTGAGCATTTGAAACTCCTTGGCCGGATTACGAGAATTGCAGGTCGGGATGATGTTCGCAGGCGACTCGTTCTTTCAACATCAGCAGCAGAGGTGATTGAGCTGTTCAGGGAAGAGGAAAAAGATTTTCCGCAGATATAACAACATATTCATCAGCAGGGATTATTATAAGTTATGCCGCAGTACCAGGCAGTTAAGGGCACAAGGGATATTTTTCCCGAAGAGGCTGCCCAATGGAAATATGTAGAAAGAGTGGTCCATACGTTTGCTTCCCTATACGGTTTCAGCGAGATACGGACTCCGGTTTTTGAGTATACCGAGCTGTTCCAGAGAGGCATCGGCTCGACAACGGACATTGTTGGAAAAGAGATGTTTTCTTTTCAGCCTGATCCGAAAGGTCGCTCTCTGACACTTCGTCCGGAGATGACCGCAGGTGTTATGAGGGCGGCACTCCAGAAAAATCTGCTTTCGTCAGCTCCGGTACACAAACTGTATTATATCGGCGAACTGTTTCGCAAGGAAAGACCTCAGGCAGGCAGGCAGCGTCAGTTCTCACAGTTTGGTGCTGAACTGCTTGGAGTTTCTTCTCCTGCAGCAGTCGCTGAGGTTATAACCCTGATGATGGAGATTTTTGATTCACTTGGACTGCATGGTCTGAAGCTCAGGATCAACAGTCTTGGCGACACGGAGGACAGGCTCCGATATCGTGAGGCATTACAGCTCTATTTTACGCCTTTTCACGATATCCTTGATGAAGCATCGAAAGAGCGGCTTGAAAAAAACCCTTTGAGAATTCTCGATTCGAAAAACCCGGCACTCCAGGAACTGATAGCCGGGGCGCCCAGGTTATACGATTATCTTAACGACTCATCTGTTCAGGATTTTGAGAAGGTGCTGTTTTACCTTGCTGAACGCAATATTGCTTATGACATTGATTATCGTCTTGTCCGTGGACTTGATTATTACTGCAATACCGCCTTTGAAGTGACCAGTTCAGAGCTTGGTGCGCAGGATGCCATAGGTGGTGGCGGAAGATACGATGGCCTTTCCCGGGAGCTTGGAAGTTCTGTGGAAGTTCCCGCTGTTGGATTTGCTGTTGGAATGGAGAGGCTTCTGATGACGATGGAAAAACAGGGGCTTTTTGCTCTCCTCGACTCTGACAACCCACTTGTCTATGTTGTCGTGCAGCAGCAGGATTTGGTCGATCATGGCCTGCAGATTGCGTGGCGGTTGCGCCGTGCAGGCATAAAGACAGAAATAGACCTTGCAGCAAGGAGCATGAAGGCTCAAATGAGAGAAGCCAACAGGATAAGCGCATCCTATGCTTTGTTTATCGGCACGATGGAATGTACAACCGGACTCTATGCATTGAAAAATCTGGTAACCTCGGAACAGACAACGCTTTCTCTGGAAGCTGTGCTTGAACTTCTGAGGGAACAGGCTGAAAAGGAGCCGTTGAAATCATGACGATAAGGCGTCATACGGTTACACTCTATGGCAAAAAAGAGTGCTGCCTGTGTGATGAGGCAATGGACGTGTTGCAGAAAGTCAGAGCAACTGTGCCCTTTGATATTGAAAAAATAGATATATCCAGTAAACAGGAACTGCTGGAAGAGTTCGGACTTAAAATTCCCGTTATTTTTATTGACGGTGTCCAGGCATTCAAGTACCGGGTGAACGAAGGGAAATTACGATCCATGTTAATGGTCGAGTAGCAGGGCCTGATAAAGCTTCCACTGATTCATGATTAACGGATACAAGATAAGGGCGGATCGGAGGTGGCTCTGCAGATAATTGATTGCTGATCAAAAATGTTAAACGATGTGAATAACTGTTGATGCGATGCTGAAATTCATTCTTCTTGTTTTGTTTCTTTTTCTGGTTTTGCGTATGGTGTTACGTATGCTGAAGAAAGGATTGTTTTTTTTCAATAAAGGCGCTTCCAGCCATAGCGAAAGTGCATCGGGTTCATTTTCTTCAGAGCGCCATATAGAGGAGGCTGATTATGAGGTTATTTCAAGCCGTCTCAATAATAAAGAACAGGATGCCATATAAGGTATTTTGCTTCTGGCAGTTTTTTTCGTATACTGAAAGACTTGATTTAAAGACGTATAGAATTATCTTATCTGAAGTGGGGATTCCCCACTTTTTTGTTTTCTATTTAAAGTTCGTATGGGGTGTTCATGCAGGAGCGCATCAAAAATTGTGTCTCACAGGTTCTTGCAGAGTCTGTCGGTACGCGGGGTGAAGGGGCATATCTTATTGATATCAAGGTAAAAGGTAAAGGTAGCGGCCGGAAAATAGAGATTTTGATGGATGCTGATATTGGTATCCGTATTCATCAGTGTGCATGGGTGAGCAGAAGGATCAGAGAGCGTATTGAAAGCGATGATGAGCTTCTTGAGCTGATTGGTGAAAATTTTGACCTGATGGTTTCTTCTCCCGGCCTTGGTGAACCTATAATATTGCCACGTCAATATATAAGGCACGTCGGCAAACTGCTGCAGGTTACCTATACTGATTTGAATGGTGAGCCTGTTGAGCTGACCGGACACCTTCAGGATGTTTCTTTATCGGAAGAGAGCGGGGCATACATCGTGATCATGCCGCAAGAGAGTAAAAAAAGAGGGCAACGGCAGAAAATGGAATGCATCACACTTTATCTTAATCAGGTAATCCGTGCGGTTCCTGAGGCTGAATTATAGGGGGATTTTATACGGGTGAGTGGAAATTTTCTTTTTAAAAATGCACAATCAAGAAAGAGATGGTCAGAAAGAAGATAAAAGATGAGGGTCAGGATCGGAGGTTGCAGATTGCCAGTGCTTTCGGGGAGATCGAACAGTCAAAGATCTTTCTGGATAAACGCACGGAAAGTGCGGCTGTCAAAATGGATATTGCCGATCTTCTGAAGGACATTATTCAGAAGCAACTCAGAAAAGATTATGATCCTGAAGTTGAATCCAACATTTTCATTAACCCGGAACGGGGTGATTTTGAAGTCTATATTCTGAAAAAGATTGTAGAGGAAATAGATATTGAAAGCATCGAGATCACACTCAAAGAGGTAAGAAAAATTGATGACTCTCTTGAAATTGGTGATTATTATGAGGAAGGCCCGATAAGGCTTGAAGACTATCTGAGTCGTAAATCCATTCAGATTATCAAGCAGTCTGTACAGAAAAAAGTACGGGATCTTGAACGTCTTGTTGTTTATGAAGAGTGCCTCGAAAAAGTCGGGGAGATTGTTGCGGGCGAGGTTTATCAAATTCGTGCCAATGAAGTTGTTTTTACCTATAACACATCGAAAGATCACCGCGTTGAGCTGGTTTTGCCGAAGGCTGAGATGATGAAAAAGGATAATCCCCGCAGAACTCCGAGGATGAAACTCTATGTCAAGCGTATCGAGCGTGAGAAAACAAAAGTGAGGCTTGATGACGGCAGTATGGTTGAGCGGGAAAAAGCTGACGGCGGAATGAAGGTTATTGTATCGAGAGTTGATGATCGTTTTTTGTACAAACTTTTTGAACATGAGGTTCCGGAAATACTTGATGGTCTTATTGTGATCAAGGCTATTGCACGGGTTCCAGGGGAACGCGCAAAGGTTGCCGTTGAATCGACCAGTGCAAGGATAGATCCGGTTGGTGCTACCGTTGGATATCGTGGTAAACGTATCCAGAGCATTGTCAAAGAGCTGAACAATGAAAATATCGATGTTATTTACTACGCTGATGAGCCGCAGATTTACATTTCAAGGGCGATGCAGCCGGCGAAAATTGATCCTTTGACGGTTCATGCTGATATTAAAACCCGGAAAGCAAGGGTGATGCTCAAACCTGACCAGATTAAATATGCCATCGGAAAGAATGGGAACAACATTCATCTGGCGGAAAAACTTACCGGTTATGAGATTGATGTTTATCGTGATGTGATTGACAAGTCGACTGAAGATCCCACAGACATCGATATTATCGAGTTCCGTGAAGAGTTTGGTGATGATATGATTTACCAGCTTCTGGATAGCGGCCTTGATACGGCAAAAAAAGTACTGAAAGCTGGAGTTGATGAAATTGAGCTTGCTCTTCTTGGATCAACTAAACCTGAAGAGCAGACTGTCTTTGGTAAAACATATAAGACCAGCGTAAAGCCGAGAGAACGAAAGGTAACCGACGAAGAAAAGCGCTATTGGAAGAAGATTGCCGAAAATATTTATAAAACCGTAAAGGAACAGTTTACCGAAGCGGATCTTGAGGGTCTTTTTGATGATACTATCGACACTGAGCCGGATGTGTTGGCGGTGGATGAATCATGAGCACGGTCATAGAGTGAAGATCGCTGAAGAGTAAAGAGTTTTTAAATCCAGAGGAGGATGTAATGGCCCTTGAGGACATGGAAAAAAGATATCGGATAAGTGATATAGCAAGAGAACTGCAGGTAAGTCCGCAGGAAGTATTACTTTTTGTCAAGAAGGAAGGGGGCAAGGTGGCCTCTACATCCTCTATGGTTAGTGAAGAGATACACGACCTGATTTTCGGTCATTTCAGTGTTGAGAAAAAAATGGTCGATGAGACCAAAAAAATAAGAGCAGAGAAAGAGAAGCGCTTGTCGAGGCTTGAGGAACAGTCACGGAAAACCTATGAAAAAGAGCAGCACCTCAGTGAAACCCTCAGCCCTCCGCCATCTCCGGTGGTTGTTGTGCATGAAGTAAAAAAAGAGGTGATTGCGCCTGTAATCATTGAGGCAACTCCAGAACCGCCTGCACAGCTGGAAATTCCTGCTGCTGAGCCCCCTGAGCTCCCAACTCTTCCGAAAGCTTTTGATGCTCCAGAAGTTTCAGAGGTCAAGGAAGTTGCTGCAGTAGAAGAGCCCCTTGCAGTCATTGAGGTTCCAGAAGTTTCAGAAGTTCCAGAGGTTCCCGGGATCCCGGACCTTCCCGAACCGGCGCCGGTAAGAGAGGAGCCTTCAGTCAATGAGCATCTGGTCTCTTTTGACTCTCCGCAGATGATGGGTGGTCTTACCGTGCTTGGTACCCTTGATATGCAGGCCGGAAGAAGCAAGAAAAACCGTAAAAAGAATTTTCAGGAGCAGGCTGATGCATTGAAAGTTGAGTTTGAGCCAAAGCCGGCAGAGGAGGCACGTGCCGAAGAAAAAGCTCCCGTTGCGAAGAAACCGCTTAAAGCAGCTTCGGATGCCAAACCAAAGCCTGTCGTTGCTGACAGTTCATCCAGTGCCAAGAAAAAAGGAAAGAAGAAAAAGAAGCCTGCGGTAGATGATAAGGTGATTTCTGCAAATATACAGAAAACCATCAGCGGGATTGATGATCGCAGCAGTACAGGCTCACGTCAGAAATTCCGCAAGATGCGCAAAAACGAGCGTGAGCGCGAGCATGAGGAGGATGAGGCTTTGCGTGAGTCACAGCGGATGATTGTCAGAGTTACCGAGTATGCTTCACCTCATGAACTGGCGGAGCTTATGGGTATAACAGCAAAGGATATTATCCAGAAATGTTTCGCGCTTGGCAAGTTTGTTACCATCAATCAGCGGCTTGACAAGGAGTCGATTGAACTGATAGCTCTTGAGTTTGGCTTCGAGGCTGAATTTATCTCTGAGGTTGAGGCAACTGCGGTGATTGTAGAGGAAGATGCGGAAGCTGATTTGCAGACCCGTCCTCCTGTTGTCACGATCATGGGGCATGTTGATCACGGAAAGACTTCTCTGCTTGATTATATTCGCAGCAGCAAGGTTGTTGCTGGTGAATCCGGCGGCATTACCCAGCATATCGGAGCATACGAAGTAACAGTTGATGGGAACAGAAAAATCACCTTTCTTGACACGCCGGGCCACGAAGCCTTTACTGCAATGCGGGCAAGGGGCGCACAGGTGACCGATATCGTTATTCTTGTAGTGGCTGCCGACGACAGTGTTATGCCTCAGACCATTGAGGCAATCAATCACGCCAAGGCGGCCGGAGTGCCGATTGTCGTTGCAATCAATAAAATTGACAAGGTCGAAGCCAACCCGGAAAAGATCAAAACCCAGTTGTCCGAAGCTGGAGTGCTCGTTGAAGAATGGGGTGGTGTTTATCAGTGTCAGGAGATCTCAGCAAAGAAAGGGCTCGGTATTGCCGATCTCATGGAAAAAGTTCTGACTGAAGCTGAAATGAGGGAACTTCGCGGTAATTATTCAAGAGAAATCCAGGCAAGCGGTATTATAGTCGAATCGGAGCTTGACAAAGGCAAGGGCGTTATTTCCACGGTTCTCGTTCAGCGGGGATTTCTTAAGGTTGGAGATCCTTTTGTTGCAGGAAATACTCTTGGCAAGGTTCGCGCCATTATGGATGAAAGAGGAAAAAGAATTCCTGTTGCCGGCCCTTCTCAGCCGGTAATGGTTCTTGGATTTGAGGATCTCCCGCAGTCAGGCGATGCACTGACGGTCATGGCGACAGACAGGGAGGCGCGCGACCTGGCGCAGAAACGGCAGGTTATTCGTCGCGAGCATGATTTCCGCCGCAGTACTCGCGTCAAGCTCGACAGTATTGCACGCCAGATCAAGGAAGGGCTGATGAAAGAGCTGAGCGTCATTATCAAGGCTGATACTGACGGCTCTATTCAGGCTCTGGCTGATGGTCTCATGAAAATTCAGAACGAAGAGGTCAAGGTACAGATTATTCACCAGGGTGTCGGGCAGATAACAGAAACCGACGTGTTGCTTGCCGCGGCTTCAGATGCCATCATTATAGGCTTCAGGGTGCGTCCGAATGTCAACGCCAAAAAGCTGGCAGAAAAGGAAGATCTCGATGTTCGTTTCTACAGTGTTATCTATCATGTGCTTGAAGATGTCGAAAAGGCACTTGAAGGAATGCTTTCTCCTGAGCTACATGAAGAGAGCCTTGGTTCTCTTGAAATCCGCCAGATCTTTAAGGTGCCCAAGATTGGCAATGTTGGAGGATGTTATATGCTTGAAGGCAAGATGTTCCGTGACTCGAAGGTTCGCCTGCTCCGTGACGGTGTTCAGATCTATGAAGGTCAGCTTGCTGCGCTCAAGCGTTTCAAGGACGACGTCAAGGAGGTTGATGCCGGATATGAGTGTGGAATGAGCTTGAAGAACTATGATGATATCAAGGTCGGTGACATTGTTGAGGCCTACAAGATTGTGGAGAAAAAACGAAAACTTTGAACAGCTTATTGTTGATGTATGTCGATACGTACTGAGAGAGTTGCATCACTGCTGCAACAGGAACTTGGAGCAATCCTTCAAAAAGAGCTTTCCCGCAGTGGTCCGATCATCACCGTTGTCGAGGTGAAGATTACAGCCGATCTGAGCATAGCCAGGGCTTATGTTTCAATTATCGGTACGCCCAAAGAGCAGCAGGAAGCTATGGCCTCCTTGCACGACAAAACAAAGAGTATTAGAAAGATTCTTTCATCGAAAATTCGGCACCATTTCAGACGTATTCCGGAACTTGAATTCCATGAAGATCACCTCTATGAGCGTGCAAACCGGATTGAACAGCTTTTGAGCGGGGTGAGAAAAAGTTCCGTTGAAAACGCTTAAAAGAGAGCTTGTTGTCAAGAGTGTGCATGGATGAACAGCGAAACAGGGAGCCTTTACCTGATGAAGGCAATTTTCTCCTGATTGATAAGCCGCTCGACTGGACATCGTTCGATGTGGTGGCAAAAATCAGGAATACCTATAAGCATGCAGGTATGAAGCGCAAGGTGGGTCATTGTGGAACTCTTGATCCAAAGGCAACAGGTCTGCTTATCCTTGCGACTGGAAGGAAAACAAAAGAGATCTCCTCTCTTGAAGTGCTTGACAAGGTCTATGACGGAGCCATAAAGCTTGGTGCCATGACGGACAGTCATGATATCGAAACGGCAGAATATGGCCATTGTGCTACGGCACACCTTACGGAGAATGATATCCGTTCAGCAGCTTCAGCCTTTATTGGCAAGCACCAGCAGCAGCCACCCATGCATTCCGCTGCCTGGCACAACGGAAAACGTCTATACGAACATGCCCGCAAGGGAGAGGTGATCAGGGAGCGCAAAGCAAAAGAGATTGTTATACACCGTTTTGAAGTCACGCGCATTGAACTGCCGGTGGTCTATTTTATGCTTCATGTTTCCAAGGGAGCCTATATCAGGGTTATTGCGCATGAATTTGGTTCTGCGCTTGGCGTCGGAGGCTATCTTGCCTCCCTCAGGAGGGTCTCCGTTGGCCCTTACGAACTGAGCTCGGCCAGAACGGTATCAGAGAGTATTGAAGCTATTCTTCAAGAGGTATCAAACACCCCGTCCGGGTGAGAGGAGATAAGCGCAGCTATGCGTATTGTTGAGTATGATAATAGTCAGGTCTATAGCTATGGTTCCGCAAGACCTGATGATTTTTCTGCCGTTCCTTCTGTTGTGACGGTAGGATCCTATGATGGCGTGCATAAAGGACACAGGATGATTATTGCCCGGCTGGTTGCCGTTGCAAAATCCCGCAGTTTGAGAAGTGTTATTGTGACCTTTGAGCCGCATCCAAGAAGGGTGCTCAAAGGCGCAGTTTCAGGACCGCTCGGCCTGCTGACCACACTTGATGAAAAAATTGATCTTCTTGCCGGGGAACATGTTGATCTGCTCTTTGTCATTCGGTTTACACCGGATTTCGCATCACGCAGCTCGGATGATTTTATCAGAAATATTCTGGTAGGGCTGCTTGGAGCAAAAAGCATAATTGTCGGATATGATCACGCATTTGGTCGTGACAGGAGCGGGAGCCGCAAGACACTTGAGGTACTGGGATGTGAACTCGGTTTTGATGTGGAGGTTGTCGATGAAGTTCTTATCGGCAATGAACACTTTTCAAGTACCAGAATAAGAGGACTGCTTGAAAGCGGCAAGATTGAAGAGGCCAACGAATTTCTCGGTTCGCCCTATATGATCAGCGGGACTGTGGTGGATGGCGACAAGCGGGGACGGGATATCGGTTTTCCGACAGTAAATCTCAGGCTTTCAGATCCAGACAAGTTGCTGCCTCGTGCCGGAGTCTATCTTGCTCAAACGGTACTTAACGGCAATTCCTTCATGGCCTTGATGAATATTGGTGTTCGCCCGACAGTTTCTCAGGAAGGAATTAAAACGGTTGAGGCTCATATTCTTGGATATAGCGGCATTCTTTATGATTGTATTGTCAAGTTCGTTCTGCTCAGGTTCATCAGGGAGGAGAAGAAATTTGCGACACTCGATGAGCTGAAAATGCAAATTGAAAAAGATAAAAAAACGGTGGAGTTGTATTGCTAAATATTATATTAAAGGTCAACTGATTTAACATAACAAACGAAGAGATATGAGCCTGACAAAAGAGTTTAAAGCCGAAGTTATCAAGCAGTTTGGCGCTTCAGAAACAAATACCGGAAAATCCGAGGTTCAAGTGGCCCTATATACCCGCAGAATCAGTGATCTTACCGGTCATTTGCAGTTGCATCCGAAGGACAAGCATTCCCGTCGCGGGTTGCTTATGCTGGTAGCAAAGCGCAAGAAAATGTTGAATTATGTAAAAAATGTTGATATCGACCGTTACCGCAAGGTGATAGCAGAACTTGATCTTCGCAAGTAAAAGGGGGAATGACATCCTTTTTGCCCGATCTCTGCAGGGTTACGCCCTGCAGGTTACTTTTTTTTAAAGAATACAGCAGGAAATACTATGTTGGAAAGCATGACCGGATATGGCAGCGCTGAATCAGTTGAAAGCGGTGTCCGGACTCTTGTTGAGTTACGGTCAGTCAACAACCGGTACGCTGAAATCAGTGTAAAGCTTCCCCGTCAGTTACTCTCTTACGAGCTTGAAGTCAGGGAAATGATTCGTGCGCATTTTCAGAGGGGAAAAATAGCCGCGTTTATTCAGATCCAGCTCGATGATGCTCAGCCCATTTCGGTCAGTATCAATCTACCCAAGGTAAGAGCCTATAAAGCGCTGCTCGATACACTGAAGAGAGAATCTGATATTGATACTCCAATTCTCCTTGAGCATCTGCTGCGGTTTCCGGAAATATTCGACAATGGTGTCTCTTCGCTTGACAACGTCGAACAGCTTTGGCCGTTTGTTAAAAACCTCCTGCAGGAGGCGATTGAGCGTCTCAAGGCTATGCGGCGAAGGGAAGGCGAAGAGCTTTCAATAGATTTCAGAAAAAGAATTGCCGAAATCGAAAGTACGCTTGAACTTATTACAACTCTTGCGGCTGGTAATCTTGAGGCGGTCAGGAAAAGACTCGCAGCTAAAGTGGAAGCTGTTGCCGGTAAGGATTTGACATACAGCAGGGATCGTCTTGAAATGGAGCTGGTTCTTGCGGCTGATAAACTTGATATTACTGAGGAGCTGACCCGGTTCGCCAGTCATAACAAGTTTTTTCTTGAAGAGTTGAGCAACGATGAAAGCGGGACTGGAAGGAAACTTAACTTTCTGCTTCAGGAGCAGTTGCGTGAAGCAAACACTATTGCATCAAAATCCCAGAATGCAGATATTTCCCAGAAAATCGTTCAGATCAAGGAAGATCTTGAGAAAATCAGGGAGCAACTGCAAAATATAGAGTAGTTCTATGGTTGAAGAGTTGCGGCAGCGGGGAAAACTTATTGTTTTTTCAGCGCCTTCGGGCACAGGAAAGTCAACCATTGCCAAAATGGTGCTTGAACGCCTGCCGGATATCAGGTTTTCAGTATCAGCTACTACGCGCCAGAAAAGGTCTGGCGAGCAAGAAGGGATAAACTATTATTTTCTGAAGAAAGAGGATTTTGAAGAAAAGATCCGCACGGGCGGCTTTATTGAGCATGAATTCTTTTTTGGAAACTATTACGGTACCCTGCTTGATAAAACACTTGAAATAATTGATGCCGGTAACCATATTCTGCTTGATCTTGATGTGAAGGGTGCACTGAATCTGAAGCGGCTTTTCCCTGAAAATTCATTGCTGCTCTTTCTCAAGCCGCCGAGTATGAATGTTTTGAAACAAAGGCTTGAAGAGCGGGAGAGCGAGGATGAAGAGAGTCTGAAAGCGCGTCTTGAGCGGGCCCGCTTGGAGCTCTCATACGCAGAGCGGTTCGATGAGGTGGTTGTGAACGATAATCTTGACAAGGCGGTAGATACCGTGACCGCAATAATCAGCAAATTTCTTATAAACACGTAAAATAAAGTGCAATGCCGGTTAAACCTGTTGACCTGAACAAGTTGAGAAGTGCACACTCGAATCTGTACGAGACGGTGGTCGCTATTTCAAAAAAAGCAAAAAGGTTACATGATGAAGAACGGGCAGAACTTGAAGACAAGCTTCTTCCCTACAAGGAGATGATCCGTAACCCAAGCAGTGAATCCGAATCGGACAAGGTATTTCCGGAACAGATAGCGATCAGCCTTGAATTTGAAATTCGGGAAAAGTCGTCACACAAAGCTGTTGCCGAGTATTTTGCCAAAAAATACAATTACACGCTGGAGAAACCAGTCGAGAAAAAAATTGTTCAAGCTGAAGAAGATGATGAAACTGACAGGGATTAGCCAGATAACCCTTCGTGTCAATGACTTGCGTACGGCCGAAGAGTTTTACGGTGGTATTCTTGGACTCAAGCTTGATCACAGGGTTGGTGCAAATATTACTTATCTGCGCATTAACTCGGATATGCTTGTGCTTGTGAAAGCCGAAACACCCGGATCTCCTGAAACAAGGGATATCCGGGTAGATCATTTTGGTTTCAGGCTTGCTTCAGACGCTGAAGTTGACGCGGCAGCTCGCTATCTTGACGACCATGGTGTCCATATTGTGACCAGGCCAGCTCATCGCCGGGAAGGGAGAGCTTTTTTTGTCATGGATCCTGACGGTAATCTTGTAGAGTTTTATTCCATGCATGAGAACGGAATACAGAAGGACAGTAAAGATATTGACCTCTCCTCTCCGGTCTCTTACATCAAAGGAAGCAGGCAGAACAAAGCAAAAGAATCAGAAGAGCAAAAACCACGACGCACCAGAAAATAGGTTGAATATATCTTCAGGAACGTGAATATTCAGCCTGAGCGTTTCCTTAGTTTGCCCCTGGCCAAGATGCAATTATCACGCAATCCACTCTGAAACCTCTCAGCTCACTTACCTTTTTACGGATTTTCAATCAGCAGTGTATGAGCAGTTGTTCAGCTTCCTTAAGCTGTTCTGGTGTGTTGATGCCGAGAATTTCGTTCGGATTCTCTGTCCTGAAAGCATAAACCCTTTCGCCGTTCTCAAAGCAGATACCGAAAACATCAGTCAGATAGTACTCATTCTGTGCATTGTTCGTGTTTATCTGATGAAGGGCATGAAAAAGCAGGCGTGCATTGAATACGTAAACACCTGAATTAATCTCCCTGACGGCAAGTTCTTCTGTTGTGGCATCTTTTTGTTCCACAATTTTAAGGACGCTTTCACTGTTGTTCTGCTGGATTACTCTGCCATATCCGGTGGGATCCTGCATTTCTGCAGTAAGGACCGTTGCCGCCCCATTGCTGGAATGGTGAAAGGCAATCAGGTCTTGCAGCGTGCCGGCATTGACCAATGGTGCATCTCCTGACAGAATGAGGACGTCACCATCAAAATCATGGAGATGGGCTTCAGCCTGCATGACAGCATGACCTGTTCCGAGTTGAGGTTCCTGAAGAGCAGTTATCACGTTATACCGGGAGGCAGCCTCTTTGACCAGATCCGCCTGGTGACCTACAATCAATATTATTTTGTCAGGATCAAGAATGTTTGCTGTATCGAGCACATAGTCGATAAGCGGGCGCCCATTGGCCTGATGCAGCACTTTTGGCAGGTCTGACTGCATTCGAGTGCCTTTTCCGGCGGCCATGATGATTACTGCAAGTGCCATTGATTGCTGGAATAATGTGGGAAATATCGGATGGAATTATGATAAGGGTTCACCTTCTTCGCCTACATGGTGCCGGCTTTTTGGATTGTTTTCCTTGTCGACAATAAGAACCATGGGTTTGAAGTTTCTTGCTTCCTCCTCTTCCATAATGGTAAAGGTCATGATAATAATTTCATCGCCAACCAGAGCGCATCTGGCGGCAGCTCCGTTCAACTGAATTTCCCTGGAGCCATGAGCGCCTTTGATAATATAGGTTTCAAACCGTTCACCGTTATTGTTGTTGACAACAAGAACTTTTTCGTTGGGAATCATACCGACCATTTCAAGAAGCTCATTGTCAATGGTGATGCTCCCTTCATATTCGAGATCACCACTTGTAACTATAGCGTTATGAATTTTTGACTTTAAGATGTGTAATTTCATGAACAGACAAACTTCATTATTGTTTTATAAATCCCTCTCCGCTTCCCCGGAATATCCGGTACTTTTTCAAGGTCTGATCACTTTCAAAACCCTCACCCCGGATGGTTTCATCCTTTTTGGTAATGGTGACAAACCTGTCTGAACGAATCATGTGATCGTTGGACGTTCGTTTGACATATTCGGTTTTGATAACCGTTGTGCCTCGAGAGGTGATGATAACGTTTCCTTCGGCTTCAATATCCTGATTATCATGAATGACAGCCTTATTGGCCGTTATGGTCGTTGTCGTATAGCCATTGATGTCAAAGAGGGTAAGCCTGATCCCGCGGTCAAGATGATGTTCGCTGCCGGAATTAACTCTGTATTCTGCTCCATGTCCGGCTTCAATGGCTCCACGTTTTACCCCGGACTCTGTAAGGGAAATTCTGACATTCCAGCTTTCCTGAATGGGATGACCGGGACCGATAAATCCCGTTTCGGGAGAGCGGCGCTCCTGTACCGGATCGCCGCAACCCGATGCTACAATCAGAATAACATGCAGAAAAAGAACAATTACTCTTTTCAAATCACAAGATAATTACTTGATATTCAACTGGTTCATCACCTTGAAGGTGAGATCATGGTCAGGCGTTACAAAAATGGCAACATTTTTTTCAATAACCAGACCAACTCCTTCCTTTTGTGCTATTGATTCAATAGCATTCAATACTTTCTGGCGAATAGGGGTGAGCAGTTCCTGCTGTTTCTTTTCAATAACACCTCCACGCCCGAACTTTTCCTGCTGGTATTTTTCAATAGCCGCAGCTTTTGTACCGAGTTCTTTTTCTTTCTGGTCTCTTGCTGCTTTTGTCAAGGAACCTGCCTCCTGCCGATATGCTGCAATTGATTTCTGATAGTCCTGGTTCAAGCGGTCAAGCTCTTTCTGCAATGGAGTGACTGTTGCCTGCAAAGATGCTTCGGCCTGTTTTGTTTCAGGAAGCTGCTGCAGGATTTTACCTGAGTCCACAACACTAACTTTTCCTGTGTCCTGTGCGGCGAACGATTGAGGGGCACCCAGCACCACGCTCAAGCCAACCGCCATAATAATACGGCGTGACATCTTCATAAATCCTCTTGAATTAATCATCAATGATATAGTTTAAGTTAGTATGCTAATCGTTCAATGCCTTTGAATGTACAATTGGTCATAATTATACAATTCAAAGGTAAGAATTCCGCGGTAAAAAACTACACAAAGCTGAAAAGCCTCTATCCTTTTATGTTTTGTATTCAGAAAATTCTTTTTTGGAAAAACTGCCCTGGCTGTTGTATGACTGCTGTTTTCAGTTCAAGCTCAAACAGGTGCACCAGAAGCGGGGATATATCGATGCCTGATGCTGCGGCAAGGGCGTCTATATGAATGGGTTCAGTCGTCATGTATCCCAATATGGTTTGTTCTATCGGGGTAAAAGGGGTTTGCTCTCTGTTTTGCCGCAATGGTGTTTTTACGGAATAATTTTCTGCAAATTGCGGCCCGAGTTCCTCTATGATATCTTCAACGTTCATGACGGCTTTTGCCGATCCCTGCTGGATAAGCTTGTTTGTTCCCCTTGAGGTTCGTGAAAAAATGCTTCCGGGAACGGCGAAAACCTCACGGTTCTGCTCAAGGGCAGAAGCTGCAGTGATCAACGATCCGCCTTTCAAATCAGATTCTACGATAATAGTCCCGGAAGTTATTCCCGATATGATGCGATTTCTTTTCGGGAATTTTCCCGGTGAAAGTTCTGAACCAATCCACTCCTCTGAGATGAGGGCTCCATGTTCAATGATTTTTGGCCAGAGTTTTCCTTTCGGATCGGTATAGATGGTATCAACTCCGCTTGCAAGAACAGCAACCGTTGTGCCCCCGTTTTGCAGAGTCGCGACATGTGCCGCCATGTCGATTCCATAAGCCAGTCCACTGTAGATGATGACCCCGGAGTTGACAAGATCACGGCACAGCATTGTTGCAGCCTGTTTTCCGTACTGTGAAGCGTATCTCGTACCAACAACGGCAAGTGAAGGCTTGTTTGCGTCAGGGAGTCTCCCCCTTACAAACAGGCACGAAGGTGGATCATAAATTTCCTTTAAGAGTGGCGGATAGTCAGGGTCAAGAATCGTGACAAGATGTGCGTTAAAGCGCTGAAGTTCGTTCATCTGCTTTTCAGCAGTCCGCTCAGCGTCCTCTCTTGTTGCGGTATGGTGAAGAAAATGGTGAATCTGCCGGGCCAGAGATTCACCAATTCCCGATATCTCTGTAAGCTCTCTGACATCAAGGTGCAGCAAATCTCTAAGTCTGCCGGGCAGGTGAGTTGCGATTGCCTTGATTCTTGCGGGACCGATACCCGGGATGAGGGTCAGGGCAAGCAACAGAACCCTCTCTTCCAATGGAGCAGGGAGTGTCATAACGCCCGGATGGTTAGAAGTCCCTCTTCATGAGAATATTGGCAAATCCCTTGAGAAACTCTCGTCCTTCAGCATATGGCAGATGATCAATTGCTGAAAGCGCCTCTTCGGTATTACGGTTGATCAGTGATGCGGTTTCTTCAAGCACACCGCACCGTTCGTAAATGGCTTTTACTTCAGGAACCCTGTCGGCGCTGATGCCTTTATTGATGATGATGGAGTTGACGAGATCAAAATCCGCTCCTGATGTCAGCTCAAGAGAGCGGAGCAGAAGGTAGGTTTTTTTGCCGTTGATGATATCGCCGCCGGAAATTTTGCCGGATTTCCCGTTCTCAGCCATAATGTCCAGATAATCATCCTGTATCTGGAACGCTTGACCGATTTTTTCGCCGAAAAGCACCAGACTTTGAAGCTGCTCGTCGGTTGCATTGCCCGCAACGCCTCCGGCTTCAAGTGCCGCCGAAATAAGTCGTCCGGTTTTCTTTGCAATCATGTCAAGGTAGTCGGTTATCGTAGCATCTTTTTTCTCTTCCAGTTCCATATCGAGCGCCTGCCCTTCACAGATCGTGATGTTGGCGTCGTTGAGAATATGGATCAGTTCACCATGACGGTTGCTTTTTTCCTTCAGGGCGAGTTCATAAGCGTAGGCAATCATCATGTCACCTGACAGGATGGCAGCATTGACGTTCCACTGCTTGTGAACAGTTGGTCTGCCATGACGGAGTTCTGCCTGATCCATGATGTCGTCGTGAATAAGGGTGAAGTTATGCAGGACTTCAACCGCCAGGGCGACATGGAGAGCATTTTCCGAAGAACCGCATACCGCTTCCGAAGCAAGAAGGGTAAGAAACGGACGGATTCTTTTTCCCTTTCCTTCAAGAATATACCTGGCCGGAGCGTAAAGGGTAACCGGATTCTGCCTGTCGAAACAGCTCGCAAGAGCATCATTGATTCTCGACAGGGAGAAGCGGTACTTGTTTTCGATAAGTGCCTGTGTCACGGGTATATTCATGGTGAAATCCGTCAGTGTTTAATGAGAAGGTTTTTATTCCGAAGCTCTGGTATCGTGCCGGCTCCGGTCAGGAACATCACTGCCCTGAGATCGTTCAGCCAGGAATTGATAGTCTCTTCAAGTGTTCCTTCATGAAGGGCTTTAAGGATATATCGTGCCGAAGCGGCGAGCTGTGCTCCAAGTGCAAGTGATTTGGCAATATCGATGCCACACCGGATTCCTCCTGAAGCGATAATTTCAAAAGCGTTGAGGCCATCGGACTCATTTTTAAGTGCTCTGATATCCAGCAGGCATTGTGCTGTTGGTATTCCCCAGTTCAGAAACTCTTCGAGAGCTGGCAGACTGAAGCGCGTTTCCTGGCCAAACTGCCGGGTATAGCGGATCTCCTCGACTTTCTGCCAGCTTATGCCTCCAGCGCCGGCAACGTCTATTACTTTCACGCCAGCTTCAATGAGCTGGCGGGCTACAGATGCCGAAATGCCGCATCCGACCTCCTTGACAATCACCGGTACAGGTATTTTAGCAGTGAGTATCGAAAGCTGCTCAAGCACATGGCGGAAATCGGTGTTTCCTTCCGGCTGAAAGAGCTCCTGCGCAGCATTCAGGTGGACGATAAGGCCGTCGGCCTGCAGAAGATCAAGCATGGTGCTGACCTCATTATCTGTCAGCCCTTTGGCCACCTCCGGTGCTCCGATGTTTGCGAAAATCTGTATGGAAGGAGCATATTTTCGCACAATCGCGAAACTCTCACGGTACGAACTGTTCTCCAGCGCCTGACGCATGCTGCCAACCCCAAGGGGAATGCGGAAACGTTCAGCCGCTTCTGCAAGACGCTGGTTAAGCGTTGCTGCTTCGCTGTATCCTCCTGTCATAGAGGAGATCATCAGCGGTGCTCCGATAGTTTTTCCAAGAAATGTTGTAGAGATATCAATATCGGAAAAAGAGAGTTCGGGCAGGGCATTAGGCTCAAACTCAAAACGCTCAAATCCGGTTGTTTTCCCGTTAAAGGCAACGTCACCATGCAGGCATATTTCCACATGGCTATGCTTCCGTTCGATTGTTCTGTTGCTTGCGTTGTCGCTCATGCCGCCCCGGATACGTTTCTTGCAGGATTTCTGGTATGTGATGTTGTAAAATGTAATTCAGTAATATATACCATTAACATGAGTACACAATAACTGAAGAGGCCCCGTCGCCTCTTTATTGTTTTGTTTCAGAAGGGTCTACAGCGATTTTCCCTTCAGCGGGATTGTGCTTTGTTCATTTATTGACCTTCACTAAAATTAAAAGTGTGCCAGCAGTATTATATCAGTCAATTATGAGGAGATAATGGACAATTAATTAAATCTTTGGGCCTTTGGCTTGTTTAAGTAGAGAGCAAAAACGACCCGTTACAGCGGATATCCACTGGGCAGGCATCTGGAATGCTTGCTAAATATACGGTCTCTTCCGGCAGAGTTTTTTTCAGTTTCACCCTTGATTATAAAAATGCCATTGCGCAAAAACGTCTGCATAACGAAGTGATTCTTACGCTTAAAGGTTATCTTAAAGCTTGTGCAAATGATTGCATTGCCTGCAACGAGCAGGCAGACAGTAATAAAATTTCTCCAGAATTACGCTGATCTGAATGCCTGAAATGACATTGAGCAACGTTATAAAAATTATTATGATCAGGAAAAAGTGCGAGCTTGGCTTTTTCCCCCTTCTCCGGGAGGGCATTATGCTATGCTGAAAACATTATTTAATATAGCCCTGCGTCATCTGCTCGGGCGTCGCAGGCAGACGCTGACCACTATTTTTGGTGTGGCGGTGAGCACGATGGTGCTGATTACCACCAATTCCCTGACCAGGGGACTGCTTGACTCTTTTGTAGAGACCATAGTGAATGTTGCGCCTCATATCACGCTTAAAGGTGAAAGCATGCGCCCCATGCCGGTCAATCTTTTTAAAGAAGGGAGGCCCATGTCTGTTGCTTTTGTTCAAGACAATATCCAGAAGCTCGATCGCGAAGAGGTGCGGAATTATCGCCAGATTCTTACAGTATTCAGCTCTCCGCAGTATGAAAAACAGGTTGTTGCCGCTTCCCCCTATGTCGAGTCACAGGTAATGGCTGTGAAAGGAGGCCGTAACCAGCCACTGCTTCTCAAGGGTGTTCTGATTGAGCGGGAGGACGCTATCAGTGGTATCGGGAAAAAACTGGTACAGGGCAATATCGCCCTGTTTGAAAAAACATCCAATGCATTGCTTGTTGGGCGTACGGTGGCGAGGGATATGAATCTCAAACTGAACGACCAGGTTGTGATCATTCCCGCTTCCGGAAAGAGCCGGCAGTGCAAAGTGGCGGGTATCTTTTTTTCTGGCGTCAATGCGGTTGATAACAGTGTGCTCGTATCACTCAAGCTTGCCCAGATCATCGAAGGGTTGCCGGCCAACAAGGTTTCCGGTATTGCGCTTAAAGTTTCTGATCCGTTCCAGAATGCCCCTCTTGCAAGGGAGCTGGAGCGGATAACCGGATACCGGTGCCTGACCTGGCAGGAGGAGAATGCAAGTATTCTCACCCTCTTTGCCCGAATCGGCTATATCGTCTTCTCTCTGGTGGCGTTTGTCGGTATTGTTTCAGGGTTCGGTGTTGCAAATATTCTCGTTACCACTGTCTTTGAAAAGAGCCGCGACATAGCCATCATGAAGTCGTTCGGATTTTCTGCGGTGCAGCTTGTCGGCATGTTTGTTTTTGAAGGCTTCATGGTGGGATTGGCCGGCGCTCTTGTCGGAGGGGTTCTCGCCATAGGATCCATCAATATCTTTGCCAGTTTGCCAGTTGAAAGTTCTCAGGGACCGATCACCAAAACCGGTTTCAGCATGTCCTATAATCCCCTCTATTTCTTTCTTGTTATCGGTGTAACGGTACTGATCAGCACGCTTGCAGCCATCCTGCCGTCAGCGAGGGCCGCGAAACTTGAACCGGTCAGTGTGCTGCGCGACAGTAATCTGTAGCGTTCACTCCATTTAAGAAAGGGGTGACCCTGAACCGATGTGGATGCTTTGTTCGGGGTGCTGCAGCAGGTAGAGTTTGTAGTAGAGTCCTCTTTTTGCAAGAAGTTCCTGATGATTGCCGCACTCCCTGATAATTCCCTTGTGCAGGACAATGATTCTGTCTGCTTTCTGAACCGTTGAAAGCCGGTGGGCAATGATAATGGAGGTGCGCTCACTCATCAGGCGTGCAGTTGCCGCATCAATAAGAGTTTCGGTTTCCGTGTCAACCGAGCTGGTGGCTTCATCAAGCACAAGGATTTCCGGGTTGTAGAGGAGCGCCCGCACGAAAGCGATCAACTGTTTCTGTCCTGACGAGAGGCCGGTGCCGTTTTCAAGCACCCTGTATTCATAACCGCCGGGGAGCTGGTCAATAAAGCGGTCTGCACCGACAATCCGGGCGGCTTCCCGTATGGCTTCATCAGAAACGTCAGGATTGCCGAAGGCCAGGTTTTCGCGTATGGTGCCGGAAAAGAGAAAAACATCCTGCATCACTACGCCTATAAGTTTTCTTATCGAGTGTTCCGTTATCTCCTGTAGTCCAACACCATCAATGGTTACTGAGCCTTTAGCGAAGGGGTAGAGTCTGGAGAGAATATTGATCAGGGTTGTTTTCCCGCTTCCAGTGGCACCGACAATGGCGATTTTTTCTCCATGCCGGATGGTAAAGGAGATATCTTTCAGCACCCAGTTTTCACCCTCGTAAGCGAACCAGACGTTCTTGAATTCAATACTTTCCTTGAAGCTTTCAATATCCTGTTTTCCTGCAGGGTCTTCTATTCCTTCTTGTTCATCAAGCAGGCGGATAATGCGGTCAGAACTCGCTATGGCAGTCTGAATAACGTTGAAACGGTCGGAAAGATGCTGAAGGGGGCGAAAAAAAAGCCAGATATACTGAACAAACGAGATGACCACTCCTATGGTGAGATCAGCTTTGAGCAGCCGGACGCCGCTGTACCAGATGACCAGACCAGCAGCGGCAGAGCTGAGAACCTCGATCAATGGATAATAGATGGAGAAATAAAATACGGTTCGGATATTGGCATTCCGGTGATCTGCATTGATGGCGGCATATTTCCGTGATTCGCGCTCTTCACGATTAAAGAGCTGAACGATGGTCATGCCGGTGAGATGCTCCTGGAAAAAAGTGTTCAAACGGGCCAGATGGGTGAGCACATCCTGAAAGGCAATCCTGACCCTGTTTTTGAAGGCTGCGGTTGCATAGATCATCAGGGGAAGAATGCTGAGGACGATGAGGGTCAATTGCCAGTCGATCCATGCCATCAGCACCACTATGAAAAAAAGCTGCAGGAGGTCGCCAAGAATGGTGATGATACCGCTTGAAAGCATTTCGTTCAGTGATTCAACATCACTGGTAGTACGGGTGATCAGCCGCCCTATGGGATTTCGGTCATAAAACCTCGCAGGCAGCTTCTGCAGTTGCCTGAAAATATCCATCCGGATGTCGTAGACAGCTTTCTGACCGATAATCTGGGTCATCCATGTTGTGATGAATTGCTTGACGCCGTCAAGCAGGATGGCTCCTGCGAGAAAAATACTGACAATGGTCAGACCTTTGAGATTGCCTTGAGCGATATAGTCGTCAATGGCAATTTTTGTCAGATAGGGCCTAAGCGGGCCGAGAAAGGAACCGGCAATGGTGATCACGATAGCCGCAGCTACAAGTGTTTTGTACGGCTTGATATAGTTTAAAAGTCGGGAAATGATGTAGCGGTCAAGCGAATGTTTTTTCCCTTTCTGCAGGGTATCATCCTGCTGAGGCCTGAAGCTTTTCTTTGTTGAGTCGTTACTTATTGTCACTTTGTGCCCGCGACCCTTTTTTCGATTTCATGCTTCAATTCGCTGGCCAGCTTTTCAGCCCGGACTTTTGATGGTGCCTCGGAATAGATCCTTACAATAGGCTCAGTATTGGATGGTCGTAAATGTACCCAACTGTCGGCGAAGTCAAGTTTCAGCCCGTCGGCCCAGTTTGCTTCTGCGGTATGGTAATGGTGGGCAACTTCACTGAATATGTTTTCAAGCGAGTTACGGGTGGTGTTGCCCAGATCAATTTTTTGTTTTGACATAAAGTAGTCGGGGAAACTCTGCCGGAACTGCGAGAGTGATCCGCCGCTGTTTTCGGTGCGCCAGAGAGTGAAAGCCTGGACGAACAGTGCTATGCCGACCAGAGCATCCCGTCCGTAGTGCAGTTCGGGAAGGATAACCCCTCCATTGCCTTCGCCGCCGATGACAGCCTGCATCTCTTTCATAACTTCGCTGACGTTGGCTTCACCAACTTTTGCGCTGTAACAGGCCACACCGTGCTTTGCAGCAATATCGCGCAAGGCGCGGCTGCTTGAAAGATTGTTTACTACCGGTCCGTTTTTGTGTTTCAGGTAAAAATCAGCGCAGGCGATCAGGGTATACTCCTCACCGAAAAGTGAACCATCTTCACAAAGAAGGGCCAGTCGGTCAACATCAGGATCAACAATCAGGGCAAAATCGCATCCGCTCTCTTTAAGCGCAGCTATGGTGCCGGAAAGATTCTCCTCTATGGGTTCGGGGTTCCGGGGAAAGAGTCCGGTGCCGCCGCATGCAACTTCGACAATACTGTTGATCCCAAGCTTTTTGCAAAGCTGCGGAACAATCGATGAACCGGCTCCTTCCACACAGTCGACCAGCACCCGGAAATGCTCTTTTGCAATGGCTGCTGTATCAATACAGGAGAGCTCAAGCACTTTTTCAATATGCAGTACGTCATACCGGTCATTGTCTGAAAGAGTGCCGATTTCATCCCATTTTGCACTCACAAACAGCTCATTCCCGGCAATAGCAAGCAGTTCGTCAACCTCTCGGGAGCCCAGAAACTCGCCCCTGCGGTTGAGCATTTTCAGTGCATTCCATGCAACAGGATTATGTGACGCTGTAATAATCAGACCACCGTCGGCATGCTCACCCGGAACGGCAATTTCAACAGTTGGTGTTGTGGCGACTCCAAGGTCAATAACATCACATCCGCAAAGGATCAGTGTATTGCTGACAAGATCTCCGATAGCCTTGCCTGTCGGGCGGGTATCCCTGCCGATGACGATTGCAGGCCGCTTCTCCGGATTGGCCTCTCCGGATCGCTCTTTCTGTCGAAGAATCAGGGTGGCGAATGCCATGGCAAATGCCGTAAGATTTTTCGGGGTCAGGCTTTCGCCGACAATCCCTCTTATCCCGGAAACGCTGATCATCAGACTCATAACAAGCTCGATAACAGGTGATTAAAATTTTGCGCAATATACAGAAAAAAAGAGGGATGAAGAGGAAAAGGGTGGCGATTGGTTGCTGTCTCCGTGAAGAGATGAATAAGAAAGGAAATGTACCCAGGTCTTGAATTGCCAGGGTATACTGAAGAATTAAGCAGAGATGGGTGACCGGGTTATGGGGCAGAGCTCAAGAGGAATGCGAGAAAATACTTTTGAATGTTTGCTTGTTTCTTCTATATTATATGCCTTTTGTTATTCAACAATATATTTATCCTAATTGCACCTTATATGCCTTTACACAAATCGGCTGAAAAAAGATTGCGGCAGTCAGAAAGAAGAAATGCCAGAAACAGATCAAGGAAAAAAGAGCTGAAAGTTCTTGTTAAAACCATGCAGAAACTGATTGATACCAGTGCTGACAAAGCAGTAGTCGAAGTTGCCTACCGCTCGGCAGTCCAGAAACTCGATCGTCTGGGAGTCAAGAATTACATACATGCCAATAAAGCTTCCCGTAAGAAGTCACAGTTGACACGTCTTTTAAACAGTTACGTGAAGGCTGAGTGAGCGTAGAACTTTGCCGGTAAGACCAATAGTGATCTTCATTGTCTGACATCCGGCCTGAAAAAACTGCAAAGAACTGTTTCTATGCGGGTTTTCATGCCGGGTTTCCATATCCTCTTTCATGTTCGCTTATTTTCGCGGCAAGTTAACGTCACTCTTGCCAGAAGAGGTGGTTGTCGAGGTTTCCGGTGTTGCTTACCGGTTTCTCATTTCTGCAACCACACATCGTCAGTTGCCCGAACCGGGTAGCGACGTTCTCCTTTTTTCTCATCTTGTCGTCAGGGAAGATGCCCTGCAGCTTTATGGCTTTTCAAAGGAAGAGGAGCGTCAGTTGTTTCGGCTGCTTTTGCTCACCTCGGGTGTAGGGCCAAAACTTGCCCTTGCGCTTCTTTCCGGATTATCAGTTCAGGATGTTCATGATGCCATTCTGGCCAATGCTCCGGAACGGCTTTACGGTATAACCGGTGTCGGAAAGAAAACCGCGGCAAGAATTATTCTTGAGTTGCGGGATAAAATTTTGAAGCTCTCTTCTGTTTCCGGCGTGGCCTCGCCAGCCGTGCATCAGACCAGCCAGTTGCGGGATGATGCAGTCAATGCTCTTGTAACACTCGGATTTTCAAGAATTACTGTACAGAAAGCCGTGATCGGCATTCTTGAACAAAATCCCGGACTTACGGTCGAAGAGGTGGTCAAATCAGCTCTCGTCTCCATTCATAACAGTTAGCAGATAACGGTGACCTACCAGCAAGCGCTCGATTTTCTCTATCCTCTGCACCGGTTTGGTATAAAGCCCGGTCTTGATCGTGTTTTCGCTTTGCTTGATTATCTGGGTTCCCCGCATAAGCATCTGGGGATGGTTGTCCATATCGCCGGTACCAACGGAAAGGGGAGTATTGCTGCAGCCCTCGCATCGATATTTCAGGCCGCCGGCAAAAAATGCGCACTCTATACCTCACCGCATCTGGTTGATTTTACGGAGAGGATCCGCATCAATGGCTGCCAGATTCCACGGGAGAGTGTAGCCCGCTATTGCTCACTCATAAAAGATACGGCAATCGACAACCATGCAACTTTTTTTGAGGCGACAACAGCCATTGCATTTGCCTGGTTTGCCCAGGAAGGTGTTGATGTTTCCATCATTGAGACCGGTATGGGTGGGCGGCTTGATGCAACAAATGTTGTGGATTCCGATTATGTTGTGATTTCAACGATTGGCCTGGATCATACAGATTGGCTGGGAGGTACTCTCGCCTTGATTGCAGCTGAAAAAGCAGCTATTATTAAAAAAGGGTGCAGGGTATTCACAGCTGTTTCTCAGCCTGAAGCCCTTCTTCCGATACGAAAGAAGGCGGAAGGGTGCGACGCACCACTCTTTGTTTATGGAAAAGA
Source organism: Chlorobiaceae bacterium (assembly GCA_013334755.1). Lineage (GTDB taxonomy): Bacteria > Bacteroidota > Chlorobiia > Chlorobiales > Chlorobiaceae > Chlorobium. The sequence goes on along the minus strand of JAAXWX010000006.1, from coordinate 29,909 downwards.
TTCAGTCAGCACGGTTTTTTCCGCACAGCCGGGAATGCTTGAGCTTGAGGTCACGTCCTCTTCCCGTAAATATCCAGGCTTGAAGGTACCCCTTACCGGATCGTTTCATGCAGCCAACGTCTCTCTTGCCGTTATGGTTGCCGAGGATGCCGGCATCGCTGCCGAACATATCTATTCCGGGCTTGAACGGTTATTGCAGACGGGATACAGAGCAAGGCTTGAAAGGATCGGTATCCATCCAACAATACTTCTTGACGTATCACATAATCAGGACGGCATGCGTGAAACTGTCAACGCGATTTGTTCATTCCGGCATGAATATCGCAAGATGTACGTTGTGCTTGGTCTGGCTTCAGACAAGGATGCCAGGGCGGTTATCCGCGAGCTTCTTCGCCTTGACTGCTCTTTTGTTCTTGTCAATATTCCTTCGGAACGCAGCGTTTCCGCTGAAACGTTAAGCTCTCTGTGTCAAAAAGAGGGGGGGGAGGCAACAGCGCTAAGTACCGGGAGGGAGGGGCTTGCTCATTTGCGGGCGAAAGCCGGTGTTGATGATTTGATTCTTGTAACCGGTTCATTTTATCTTGCCGGTGATATAATTGCGTCTGAAACATGATAATGAACCGGTGTAAAGAGCGCTTTTTTAATGAAATTTTTTTATATTTTATCCAAGCCACTGAAATTCTTCGTGTATTGAAAGGAACATCCCGTTCCATAATTCCTTACTGTGCTTATCCCTGTTTCAATTATAGAGAATCTTCCCCTGTCATCCTCTTTTTACTGCTTTCATGGTACATGATGAAGCGTTAAAGCTTATCCCCAGAAAAAGAATCGTGGTATTGGCCATGAATCTGGAGCTTTGTACAGATGTTACAAGCTCTCGTTACTTTTTCTTTTGCTTTTTTAATTAACAAGCGTTGAATACAATAAAATGTCGAACAATACGGTTTTTAAGGGTCTGGACATCAATATGCTCCAGAAAAAGAAGGTTTCTGAGTTGCATGTTTTTGCCAAAGAACTTGGGGTCATGGCTGCAGGATTGCGCAAGGAAGAGCTGATTTTCAAGATTATTGAAGCACAGTCCCAGAAGAATACCGATTCTGAAAGTGGCAATGTCATGGTCAACACGGGTGTTCTGCAGGTCATTCCGGAAGGTTATGGCTTTTTGCGGTCAGCCAATTACAACTATCTCTCCTCTCCTGACGATATTTATGTTTCACCATCACAGATCAAGCGCTTTAACATGCGTACCGGTGATACTGTCTCCGGGCAGGTAAGAGCGCCCAAAGAAGGTGAACGCTTTTTTGCTCTGTTGAAGATCAATACGATTGACGGCAATGATCCCGAGATTACCCGAGAGAGGCCCTATTTTGAAAATCTGACACCTCTTTTTCCGCGTGAACGCCTCAAGCTTGAGACCAAGCAGTCAGAAGCATGTGGCCGTATTATGGATATTTTTACTCCGATCGGTAAAGGGCAGAGAGGGTTGATTGTGGCGCAGCCGAAAACCGGCAAAACCATGCTGCTGCAGATGATTGCCAATGCCATCATTAAAAACCATCCGGAAGTTTACCTGATTGTTCTGCTGATTGATGAACGCCCTGAAGAGGTGACCGATATGGCCCGGAGTGTGCCGGCAGAAGTTGTGAGTTCCACTTTTGATGAGGATCCGGAACGTCATGTCCTTGTGGCTGACATGGTTCTTGAAAAGGCTAAACGGCTTGTGGAGGTCGGCAGGGATGTGGTGGTTCTGCTTGATTCCATTACCCGGCTTGCAAGAGCACATAATACCATCATTCCTCATTCAGGAAAAATTCTGTCGGGAGGTATTGATGCCAATGCGCTTACCAAACCGAAACGTTTTTTTGGAGCAGCCCGTAATATTGAGGAAGGCGGCAGTCTGACCATTATTGCCACGGCGCTTATCGATACCGGTTCACGTATGGATGATGTTATTTTTGAAGAATTCAAAGGTACAGGTAACATGGAACTTCTGCTCGATCGCAGACTTTCCGAGCGCCGGATATTTCCGTCCATCGATATTCTTCGTTCCAGCACCCGAAAAGAAGAGTTGCTGTTTACACAGGAAGAGCTTTCCAGAACATGGCTTCTCAGAAAGTATCTTGCTGACAAGAACCCCATTGAATGCATGGAGTTCATGCGTGAGAAAATGGCTGATACCAAGGATAACAAGGATTTTTTCAAATACATGAACGCTTGATAACCCTCTGTTGTGGCATTAAGCCATGAGCTGCAATGGCAAGCACCGTTTTCTTCTGCTCTTAAAAGCAGGCTGGTTGCTTTGCCTATTTACGGTATCGGTGATCATGCAACTTCCCCCAAGTCCAGATTACTCTTCATGATGCCGCCAAATTATGGTGTACAGCTTAACGCCCAACCACCATAAAGCTTATCTCAGGGTGGTCTTGTTGTTGCCTGGGTTTAAATGGAATTATTTGAACGGTTTCTTCCGTTCTGGTAAAAGAATTTGTTGCCGATGTTTTTCACCATGCTTGGTTTGTTCCCTTAAAAGGGGGAATTAATGTTTGCGGTTTTGAAAAATATTTCTATATTATCTGCCTTTAAAACAAGAGGAAAGACACTTACTATATGCCCTGCGGAAAAAAAAGAAAACGCCATAAAATGGCGGTACACAAGCGTAAAAAGATGCGCCGTAAGAACCGGCACAAGAAGCGCCAGAGATACCAGAATAAGTAAGTTCCGGTACTCAACAGTGCCTTTGTTACAGGTTGAGAATATAGCTCAGTCGGTAGAGCATCTGCCTTTTAAGCAGAGGGTCGAAGGTTCGAGTCCTTCTATTCTCACTGGATGTTTTAAGACATTCAGCAGTTTGACATGCCCGAGTGGTGAAATTGGTAGACACACTATCTTGAGGGGGTAGCGCCGAAAGGTGTAGGAGTTCGAATCTCCTCTCGGGCACTTGATATCATTAAAGCCGCTTTAACGCGGCTTTTTTGTTATGAATGAATTTCCTTCTGATGTCCACTTCATGTTTCTCCACAGCTTTCCGTCCGCAAATTCCTGAAAAATATTTTGTTGGATAATCGATTCTTCCGTCATACACTATTGGTGAAAACAGATATGGGAGTTGCCCTTCTGCATCTGCCAGCGAATGTCACAGCTGGATGTTTAAATAATCAGAAGAATCCGCTATGAATATTGCCGTATGTGTCTGCCTGGTACCCGATACAGCTTCGGTTATCGGATTTGCTGGCGGAACGGTTGACCTTTTGAGGGTGAATGAGGTCATGAATCCTTATGATGAGTATGCAGTTGAGGAAGCGGTGCGTCTTAAAGAGCGTTTCGAGGGGAGTGTGGTGACTGTTTTCAGTATTATTCCTGCTGCTGCAACTGAAATGTTGCGCAAAGCACTTGCCATGGGTGCTGACCGTGCGGTTGTTGTTAACGGTAAGGAGGAGTCAGACCCTTATCTTACGGCTCTGGTATTGAGCAAAGCGATTGCAGCGTTTTATACGGAGTCTTTGCCTGACCTTGTCTTATGCGGCAAGCACTCCACCGATTTTCAGCATGAACAGGTACCCATGATGCTTGGAGCCTTGCTTGGTGTGTCTACGGTCAATGGCATTACCGCCTTGAATGTTTCAGGTGAAATGCTTCATGTTGAACGTGAGATAGAAGGAGGAATTGAATATCTCGATCTTGCATTTCCGGCACTCCTCAGCGCTGAAAAGGGGTTGAATCAGCCACGAAAGACCAGTATCAGAGCTGTAATGGAGGCCAGAAAAAAAACCATAGATCATTTGGACGTAAGCATTGATGAGAGACCATTTATTCACTGTACCGGTATCGAGCCTGTTGTAAGGAAAAAAATATGCCTTTTTTTGCAGGACGAAAAAAAACTGCTTCAGTTGCTCCGTCATGATGGAGTTCTTTGCTGATCGGGCGAACAAAAACAGCTGTTGCCGCAATGAATAAATTTCTGGTATTTCTCGAACAGAGAGAAGGAGTGGTTAAAAAAGCTTCAATTGAGATCTGGAACAGGGTTCAGGGGCTTGTTTCTGCTTGGCCGGACTCGGCAGTATCAGGGATACTTGCCGGTCCGGCGGATATCGGGCAGCTCAATGGTTTGCTTGCCGGAAAGGGAGTTGTCTATCACGCTGATGAAGAGTGTTTCGGATTGTACAATCAGGAAGCTTATGCCAGGCTTATTGCTGATACCATGAAACGGGATGCTTCTACTGTCCTGTTTTTTGCGGATTCGTCACTCACAAGGGATCTTGCTCCAAGGCTTTCAGTGAGCCTTCAGGCTTCCCTGCTTTCGGGGTGCCTGCTTTTTAACCAGGAAGGGATTGCCGGCAGTTGTTTCCGTCCAGTCTATTCGGGTACTGCTCTGGCTTCGTTTTTACCTGCCCGCCAACTCACTATCTATACAATTCTTTCCCGGGGAATGGTAGAGGTTACCGCAACCGAAAGCCACATTGACTTCATGACGCTTCAGCCGCAGCATGTTGCAGTTTCGGATCTTTTTCCAGTTGTTCGCAGGATTGTTATGCGTAAGGGCCAGCTTGATGTTGCTGAAGCAACGACAATTGTTGCCGGAGGCAGAGGAATGGGAGGCGCAGAGGGTTTTGCATTGCTTGATAAGCTTGCCGCTCTTCTTGGAGGTGCTGTCGGGGCAAGTCGAACAGCGGTTGATGAAGGGTGGCGCGCTCATGCCGAGCAGATCGGGCAGACAGGAAAAACAGTAGCGCCCGCTCTCTATTTTGCTTGTGGTATATCAGGCGCTGTCCAGCATCTCGCCGGCATTGGTTCAGCCCGTATTGTGGTTGCCATTAATTGTGACCGTGATGCACCGATTTTCGATGTAGCTGATTACGGTATTGTTGGTGATGTATTTGTTGTGCTGCCAAAACTTATTGATGAACTACAGGAATATTTGAAGAAGAAATGATTAACTGTACTTTAGTGTTGATAAACGCTGAGGCCGTTGATTTTTTCAATTGTGTAACGTAAATATTTTTTTTGATCCAATGCGTAAACTTCAGGTAGATATTCTGGGACTTTCAACAAGTCCTCATACCAACGGAGCCTATGCCCTTATCCTTTATGAGCTGGAGGGGAAACGCAAACTTCCGATTATTATTGGTGGCTTTGAAGCTCAGGCAATTGCCTTGAAGCTCGAAAATATAAAACCGCCGAGGCCATTTACTCACGATCTGTTCAAGAACATTGCTGATGCATTTCATCTGCATGTGAATGAAATCATTATCGATGAGCTGCATAATGAAACTTTTTATGCCAAGGTTGTCTGTGAGGTGAATGGTGAAGTGCATGAAATCGATGCGCGTCCAAGCGATGCTATTGCTATTGCCGTCCGCTTTAATGCACCCCTGTTTGTGACTGAAGAGATCATGAATGAAGCGGGTATCAAAGAAGAACAGAAAGAGGAGGGCGAAGAAGATGCATCAATGGAGCCGAAAGAGACCACACCTGCAGCTCTTTTGAATCCTGATACCCTGCTCGAAGAGCTGCAGTCAGATCTTAATGACGCGATCAGTAATGAAAATTATGAAGAAGCCGCAAGATTGCGTGATGAAATATCAAGACTGCGCAGAAGATCCTGAAAAAGAGAACATATTTTCAGTGCACTTCCGATACAGATCAGGTTTTATAAGGGTCAATGTCATAGCAGTCACTCGTCAATGACATTGACCTCTCCAACCTTAACAGGCTCTATTCTGCTGTTGTACCAAAATTGAACATGAAGCTCCAGCCCTGTTTTGTTTTTGCCGGAATACTTTCAACAGCATCAAAGCCGTAACCGTAATCAAGTCCGATCTGTCCGATAATGGGCAGGTAGAGCCGGAGTCCAAGTCCTGCGGATTTTTTCAGCTCCGAAAATTTGACAGACTGTGTGTTCTCCCAGAGATTACCAGCCTCAACGAAGGCAAGTGCGTAAATGCTCACTGACTCTGACATGCTCAACGGATAGCGCACTTCCGATGTGAACTTTGAGTAGATCTTGCCGGCATAGAGGTCGGAGCCATCTTTGAGTTTTGCCCCAAGGCTTCGGTCGTCATATCCTCTCAACGGTATGGTAGGCAGGTTGGACATGCCGTTACCTCCCATGAAAAAGTACTCGGTATAGGGAATGTAATCGCTGTCGCTGAAGGTCGACATGTAGCCGTGCCTTGTTGAAATGTTCCAGACGAATTTTTTTGAAATCGGGAAGTACCAGCTCGAACTTGCGGTGAATTTGTAGAAATCTACTGTGCCGGGCAGCGGTCCACCGGCAAGCTCTGCCGAAATCGTGTTTTTGCTTCCCCTGCGTGGATAGATCGGGCTGTCAATGCTGTTGCGTCCGATGGTTTGTGTTATCGAATACTCATCGGCTTCGTCGGGGGCGTTTGGCGCTTGTATGAAACTGAGGAAGCCACCTTTGCTGTTCAGATATTTCAGCTTCCAGTTGATCGAAGAGTAGTCGTCCGGCCATGTCAAACGCCGTCCGATCGAGAGAGTTGTCCCATACTGGTCAATGACCGTTGGATTTTCTACACTGTCATCGGTGTAGTCATAGGCGCTATGGGTTTTGAATGCCGAAAATCCCACTGCGGTTGGTCCGCCGAATGCCCATGGCTCGGTAAAATTGATGCTGAGTGTGTTGTAGTGGTCGCTGCCGAATTGCCACTGTATGCCGAGTTGCTGACCATCACCATGTGGCAGAGGCTTGTAGGCTTCAGCGCTGAAAATATCCTGAAGTGAAAAGTTGTTAAAGGTTACGCCAAGCGCACCGGTAAATCCGTTGCTGCTGTAGCCGACGGAAGCGTTGAACGTATCAGTCTGTTTTTCAGTGAGATTATAGGTCAGGTCAACAGTGTTGTTTTCAGGGTTCGGCGACACATCAGGGGCAATGAGCTGCGGATCAAAGTAATTAAGCATGCTGAGTTCCCTGATGCTGCGCACAAGGTTTTTCCGACTGAACATATCACCCGGGATAGTGTAGAGCTCACGGCGGATCACATGGTCTTTTGTTTTCGTATTGCCTTTGATATTGATGGTGTTCAGCTGAAACTGTTCGCCTTCGCGCATGGTGATAATCAGATCAACCAAATCGGGTTTAATGATCTTTTCTTCAATATTTGCCTTGAACGAGAGGTAGCCGCGATCAAGATAGAGTGAACTGATGTCTGAGTTGTCCTGAGAGTAATTGAGTCTTTCCTGGATCAGTTGGGGATTATAGATATCGCCCTTTTTGATTCTGAAAGTTTTCTCAAGAATTGCCGTTGTGGCAAAATCTTTTGTATGGCCTGACCAGGTTATATTTCCGATATGGTATTTCTGCCCTTCCTCGAGATAAATGTCGAGCAGGAGTCCTTTTTTGTCACGAGTATAGCTGATAGTATCGTTTACAATACGTGCATCGCGGTATCCGTTGTTTCTGTAAAACTCAACCAGCAGGTTTTTGTCTTCATTAAATTTATCTGTATCAAGCTTTGGTGCGCCGAAGATCTTGCGCCACCAGGAGTTTTGGGATGTTTCCTTTAAAACACTTCGCAGTTTATTCTGTTTGAAGGCCGTGTTGCCGTGAAAGGTGATTTTTTCAATAGTAACTTTTGAGCCTTCAGTAATCGAAAAAAGAGCTTTGACATGATTCTTGCTGCTTTCCTGCAATTGATATTCAGCTCCTGCCGTCAGGTAGCCTTTGGATGCATAGAACTTTTCGATTTTATTGACAGCAGTAAGCAGATCCTGGTCATTGATTTTCTTGCCGGTCACAAGAGTCACCGTCCGTTTCAGCTCATCATTTTCGAACTTCTTGTTTCCTTTAAACACGATTTCGTCAAGCACCGGCAGTTCTTTAACCATGAATTGCAGCGCTATGTTGCCTTGACCGAGATCACTTTTTTCAACCTTTATATCACTGAAAAGCTGCAGTTTCCAGAGATATTGCAGTGCTCCGGACAGTTCTGTTCCGGGAATGGTGATCTTGTCCTTTATCTTGAGCGGAAGACTTGTCATTAACTCTTGTTCGCTGAGCGATTCAAGGCCGCTGAAGGAGATCGCGGTTACCGTGTAGAGTTCCCGGTTTGGCGCAGTATTGCTGGTCTGTTCAGTTTTGCCGGGCTTACTGACGGGCAGATTTTTTGCTTCCACGGTTATCCCTGCTGCATTGAGGGCAAGGGCAAGCAGAACCAAGGTTATCAGTTTTTGCGTTTGTTTCATGAAATTTCCAGAATCAATCAGGTTAAAGCTTGTTGGCAGGTATAGTATTTCTCTGAATTTGTTCGGTTGTCAGTCCAAACCTTCTTTCCCTGCTTTGAAATTCCCTTATGGCATCATAAAGCTGTGTACGGTGAAAATCAGGCCAATAGGTGTTGGTGAAGTAAATTTCGGAATATGCGCATTGCCAAAGCATGAAGTTACTTATTCTAAACTCTCCGCTTGTACGAATCAACAGATCGGGATCGGGCATGGACGCTGTAGAAAGATATGATGCGAACATTTGTGCATCAACAGATTCAGCATCGATCCTTCCTTCCTGAACATCAAAGGCGATTGCACGGCAAGCCTGTGTGAGATCCCATTGGCCACTGTAACTGAGCGCAATGTTCAAAACAAGTTTATTGTTGTTTTTGGTGAGCTCCATGGTTTTCTTCAGAACCGTACTGACTTTTTCCGGCAGGAGATCCATCTGTCCGATAAACTTGACACAGATATTATTATCATGCAGTTTACGGGTTTCTCTTCCGATAACCTTGATAAGAAGCTGCATCAGCGCTGAAACCTCTTTTTCAGGCCGGTTCCAGTTTTCCGTAGAAAAGGTAAACAGGGTAAGGTAGTTAATGCCGAGCTGGGAGCAGGATTCCACGATATCTCTTACTGAATCGACGCCAGCTACATGACCCTCGATTCTTGTTTTGCCTTTTAACCGTGCCCAGCGTCCATTCCCATCCATAATTACGGCAATATGGCGGGGGAGCTGGCATGATGCTTTTAGTTCAGCCTGAGTCCTTTTATCTTCAGCGTCATTGTCTGACGCAAACCAATGGGGTTGAGGAGTTTGTGACGAATCCATTATTTTTATGAGTGCCATAAATCCGGGTTACTGTCTTGTCGCTTGATGGGCAGTCATGATGGAATACATGAATAATCTTCAGTAAACGAAATCACCCCAAATTGAATAATATGCAGTTATTTCTTATTATACAAACTTTACACGGAACGGAAATCCTGCATTTTGACAGGCATTTTTTTTATGAACGGTAAAAATGATGAGTTACCGGCATTCTTTTCTTAAAATAATTTATAACAGACGTGCAATTAAGTAGTTACGAAGATCTTCGTTCCAGGCTTGTCTCGCATGCGATAACCTGTGAAGAGGTCGTGCGTTTTTATTTGGAACGTATAGAAAGTCATCGCGAAGATAATATTTATCTGACAGTTTTTCATGAGCAGGCACTTGAGCGGGCCAGAAGTCTTGACCGGAAACACCAGGAAGGGGGCCATCTCGGAAAGCTGTTTGGAATGCCAATCGCCATCAAAGATAATATCGCTATAAAAGGGAGGGGGCTTACCTGCGCATCCAAAATTCTTGAGAATTACGAAAGCGTCTATGATGCAACGTCAGTACTTCGACTTGAAGAGGAAGATGCTGTTTTTCTGGGTAAAACGAACATGGATGAGTTTGCCATGGGGAGCTCCAATGAAAACTCGGCATTTGGTAACGTTCCTAACCCGTTTGATAAAAAAAGGGTCCCCGGAGGCAGTTCCGGCGGTTCAGCCGCTGCAGTTGCAAGCGGCCTTGCGATGGTTGCTCTCGGTTCAGACACAGGCGGGTCGGTTCGGCAGCCGGCTGGTTTCTGCGACATTGTCGGTCTGAAACCGACCTATGGAAGGATCTCCCGTTATGGACTTGTGGCGTTTGCCTCGTCGTTTGATCAGATAGGAGTACTTGCCCGAAACTGTGATGATGCTGCGTTGGTGCTCGGTGTTATGGCTGGTAAAGATGGACATGATGCAACATCTTCCTTTCATACAGTTCCTGATTACGCTTCGGAAATGTCGACCGTATCGGTTGAGGGATTGAAGATCGGAGTTCCGAAAGAGTACTTTCCCGAGACTCTTAACCCGGACGTTGCCCGTCTGGTGAAGGGAAAGCTTTCTGATCTTCGCGATCAAGGTGCGGAACTGATTGAAATTACTCTTCCAGACAGTGAATATGCCATAGCTGCCTATTATATCCTTGTCACTGCTGAGGCATCATCCAATCTTGCCCGTTTTGATGGTGCGCGGTATGGCTATCGCTCTGAAAATTCAGAAGATCTTGCTGCCATGTATGTGAACTCGAGGACTGAAGGGTTCGGCAGGGAGGTCAAGCGCAGGATTATGCTCGGTACCTATGTGCTTTCCGCAGGATATTACGACACTTACTATAAGAAGGCTCAGCAGGTAAGGAGGGTGTTTCAGGACAGGTATCGTGAGGCTCTTGAAAAGGTAGACGTCATAGCCGGTCCGACATCGCCGTTTCCTCCTTTTGGTATCGGTGACAAAACGGAAAATCCTCTTGAAATGTATCTTGCCGATGTATTTACCGTTCCGGCAAGTATCGTTGGTATGCCGGCTGTCAGTGTCCCGCTCGGGTTTGACAGTTTGAACCTTCCTGTCGGGATGCACCTGATCTGTAATTTTTTTGAAGAGGGAAAGCTGCTTGGTATAGCCAGACATATGCAGCGCTCTCTATGAGTTTCGGTGGGAGTGTTTAGCAACCATTAATCTTAATGATACAGTAATATGAGTGTATTAGTAAACAAGGATACCCGCCTGCTTGTGCAGGGGATAACCGGTGGGGAAGGTACTTTTCATACCTCCCAGATTCTTGAATATGGAACCAATGTGGTTGCCGGAGTCACTCCCGGCAAAGGTGATATTCTCTATCATGGAAATGACAAAGACAAGTTCTGCAGGCCGGTGCCGGTTTTTAACACGGTTCGGGATGCTGTGACGAAGACAGAGGCCAATGCAACGGTTATTTTTGTTCCTGCCGCATTTGCTGCTGATGCGATTATGGAAGCTGCTGATGCCGGACTGAAAGTGATTATCTGTATTACGGAGGGTATTCCGGTCAACGACATGATGAAAGCCTTCGCATTTGTCAAGCAAAAAGGGGCCGTTCTTGTCGGGCCTAACTGTCCGGGTGTCATCACCCCAGGTGAAGCCAAAGTTGGCATTATGCCTGGTTTCATTCATAAAAAAGGCACGATTGGTGTTGTTTCCCGCAGTGGCACCCTGACCTATGAAGCGGTACACCAGCTTACCCAGGTTGGACTTGGCCAGTCAACCTGTATCGGTATCGGTGGTGATCCGATTATTGGCACCCAGTTTATCGATGCCATCAAACTTTTTGCTCAAGATGATGAAACTGAAGGGCTTGTGATGATCGGTGAAATAGGCGGAAGTGCCGAAGAAGAGGCCGCAGCCTATATCCAGAAATATTTCAAAAAACCGGTAATAGGATTTATTGCAGGCCGTACAGCACCTCCCGGTCGCAGAATGGGTCATGCAGGAGCTATTGTATCCGGCGGGAAAGGAACCGCCGAAGACAAGATAACGGCAATGGAAGCGGCAGGTATTCATGTTGTCCAGAGTCCTGCCGATATTGGTGAAGCCATGCTTAAGGCTCTGGGACGGTAAGGAAGAATAAGAAGAATAGCAGAAGGAATATGGGGAGTAACAGTAATATGGGATCTATAGGACTAATGGGACTTATACAAATCCTGTTGCTCCCATAGGTCTTATGAGTCCTATTACTCCCATTTATCCTTATTCTTGCAACCCCCCCTCCCCTTTTATAGCCCCAGCGTAATAAGGTCATGTATATGCACCATACCGACCGGTCGCTGTTCATCATCGCAAACCACCAACTGTGTGATGCGATAGGTTTCAAGCAGATCAAGACACTCTTTGGCCATGGTGCCGGTGTTGACGGTTTTGGGATTTGCTGTCATGACGGAACCGGCATTGAGGTTCAGGAACTCCCTGCCGCTTTGTACCAGACGGCGAAGATCGCCATCGGTAAAAATGCCGCTGAGAGCCCCTTCACTATTGACAACAGCGCTCACGCCATATCGCTTTGAGGTCATTTCAAGGATAAGATCGGTCACTGAAGCACTTTCAACTACGAACGGGACAGCATTTCCTTTTGCCATAATATCGGCGACCTTTACGGTCAGCCTCCGACCCAGCGAGCCTTTGGGGTGGGTCAGTGCAAAATCTCTCTGCGTGAATTTTTTTTGCTGCATCAATGAAATGGCAAGTGCGTCTCCCATGGCGAGCATCGCTGTAGTTGAGGTCGTTGGAGCCAGATCGTATGGGCAAGCTTCCTTTTCTATGCCGATATCAAGCGCGATATCCGCATTCAGGGCCAGAAAGGATCGCTGGTTGCCCGTCATGGCAATGATCATTGCCCCAATCTGGCGGATAGCAGGGATGATAAAGTTCAGTTCTTCCGTTGTGCCGCTTTTCGACAGGCAGATAACGACGTCATCATGACCGACAATTCCAAGATCTCCATGAGCAGCGTCTGCTGGATGAAGAAAAAGGGCTGTTGATCCAGTTGATGACATGGTTGCAGCTATTTTTTGTGCAATGATGCCTGATTTCCCCATGCCTGAGATGATGATTTTTCCCTGACAGGAGGATAAAAGCTCTACTGCTTTCGAAAAACTTTCATCAAGTCGTTCAGCTATAAGATGAATGGCGTGAGCTTCCTGCTCAAGAATCATTTTTCCTTTCTCTGTAATGTGCCGGTCTCGGGATGGTGCGCTCATAGTCTTCTTGCAGAATAGATGCTTCAATGAAGAAAAGATGATTGGTTACTATTTTTATAAACTGTAATATCGGCTAAATTGAAGAAATATCGTTTTCTTTGCTAATACATAAACTTTTTCTCATGAGCTGGCTCGTTATTTTGGGTCCATCCCTGCTACTGTTTTTTTTCCTGGTTTTTTTATTCAGGAAATTTGTGGGATATATGAAAAAAGAGCAGAACCTCCAGATAGAGTCATTTAAAGATACGCTTATCGATAAAGATAATCCTGTCGGGCTCTATGGTGACGAGCTTGAAAAGCTCAAGCAACAGCAGCAGGAGGCACAGCGACATCTCAGTGAGGTGATATCAAAAATCCCTGTTATTCAAAAGGATGGAAGGTTTCAGATTGATACGGAGGCGATAAAGCAGCGACGTGCAGCTTCTTATGATAATGGAACGAACGGAGCGGTAAAAGAGGATACTGTTTAAGTTTTTCTGCATGTTTTCAAAATTAAAGCTTCTCTTCAAAGACACCGTAATCTACGGTTCGAGCACTATTCTGGCCCGTAGTCTCAATTATCTGCTGGTACCCCTCTATGCCAATAAACTCTCAACGTTTGATAACGGTATACAGACCATAATTTATGCCAATATTGCTCTGGCGAATGTTCTTTTCTCCTATGGCTTGGAGACCTCCTATCTCAAGGTAGTGTCAGATTCAGCCGATCGGGAGAGGGATGAGACGCAGCTTTTTTCAACAGCTTTTCTCACTCTGCTCGTCACTTCAACGCTGTTTGCTCTGCTCATCTTCTTCTTTGCACCACTTATTGCCCAACTCATCGGGCTTTCTCCAGGAGACTTTCTTTTTGTCAGATATGCTGCGCTCATTTTATGGATTGATACCCTGCTGGTTATTCCATTTGCAGAACTTCGCCTTAAGAGAAAAGCGGTACAGTTTGCTATAGCCAGGGTGGCCGGGGTGATAGCTGTAGTTGTGAGTGCGATTATTCTTATCGTTCCACTCAATACAGGTTTGCCTGGAGTTTTTATTGCCGAGGCAATTGGTTCTCTGGTCAGTCTTCTGCTGGTCATTCCTGTTTTTCGTCAGTTCAGGATCTTTTTTTCGTCAGGGCAGTTGCGTGAAATGCTTCGCATAGGGCTACCTTATGTGCCGACAGGGATTGCCGGACTTCTTATTCATTTAATTGATCGGAACATTTTAATTCGCATATCTCCATCCTCAATTGAAAGGATTTATGGAAAAGGTTTCCAGGCTTCTGACATCGTTGGTATTTATGGAAGGATTGCTGCATTCGGGGTTGTCTTACAGCTTTTTATCCAGGTATTCCGTTTCGCATGGCAGCCCTTTTTTCTTCAACATGCCAAAGAGCCCGATGCGAAAAGATTATTTCAGCATGTGCTGAGCATTTCAACGCTTTTTACCATGTTCCTGGCACTTGCAGCCACCTTTTTTGTTCCCGATCTTGTCCGCTATCATTATGCCGGAAGCTTTTATCTTCTTCCTCCCCGTTACTGGATAGGGCTTTCAATTCTCCCGTGGATTTTTTTGAGTTATGTTTTCGACATGATCTCCACCAACCTTTCTGCAGGACTTCTTATTACCGGCAATACCCGTTATCTGCCTGTCGTCACCTTTGCCGGTGCCGCAGTGACAGCATTGTTCTGCTGGTGGCTTGTTCCGGAACAGGGTATGGATGGCGCTGCTTATGCCATCGTTGGCGGTACTATGGTTATGTGCCTTGTTATGGCGTGGTATTCTCTGAAATTTTTTCCGATCAGCCATGACTGGCTCAAACTTTTTCTGCTGCTTGTGACGGGTATTGTGATGGCGTTGCTTCAGTCGTTTATCGGGCCGGGGTTGCCGCTGGCTGCTGCTGTTATTGCTTTAAAGTCAGGGCTGCTGGCACTTTATCTTGCTGTTGCTGTGGTACTCTTCCGCCATGAAGCTCTGCTTGTTGCTGCCAGAGTGAGTAATAAATTCAGTAGGAAGTGATTGAGAGAAGAATGATCGCAGCTATAAGTTTCCGAACCCCTCCCCTGAATAGTTCCTGGGGGAACTGACTCTGCCGGGAGGGATGCGGCAGTTATTGTCTACTGCTGTTAAAGCGTTTGCGTGAGGTGAAACGTTCAAGTACGGCTTTTAGTGAATCTCGCTGTTCAGGCGTGCACACTTTAGCCAGTTCATGAAAATGAAGCGCAAGCTCTCTCTCTATTATCGCCTGACGGGTGCCGATATTTTCAGCGATTACTGTAATTTTGCCTGTATCAGCTTTTTCTTGAAGCGACTCTTCAATCAGTTCTCTTTTCAGCATCGAAATTGCCTGCATATCAGGTCTGATTTTAAGAAAATATTCCTGGCGCAGTCTGTCAAAACTGACTGTTTGTGATCTGTTGAGGGCAAGCTGCCTGGTAAAAAAGAATTGTCGGTGTTGATGGTTTCTGGCTCCGGGTCCGGCTACCATCCTGTCTGTGTTCTGCCACCAAATAAAGCCGAGCAGCGTTATATTGAGAAGGGCGAGAAGCACCAATGCTGTTGTAACAAGCCGTTTTGAAGTGAGAAAGTTCATGGTAGTATCATCAGCTCAGGTTGTCCCAGCATGAGGCTGGAATCTTTTTTCATCTTTTTCATTGTTTCTTTATTGCATGGTATCATTTCAAGGGGCCAGGTTCCGCTCTGTGCCAACCGCTGGTTCGGTTACAGTCTGGTCATAGTAAGCAAATTCCTGACTGCTGTAGTCATCACTCTGGTTGTCAAGCAGTTCACTGAGAGTCGTTGTCGTTTGTCGATTACTGTCGAATACGGAGAGCAATGCTGAACCGAGGTTGATGATAAGAAGCAGCGTCATGAATGCCAGCCGGACATCAACCCTGTTGCCAAAGCGGCTATGGGCTCGCCCTGCTCCTTCCCCGAACTCCCGCTCTACCCTCTGCATCAGCCGTACCCTGAAAAGATGGTTTACCTCAACGCGGCCCATCTCATCAAGCAGCTTCATGGTTTCGCTGACCTTTTTTTCTATGTTTTCGTTACGCTTTGTCATCATAGGCTCCTGTTTCAATATATAAGACGACAGGTGTGTCAAAAACTTGTGGTTTGTAAAAAATAATCAATGCTCACTATAGAATGCATAGAGCTTGTCGTGAAGGCTTTTTTTTGCCCGGTGCACCAGAGATTCAACTGCTGATACTGATGTTTTAAGGATATCCGCGATTTCCTGATTACTGTATCCCTCCTGTTTGCTGAGAAGAAAAGCGGTTTTCTGGCTGTCAGGTAGTGAATTCAGAGCATCATATAATATTCTTGCCCGTTCGCTTCCGGCAAGCGCTTCGGCAGGATTATCAGTGAAAGGCGCAGCAATATCCTCTACAGGATCAGCCACGCCGATAATCCTTTTCAATGAGCTGAAACGTTTCTTCCTCTTCAAACGCCGCAAATGGTCGAGTGATTTCGTTACGGCGATCCTGTATATCCATGTTGAGAGTTTTGCCTCTTCACGGAACTGTTCAAGTGAACGGAAGACTTCAACAAATACATCCTGTGCAAGATCCTCCGCATCTTCATGGTTAAAGACAAAACGGTAGCAGGTATTGATCACCATCTCCTGGTGTTCGGCAACAAGGCTCCTGAACAGCTCTTCTTTGGATGTCATTCCTGATTTTTGCAATACACCTCTTTTCTTTCACAATTGTCCAGCATAAAAGATTCCGAATCAGCAAATCAGCCAGTCTCTCAGGCCAGTTTTGCAGCAAAGGCAAGAACCTTGTCAACTTTTTCCTGTGAGTCTGCTTCACAATAGAGGCGTAGAACAGGTTCTGTACCGGATGGCCGGATAAGCATCCATCCACCTTCAAAGTGATACTTGTAGCCGTCGAGATTGCTGAATTTCAGTACCTTGTAACCTGCGATGGTTTCAAGATCTCCTGTTGCTGCACGTTCGATAATCGCCTGTTTTTTTGCATCGGTGACATGCAGGTCGTGACGGTTGTAACAGAAAAAGCCATATTCATCATAGAGTTCCTGAACAAGTTCCGAAAGAGTTTTCTCCCGGCGTGTCATCATCTCCAGAATCAGAAGACCGGTATAGACACCGTCCCTTTCCGGAAGAAATGCCGTTATCCCTATTCCGCCCGATTCTTCACCGCCCATAAGGATATCATTGGTGGTCATCAGCTTGCTGACATGCTTGAATCCGACCGGGAGTTCATGCATGATGAGATGATGCTTTTCACAAATTTTATCGATTAAATCGGTCAGGGCAAATGTTTTTGCAACTTCGCCAGTCTGGTGCTTCTCTTCTACCAGATCCTTGAGAATAATAGCGAAGAGTTTATGGGAGTCCACAAAGGCTCCATGTTCGTCGAGCATGCCTATCCTGTCGGCATCACCGTCATTGATAATGGCGACATCCGGTTCAACCTCATTGAAGAAATCAATAAACTCACCGATATATTGAGGCATCGGTTCAGGATTGATTCCTCCGAAACCCGGGTTTATGCTGCAGTGATAACAACTGAGCATCGATTCATCAAACAGGTTGGTGATAAGATCCTGACCGGCTCCAAACATCGCATTATGCGCTATTTTTATTCTTGACTCGCGGATCAGAGGGAGATTAATGCTGCTTTTCAGATAGGAAAGATAAAAGCCCTTCATATCGACAATCTCAATCAGCTTTTTATCGGCTGCGATCTCGGTTTGAGGATCAATCAGATCAAGATTTGCCTCGATTTCAGCAATTACTTCCGGGTGTGCTGGTCCTCCATAGGAGGCCTTGACCTTGAAGCCGTTATAGATGGCTGGATTGTGGGATGCGGTGATCACAATACCACCGGCAAGCTGTTTTGCCTTTGTATAAAGCGAGACGGCCGGGGTTGAGGCAAAGCTATCCGACAAAAAAACTTTAAGTCCCTGAGATGAAAAGACTTCTGCGGTATACTCAGCAAACTCTCTGGACATGAAGCGGGTATCGTAGCCGACGCATACACCTTTTGCCCTGTTTGGATGACTTAGAAAGTAGCGGGCAGAGGCCAGTGCTGCAAGTTTCAGGTTATCAAACGTATAATCCTTTGCTATAATCGCGCGCCATCCGTCAGTACCGAATTTAACTTGCATTCTTTATTGAATTTGATATAATTAAAACTGTATTTCTATATACATAATGATGAATAATAAATAAATAATCTGCAAGATACAGATTCCCCGTCGTTCATCCAATTATCTCACTTTTGATGTCCAAAAAGCTTTTTGTTTTAGCCGGTGAAGTATCCGGAGATATGCATGCAGCCGGAGTCATCGCCGAACTTCTGAAGGCAATGCCTGATGTCAAGGTTTTCGGTATTGGTGGTCAAAAACTTCGGGCACTTGGAGCAGAGTTGCTCTATGATACGGCACAAATGAGCATCATGGGCTTTGTCGATGTGTTGAAGCATGCTGGTTTTCTTCGACGTGTTTTTCGTGATCTCAAGGATTCGGTACGCCGTGAACAACCCCAGGCAGCTTTTCTGGTTGATTATCCGGGCATGAATCTTGTCATGGCCCGTTTTTTTCATGAACTCGGAATTCCGGTAATCTATTATATTTCTCCCCAGGTCTGGGCATGGAAAGAGGGGAGGGTAAAGGCGATTCGTCGTGATGTCGACAGGCTGCTTGTTATTTTCGATTTTGAGGTTGAATTTTTCCGGCGCCATGGCATAAACGCGGAATTTGTCGGGCATCCCGTTATTGAGCAGCTCGCAGAAGTTTCACTCTCTTCCAGGGAGCTGTTTTTAAAAACACATACGCTTAAGCCTGAAACCCGGCTTATCGGCCTTCTTCCCGGAAGCCGCAAGCAGGAGATCGCTCACATTCTGCCGGAAATGCTGAAAGCGGCCCGGTTACTGAACAGGGAATGCCATGCGACTTTTCTCCTGGGGCGTGCACCGCATCTTGATGAAGAGTCATACCATGTTTTGAAGGAATTTCCTGATATTACCGTAATTAATTGTTCTGCTTATGAAGTCATGCAATTCAGTGAACTGGCTATTGTGACCTCAGGTACAGCAACGCTTGAATCACTTTGCTTTGGTCTTCCGATGATTGTTGTTTACAGGACAGGGATGCTTAATTATATGATTGGCCGCCGGTTGGTAAAGCTGAAGAGCATATCACTGGCCAATATTGTAGCCAAAGGGCTCGGGAGCCACGAAAAGGCAGTGCCTGAGCTTATTCAGCATGATGTGAACGGACCGGAGATTTTCCGGCAGGTGATGATGATTCTTGATGACCCTGCTCTGGCCGATTCCATGCGCAGGGAACTGATTGCAGCACGAAACAGGCTGGCAGGCAGCTCTCCTTCACACAAAATCGCTGGTATTTTACAGCAATACCTTATCAATGATTGATATCTATCATGGAAAAAGCAATTGATTATCTTGTTGGTCATCCGGTACTTTTTGTTCTTGCCGTCATCATTTCAATCATGATTCTGCTTCCTTTTTTCAGAAGTGTCATGCGCTTGTTACTTGTTGCAGCAGCACTCCTCGTGATATATGCAGCATATCTTCAGTTCACCGGCGGCTCAACGCATGAGGCCTTTCAGCATATCGGCTTATGGGTCAACAACGCAGTCCATTTTATCACCAGTCTGTTCACCCATCTCTTTGATGCGCTGAAACATCCAAAAAAGGAACTGTTGTAAGCGTTAACGTCTTCAATACATCTCAAGAACAAAGGCAGAACATTGGATCTGTCATAAGTTGCAGAACTTCCGTTTTTTTTGTTGCAGAAGCGGATATTCTGACGAATTCATAGCGTAACTTATTTGGAGGTCGTCATAATTTTAAATAAAATAAAGTCTTCTGTTTTTGTGATCAATAAAATCTTCGTTAAAAACCAAAGAAACCGGGCTTATGCGTTTGAACCCAAGTCATGTATCGTCTTTTAGCGTGAGTTTGCCGTTGAAAAATATTGCCCGCACATATCGTCTTCTTGCCTTCTTCTTTGTCTTGATAGTTTCTCAGTGTTTGCAGCCAAAAGCTGCTTTTTGTGATCCTGCTTCAGAACCAGCTTTAAAAGTCCAGCTGTTACAGACATCCTCCCAACCGCATCAGTCTTTCGGGCATATGAGGACGTTTTTTAATGAAGTCACCCAGTATTTTGGTACAAAATATCGGTGGGGCGGTCAGACTCCGGCAGGTTTTGACTGTTCAGGTTTTGTGGGCTTCATGTATAACAAGGTATTCAATATGCGTCTTCCCCGTACGTCACGGGAGATGTCTGCCATAGGTACAAAAGTTGAAAGAGATCAGCTTCAGCCAGGAGATCTGGTTTTTTTCCAGTCAAAAGGACAACGAATCAACCATGTCGGGATCTTTATCGGAAACGATACCTTTGTTCATTCGTCAACCTCCAGAGGTGTCGTTGAAGAACAGCTCAAACAGAACTATTTTGAGAAAAAATTTGCCGGAGCCGTTCGTCTCCTTGATTTGTCTGTAAATAAACTCCCGTTTACAGATCAGTTCTCTTCCGAAAAAGCCGATATTGACAACCCTTCATGATTTCTGTTCTCCCGCACCCGGAAAAGTGAACACTGTTTCCGGTTAAGCAATTGTTATTTGCTCTTTGCGTGTGCTCGGCTCCAATACCTCCTCCTCAGCACTTGATGCAGTCCATAATTCAGTGAAACTACTGATTTCGGTTGGCGCCTGTACATCTCTTTTGTAACTTAACAATACAATTATTCAGCAAAGCAAGTTATACAGGCTTCTGTGCATCAACTCGTCCTGGCTTATGGAATCGTTCCATTTATTCCAGTTGACGATTATTGCTTAGGGATAAATTATAAACGTGGAGATGATATCATGGCTGCTTTTGATTTCGGGGTCAAAGTTGATCCTCAGTTGTTCGACAGGCATCTCAATGCTCCATGCACGCTCAATGTGAAGAACTATATACAGCAGGGATGGGAGATGTTCAAGGAGCATATAGGTGAGTTTGTTGGTTTTACCCTTATTATTTTCGTAGCCTCTGCCGTAAGCTCGAAACTGGCTGTTTCAGGCTCATTTATTTTCTCTGCGGTTGCCGCTTCATTCTACGCCGGATATGGTATTGCCGCTTTCAGATTGTTGAACGGGCAGCAGTTACAGTTTGCTGATTTTTTCAAGGGTTTTAACTATTTTCTTCCCCTTTTTCTTGCAGCTCTGGCAGGCGGTTTTTTAGTCGGCATCGGTTTTGTGCTGCTGATCATTCCTGGTATCTACCTTGCAGTAGCATACATGTTTACTACCTATTTTATTATTGATTACCGTATGGAGTTCTGGCAGGCTATGGAGACAAGCCGCATGATTATTACCAAAAACTGGTTTGCATTTTTTGGTTTTGCCTTTGTCCTTTTTGTTCTCAACCTTCTTGGTGGACTTGCCCTTGGCGTGGGCCTGCTGGTCAGCATTCCCGTTACCGCCTGTGCTGCGGCAGTTGCCTATAAGGATATTATTGGTCTGTACTCGACCGAGTGGTAGGGCCTGTTTGTTTTTCTAAAGGTTTAATTCTTCGCTGCTTGCAGCGAAATTTTGCTAACATGAAAAAAATACCCCGCTACCTGCTGCAGGGTGGCATCATTTAATTTTAAAAGCAAAAGCTTATGTCAGAAAATACCCCCCCGGAGGAAAACAAAGGCTCTGAGCAAAAGGCTCAGGTAAAGTCAGATGTCAAGGGAATATTGTCTCAGCTTGAGGCAATACTTGATGAATACATGGTGAATAAAGCACCATTTACCCTGCCGATAGAAGTCAAGGAGTTTATTGTTAAAGTTTCACCTTATCTGGTTATTATTTTTGCGGTTATGGTGTTGCCCATTATTTTTGCTGCTTTGGGTCTTACAGCCATTCTTTCTCCATTTGCTATGATGGGTGGTTACCCGTACGGATTTGGATGGGGCTTTGCTGCAACTGTCGGGCTCGTCTTTTCGGTGATTACGTTTGTCATGGAAATTGTTGCTGTTCCGGGATTATTCAAACGTTCCAAAAGTGCCTGGACATTACTTTTTTATGCAAGCATAGTCAGTTTGATTGGCACTATTCTTTCTTTCAATGGTCTTATCGGTGGAATCATCGGAACGATTATTGGCTGGTACATTTTGTTCCAGGTGAAAGAATTGTACAAGAATTAACCGTCGACGTCCACACTTCGGCAAACCGGCTTGAAATATGTTGATTTTTTTATAAGACTTCACGGTTTGACCTGTTTGTTAAAATTTTTTGGTTGATGTATGCCGTATAACCCGCTAACACTGATGATGGATACATGGAAAACGTATTACTGAAAACAAAGCTGTTTTTCTTCAGTTTCTTTTTGTTTGCCGTAATGGCAGGGATCTCTCTCACGGCACGAGCAGAGGAAAGACAGGTAGTTGTATCGGCTGCAGGAACGGTTTCGGTAAAGCCCGATATGGCGGAGTTCGGGGTCGTGGTAAAATCGGACGCAAAAACGGCAGATAAAGCTGCGGCCGAGACTGCCGGGAAGTACCGCCATGTGCAGAGTGCTCTCCGGACGGCAGGCATTCCTCTTGAAGATGCACCAACTGCAAGTTATACGGTTTCTCCCCTCTGGGAGTGGGACCAGGTGCTTGGGAAGAGTCTGCTGAAGGGATACAGTGCACGTCATACGATCATGGTGAAGGTGCGCAACCTCGGCACTGTCGGACGGGTCATTGATGCCGCCGTGCAGGCAGGGGCAGATGAGGTGCAGAACATCATGTTTTCATCAAGTGTTTATGAAGGGCTTCGTCAGCAGGCTCTTGCGGCTGCGGTCAGCAACGCCCGAAGGGATGCTGCAATAATGGCCAGTGCAGCCGGGGGACATCTCGGTCAGTTGATCGAGGTCAGCGTCAGTCAACCGGTGTTTGGAGGCAGACCGGTCATGGAGGCAATGGCAATGAAGGCGGCTCCGGCTCCAGCCCCGACTGAAATAGCCCCTTCTGAACAGGATATCATCGTTACGGTTAATACCCGCTGGCGTTTTATCGCTTCGCCTGCCAGCAAGTAACCCCGGGGGGTGGGAAGGAGTGAAAAAAAGAATCGTTGACCGGTACGAGAAGACTCAGGATGGACTCGTTATTATTGATGTTGCAGCACGCCGGGTTGAGGATTTGTACGAGGATTTTGATAAAACAGCTCCATACCATAAAAAAGATCTTGATGAAGATCTTGTGTATTACCTCACCGAGTGTGTGCGTGAGATAGGCCGGGGTGATTTTGTGATCAGGTTCATGTTCGAGCGTTATCCTTCCGAAGAATTTATGCTGCGGGTACGTACCAGTGTCCATAAATTTTTCATGTACCAGCGGGAGCTCGAACTTGCAGTTATGAACAAAATGCTGAGAAAATCGGTCACCCTTCTTGTTATCGGCATTGTTATTCTCGGGATTTCCTTGTGGGTCAATCATCTTGTTGCGTTGAGAGGGACACCATCATTTCTCAACTCTGTTTTTGCCGAAGGGCTGACCATTGTAGCATGGGTATCGATGTGGGAAGCGCTTGCCACGTTTTTGCTTAACTGGCCTCAACATCTGTTCCATGTGAGGCTGTACAGGAAAATTGCTGAAGCTCCGGTGCAGTTTCAGCCTCCGTCTATAGATCATTCCTGAGCTGCTGAGGGAGAGGCAGGAAATCTGTCGATTTGACCATACCGAAAAATAACTTATCTTTTTTATCTATTTATTCTCGACGTCTTGCCGGGTTAACACATATCCCTGATGCTTATGATTCGATTGATTATCATGCTTTTCATGATGCTTATGATGGCGTTTCCCGTAAAAGGGCAGTCGGTGACTTTTGATTTAAATCCATTCAAGAAAAACAGTTCCGTATTCTCAAAATTTCCTGAACTCAGAGACAAGATAAGTTCGCAGGTGCTCAGCATGGCGCTTGCCGGATATCATTCACTCAAAGAGCAGGGCAAGGTAGGCCGTGATGGTATTCTCACGGTTATTGATTTTAACAGGCCATCAGTCGATGAACGACTTTTTGTCATTGATGTCAACCGTGGCAGGTTGCTGTATTCAGGGCTTGTTGCGCATGGCAGAGGCAGCGGCGATAATTACGCCCAGAGTTTTTCAAACGCCCCTGGTTCCCGTCAAAGCAGTCTTGGCTTTTATACAACAGGCAATACCTATGATGGCAAGAACGGTTATTCGCTCAGGCTTCAGGGCATGGAACGGGGAATTAACGACAATGCTGAATCAAGAAGTATTGTCATCCATGGTGCGGATTATGTTTCTTACGATTATATAAGAAAATATGGGCGTCTCGGCAGGAGTGAGGGGTGTCCGGCTATCTCATTCGACAGTTTTCAACAGGTCATTGATCTTATCAAAGGTGGAAGTTGTCTCTTCATTTACCATGCTGGCAGAGATTACGCAAGCAAGTCTACTATACTTACTCCTGATCTTGCCCGTCGTCAGCTCTTTTCTGATCATGTTTCTTAACGTATAAAGCAACATATGACCGGTATTCTTCTTTTCTGGCTTGCCTTCAGCCCGGTAAAACCCGTTCAGGTTAAACCCGCTGCCACGCAAGTGGAGCAGCATCAGCTGCAGAAAGAGCTGCAGGTTGGCATTGCTGAGAAGATTCGTGCTCGTTTTGACCGTTTGCTTAAGCAGAAGAGTCTGGCAGGTGGCAGCGAAAAGACTATTTTCAACATCAGGCTTGAGCGTTTTTATGCAGCCCGGGGTTTTCAGCCTGTATGGACAAAGCGGACGATGGTTGCCGATTTGATGAATGCTGTAGAGGAGTGCGTTGAAGACGGACTTGATCCGGCAGATTATCATATCCGGGAAATCAGGGAGTTGTACACCAAGCCACCAGCAACACCTGAGTTGACAGCCTGTTACGACATGCTCATGACCGATTCCTTTCTTACCCTTGCCGATCATCTCCGTTATGGAAAGGTTGATCCTGAAACCCTTGATACACACTGGAACTTTCATAATGAGAGAAACCGCAGCATTCTTGAATACCGGCTTCAACATGCCATTGCCCTGGGTCAGATAGCTGTCGCTTTGAAAGACATTCGATTACAGCATCCAACGTATGATCAGCTCCGAAAAAGGCTTGCTCAGTATCGCAGTATTGAGCGTAAAGGCGGCTGGCCGGTTATAGCGGAAGGCTCCAGATTGCAGGAGGGGGCAAGGGAGAAGCGAGTTCATGTGTTGAGGAAACGACTCAAAATATCGGGTGATATCGATGCCCTTAATGCAGATACATCAACGGTCTACAACAGAGAGCTTGTTGATGCTGTCAAGCGGTTTCAGAAACGGAACGGCATGCAGGCTGATGGAGTGGCAGGCACGGCCACACTCCGTGTCATGAATATTCCTGTGGATCGTTATATCGACAAAATACGCATAAACCTTGAACGGCACCGATGGTTTTTAGGTAATATCGAACCGACAGCCATTATTGTGAACATACCCGGCTTTACCCTGCGGTATGTCGAAAATGGTCATAACCAGTGGGATACACGGGTCATTGTCGGAAAACCAGAGCGTGAAACCCCCCTTTTCAAGGCTGATATGCAGTATATCATTATCAATCCCCGCTGGGTTATTCCTCCGACCATTCTTGCCAAAGATGCGCTTCCCGCACTCCGCAAAAGTGCCTCATATCTTAATCGTAAAAAACTGAAGATTATTGACCAGAATGGACGTGTCGTTGATCCGGCATCGGTTAACTGGTCTCAGTACTCGGCCGGGAACTTCCCCTATCGTCTGCAACAGAGTGCCGGAGATCATGGCGCACTCGGAAGGATCAAATTCATGCTTCCGAACAAATATATTGTCTACCTGCATGATACCCCCAACAAGGAGCTGTTTGAAGAGAGTACAAGAACCTTCAGTTCAGGGTGTGTCAGGGTTGAAAACCCGGTAGATCTTGCCGCTCTGGTTTTGCAGGATACTCTCCACTGGAACAGAACGAAGATTCTTGAAGCTATCAAAACCGGAAAAACAAGAACGGTATTACTTCCAAAACGGGTTCCTGTTATTCTTGTTTACCTTACAGCCGTCGCTGAAGGTGACGAGCTTTTTTTCCATGACGATGTATACAACCGCGATGAAAAATTATTGAAAGCACTCAATAAACCTGTTCCTCAATATAAAGCGGAAAGCTGCGGCTTGTAAAACTATGGCATTCTCTGTAAAAGTTAACATTCAAAAGGCTTTCGAGACCCCCTGCACTCCTGAGAAAGTCTTTGGATTGCTTGCCGATGTTCCTCGTTCAGCCTCACATTTTCCGAAAGTAGATCAGCTTGTCGATCTTGGTGACAACGCTTTCCGCTGGGAGATGGAAAAAATCGGTATTGGCAGTTACACACTGCAGCAGACCGTCTACGCTTGCCGCTATACCTCTGATCCCGCTACCCTGAAAGTTGACTGGATGCCGGTTTCGGGAGTTGGCAACGCCATTGTGCAAGGCGAGTGGACGATTACACCGAAAGAGAGTGGTACAAAGGTTTCCTTCACTTCAAAAGGCGATTTGACGGTTGACTTTCCCTCCTTTCTGGAATTCATCATTTCTCCGCTGGTGGTCTTGGAATTTACCGGCATGGTAGAGCATTATCTTTCCAACCTGCAGGAGAGCTTCAAAGCACTGTAACTGATTGTCAGGCTCGTAAACAAAAAAAGCACCTGATGCCTGATGCATAAGGTGCTTTTTTCAGTAAAAAAACAGTTTTTACTTTTTAGGTGCCAGAGCGCTTGTGATGTTCTGGACAACCTGGCCGACCGTATTGAGAACGTTGCCCAAAAGATCAGAGGATGTTTTGACAAGAGGTTCAATAACCTGCCCTGCTGCCTTGATTCCGATGTTCAAGAGTTCAATTTGCTGCTGTGCAAGTGTGCCGACAGTTTTCAAAAGATTGTTAAGGGCAACCGAGAAATCATTGATTGATTCGTTTGACATGGTTTTTTTATTATTAGTGGTTGATAAAACAAATGTTGGTGAAAACGAATTCGGTAGTAATAGCCTGTTGTGGCATAATTAGTTTATAACCCAAAGTACAAAGTATTCCTTCAATCCAAGCAATAAATCCAGGAGAAGCTCTGTTTTTCCATTTTCTCTCTTTTCTTTGGATAAATCCCTTTTGTGAAGCCTGTGAAAACACCTGTCAATTTTTAGTAAGGTTAAGATATATTTGCAGAATATCGGTTAAGGAGAAGAGAGTGTAACCGAAGGATGTTGCTGAACAGTATTTTATTTGTATCGACGGAAAGAGAGTGAAAAAAACAGAAAAAGGAATACATATGACCTCTCCGGTACATATCCTTGCTATCGTCGGCAGTTACCGGAAAGGGGGAACCATAGATATGGTTGTTGATGAGATGCTTGCCTCTGCAAAGGAAGCGGGTGCTCAGACGAGGAAACTGTATTTAATCGACAAGCATCTTCTCTTCTGCATCAATTGCAGAAGCTGCACGCAGCGGGAGGGTTTACGGCATGGAGCGTGTGTGCTTGATGATGATATGGAAAGTGTTTTTAAGGAGCTGGATTGGGCTGATGCCCTGATACTTGGTTCACCGATGAATGCCGGGACGGTTACGGCGGTCATGAAAGTGTTTCTTGAACGTCTCGTCAGTACGGCATACTGGCCCTGGGGAGCACCTGCTCCGAAAAACCGTAGTCCGAAGAAAACAAAACGGGCTGTTCTTGTAGCTTCATCTGCGGCCCCTGCATTTCTTGCGAAGTTTACCGGAGATGTCACCAGAGCGCTTAAATCTGCGGCAGGTATGCTCGGAGCCAGGACAATCGGTATACTTTTTGTCGGTCTTGCTGCCCGGCAGCAGCACCAGGAGCTGAGCGCCCGTGTCAGAAAAAAAGCCCGTTTTTTTGGCAAAAAACTTGTTGGAGACCATTAAATTACCTTATCTGAAGTTTGATCGAACCGGCTGGCAGCTTACTCAAAGGTACTGCGGTTTTTTACAGTAACAATCAATTCAAGGGAGGGTTCTCATGCGACGTATTGCATTCGGCAAATTTATGTTCAGGATTTCACTCTTCTGTTTTGCCATCATGGCCTCTTCTCAGCTTCAGGCTGCGCCGATCAACCCTGTAGAAGTCTTTGGAGATGGTGAATACAGCAATGATGCTCAATTACTTATTGACGGCTACATGCCTGAACAGGGCTCCGCATTTGATGGTCCAGAGTGCGTGTACTGGTCTGATCCGCGTGTCTCATTCGAGATTGACCTTGGTGGTGTATACAATGTTGACGGGATTGCCATGCAGGCAGACAATAACGACAATTATATTATTGAAGCATCACGTGACGGCCGGTATTTCTCAAGAATGCTGTTTCTGAACAGTCAAATTGGTGAAATTGGCTGGGGTATGGAAACGGTCAGTACCGAGAGAGGCAGCCGGCACTACCTTCCGGGGTTACGGTTCATTCCGTCGAGAGCCAGATATCTCAGAGTATCTGCACATGGTGGCGACAGGCTCTATGCCGTCTCAGAGGTCAGGGTTTTCGCCAGCAGACCATTCCGGCCATATCGGTAAGCGATCCAATACCAGTCGGGTTCAGCGTACGCTCCAGGCTGTGTCTCCATTTGATAATACCTCGTGATACGTGTACATTGTCCCGAATGAGTCTTTTTTAACACAAGACCATATACATCAATGAAATCAACCTTGAAACGAACCGCCGGTGTTTTACTCTTGTCAACACTGACTCTCGTCTCCGGCTGCGCCAAAAAAACAGATTCTGTAACATCGGGAGGTTCTACTGAATCTTCATCCATTGCAACGCCCAAACGTTACGAGCTGCAATCAGGCGTTGTTACCTATGAGCCTATGGAAATAATGGGAATAAAAAGCGTTTCAACCCTTTATTTCGATGATTACGGCCGCAAGGAGGCAAGAGAAACCGTGACGGATTCGAATATCATGGGTATGAAAACGCATGAAAAAAAGGTGGATATCACCGATGGCGATTATCTCATCTCCTATGAGGTTGAAAAAATTGTCAATGGCAAGGATGAGACCAGCAAGGTGGCAACAAAAACAGACATGAGAAAGGCCAGGCAGATGGCCATGAAGATGGTCAAGGAGTTTGATCTCGAACAGATGAAAAGGGATTTCGATTATCGCGAAGAGGGTTCAGAAGAAGTTGCCGGAGTTACCGGTACGAAATATTCCGTCTCGTTTAACAAAGAGAGAAAAGAGGAGAGGGTATACGGGGTACTCTATAAAAAGATTTCTCTCAAAACCCAGATGGCCGGCATGACGATCAAGGCCGCAAGGATCGATGAAAATGTCTCGGTTCCATCCATAAAATTCGAAGTGCCGGCAGGGTATACTATTAAGGAGGTCGATCTGGAAAAAGAGATGGCACGTCCGGGTAAAAGCGCAGATGAATAAAAAATACCGTTCGCTTGACGTTTCTCACTCTATTCTGCTTGATGATGTCCTGGCAGGTTATCAGCAATTGTTAGGGGCTGATTATGATGCCTACCGTAATCACTGCATGCGTGTTTTTAATTTTTGCTGTGCTCTTGTTGACGAGAGCACAGAGGCAGAAGGTAAAATCGCTATTGCTGCCGTGTTCCACGATCTCGGGATATGGAGCGAACAGACCTTCGACTATCTGCTCCCTTCTCAACTGCTTGCACGCCGTTATCTTGAAAAGAGCAATAAGGCGTCATGGAGCAATGAAATAGAGGCTATGATCGGTGAACATCACAAGATTACCCGTTATCAGGAAAATCCTTCATGGCTGGTTGAGCCGTTCAGAAAGGCAGACTTGATTGACCTGTCGGGCGGACTGATCCGGTTCCGCCTGCCGGATGATTTTGTTTCAGATGTACTGGATGCTTTTCCAAACGCAGGATTCCATAAAATGCTTGCTGCGCTCAGTCTCGAACGGCTCAAAACTCATCCGTTCAATCCATTACCGATGATGAAGCTGTAGCTTTTATTTCATTTTGCCGGAATCGGCTTTCAGATAGGAGTGAAGCTGTTCGCAGAGTTTGCAGTATTCTGAAAAGTTTGGCGCCCAGTTGGCCAGATTCATATCGTTTACTTTTATGCTCCGCATGTAGTTGATGTTATGAAAGTGGGCACAATCGTCAATGGA
>JAAXWX010000045.1:3860-13881 GCA_013334755.1 Chlorobiaceae bacterium | reverse complement strand
GTATGGACTGTAGAGGGTATTGCAAAGTGCCAGGTCAGCAGATAACCGGTAATGCCCTGGGCAATGAAATTCAGCATGATGGTTGTAATCACCTCATTGACTCCGAAACGCACTTTAAGCACTCCAGCCAGAAGTGCCCAGCAGGCTCCGGCAGCCATTGCCGAGATGATGCAAATTGGTATGGCGGCCAGCGGGGGCAGTGAGGCCGGAAGCATAGCTCCTGTCATAGCTGCAGCAAAGGCGCCCATCTGAAGCTGGCCTTCTGCGCCGATATTGAAAAGCCTGACCTGGAAAGGAATGGCAACGGCAAGTCCGACAAGCACAAGTGTTGTCATTCTGAACACCACCTGTCCGTTTCCATACGGCGAGCCAAACGTTGCCCTGAACATTTTCTGGAAAATCATGACCGGATCTCTTCCAGCCATGAACATGATCAGACTGCTGACAGCGAATGCGGTGAGTATAGAGATTATGGGTATAAGAAGTCTGGCGTTCTTTCGACTCATGGGATGGGGTCTGTTCAGGTGATATGAAGACCAATCTCTTTCTGGAACCCGGGTTCCGAATTTCTTTTGAACGCAACTTCTTCCTGACTGAATTCATGCCGGATCGACCCCTTGTAAAGACAGCCGATTCGCGTTGAAAGTGCAATGATCTCCTCAAGTTCAGAGGAGAGAAGAAGAATAGCCACCCCGCTTGTACGTGCTTCTAAAATCTTTTTGTGAATTATTTCGATTGCACCGATATCAACTCCGCGGGTAGGCTGGGCAAGGATAAGAAGGGAGATGGCGGGCCGGCTGAGTTCCCGGGCAACTACAACTTTCTGCTGGTTGCCTCCAGAAAGGGCGGCGAGCCGTTGGTGAGCCGGTGAGCTGCATTTGATGCCATACTCGGAGATCACCGCTCCGGCATAACGGTCGAGTGTATGGGTATTAAAGCCTATTCCCTGATGAAAAGAGCGTTCCCGGTGTCGACCGAAAAGAAGGTTTTCAGACACCGTATAGTCGGCAATAACAGCATGACGCAGTCGGTTTTCAGGAATATGCGAGACGCCCATCCCGGCGATGTCGGCAGGCTTTTTTCCGATGAGTGTTCTTCCCTTGAGCAAGGCTTCACCGGAAATGATCGTTCCTTCAGGTGCAAGGCCCCAGAGCGTCTGCAGCAGTTCACTCTGTCCGTTACCCTCGACACCGGCAATGCCATAGATTTCTCCCGATCTGATGTTCAGGTTGAGGTCATGAA
This sequence comes from Chlorobiaceae bacterium, assembly GCA_013334755.1. GTDB lineage: Bacteria > Bacteroidota > Chlorobiia > Chlorobiales > Chlorobiaceae > Chlorobium. The sequence goes on along the minus strand of JAAXWX010000045.1, from coordinate 12,639 downwards.
CTTTTTCCTCGCCTTTCGGAGTGCGAAAGGTGAGATGGTTGATGCTGAGGATGGTCTCGCCGGGAGAAGGCAGCGGGTTGGTTACCCGTAACAGGACGGTTCGTCCCACCATCATTCTGGCAAGTTCCGGCTTTGTTGCTGAAGTGGTTGGCATGGTGCCCACTATTTCACCTTTTCTCATCACGCTAACCATGTCGGCAACGGCAAGGACCTCGTCAAGTTTATGGGTAATGAGGATAATGGTTTTTCCCCTGTCGCGAAGTGAGCGAAGCGTAGCAAAAAGCCGCTCTGTTTCTGATGGAGTCAGCACTGCTGTGGGCTCATCAAAAATCATGATGGCCGCTTGGCGGAAGAGGAGCTTGAGAATTTCAACGCGTTGCTGCTCGCCGATGCTGAGGTTTGCTACCAGAGCATCAGGATCAACCGCCAAGCCGTAAGCTTCGGCATCTTTCAGGATAAGGGCTTTGCTCCTTTTCAGGGGGATGTGTTGAAAAAGTCCGCAATGTTCATTACCGAGCACGATGTTTTCAGTGACTGACATCTCCGGTACAAGCATAAAATGCTGATGAACCATGCCGATGCCAGCATTGATAGCTTCGCGTGGAGAGGTAAACCGGACAGTTTTGCCCGCTATGATCACGTCACCCGATGTCGGCAGGTGCATGCCATAGATGATTTTTGTCAACGTGCTTTTTCCTGCTCCGTTCTCCCCGACAAGCGCATGAATGGAGCCCTTTTCCACAGAAAGCGAGATATTGCTGTTTGCAGAAAAGCTTCCGAACTTTTTTGAAACACCGTTTAAACGGACTGCAACATCCATAATGAGAAGATTGTCAGTGGTTAGAGCCAGCTCAACACGGTTTTAATGGAATCTTTGCTGTCAAGAGCCTTGCGGTAGGCCATTTCGTATTGTGCGACGGGAAAGACACTGGTAAAAAACTTTTCGGTTTCAAGTCTTCCGCTCTCAAGTACTGCGGCAGCCTCCTTCAGGTGTGAGATGCTGGAAATGCTGGAACAGATGATTACCGGTTCCTTATGCTGTATCAGTCGGTAGTCATAGGCCATAACTTCGTAATTGCCCATCAGCAGCACAAAGGCTTGCGGCCTCATCAGACGTACGGCTTTCTCAACAAGAAGTATCCTTCCTGTTGTTTCGATAATGAGGTCGTAGCTGTTGTTGAAATCCTGCGTGAAATCGTCAATGTCAAGAGCAATATGTTCAGCATGTGAGAGCTGACCTCTGATGCTGAAGGTTTCAACGGCATCGACATGCTTGTATCCGAGAGCATACAGGTACTCCGCAACCATGAGACCTACCGAGCCGAGACCAAGTACAAGAATTCTCGATGAAGCATCAAGAGGCGCTTTTTCAACAGCACTGATCGCATAGGCAAGCAGTCCGATGAGCAGATCCCTGTGTACTGGAGGACGGCCAAGCGCGAAGACATTGTGGTGCGAGGTAGGGATGAGTTCCGCATGACATCCGGCGTATGATTCGATTCCAATCCAGCGATCACCCCTGAATGCATAAACGAAATCACCAGGATACAGATCGGTGGCACCCGGGTTTGTCTCAATAATCTGGCCGATAGCCTCACTGCCGGGCATGATGGGATATTTGAAGACCCTGCTTGATACCGCTTTGTTGGTCAGAAGAAGCCGGTCATATCCAGGAGTTATGCTGCTTGTAATAGTTTTTACAAGTACATCGCCGGGTTCACCGGCATTATATTCAGCGCTCTGAAGTTTAAGTTTGTTGGCCTTCTGCAAGACTATTGCCTGTGCTTCCCCCTTCATGGTCATAGGTACAGTTACTTCGTGAACGGTTATTTCAGAGAGCAGTTATACCCTTGACATTTTTTTTGTTGACGGGTATAGCTGTTTATCGGGAAGATAGTGAAAGGGAGAAGATAAACAGGACGGGCGAATATCTAAAACGGAAATCCCACCCCTTGCAAACTCCTGCAGCCACCCTGAAAAATTCACAAATGCCATTCTGACAGCAAATGAAGGTTTGATTGACAGCGCGAAATTGTTTTACTGGAATCATTTTTGAGGATGATATTCAAGCTTCAGCTTAAAGCAGTAATTTCTGTAGAATTTTCTTCAGCAATTCGAATCATTGAACCGTTGTTCAATTTCCTTTGTCGGAAAGGCATATCCGACTCTTTTTGGAGAAGAGCCTTTGAACACTGATGATGCGTTGTCGATACATAAATTATCTTCAGTGTTTCTCTCTATCTTTTCTTCAATCAAATCCCGCTGCAGTTGACGTAATTCGTCAAGTACACGATAAAATATTTCAGTGAAGATGATCTCCGAACGGTCACTGATATTTTTATTTTCTATTGCTTCATCGAGTAGAGCCATATCAGGTATGATACGTTCGATGAAAGCTTCTACAGGATTCTGAGGCATATCACCGATTTTCAATATCATTCCTTGAATCGGGACTCAATTTCCCAGGTCGGTTATGCATAGCCTTTTCCGACATTTTCCAGATAATCACCAACTGTCCACCATGTTCCATCAACAAATACCTTTTCTGATCTTCCATATGCTACTCCCCAGCGCGTAAAGACGCCTGATATTTTACTCACCTCAAGGATGCTGTTTTTTTGTCGAACGGACGCTTTACGGCAAAGAACTTCAAAGGAAATTATCGAATTTATTGTTTTTTTATCACAAAAATTAAATAATAAATATAATTTTTGTGATAAATGCTGCGGGGTAGTTTGCTTTGAACAAAAAAGGTTAGATGACGAGTGTTTTAATCAGACTTAAAAAAAGACCGATTCAATGATGTTTCAAGAGAGTATGGAAATTGAATCGTGAAGTTTTTTAATTTTACTGAGTTCCCGGAAGATTCTTCATCCACAGACAGGATCTTAAAAAACACTTTATGGGGAAAATGAAGGAGGTTTATTCGACGTTGATTAAAGCCGAAAAGCAGTACCCTGAACCATGAACGGTTTTAATCGGCAGGCTGAATTTGAGGCCATTTTTTTTAAGACGAAGACGATGAACAAGAGCATCAAGGGAACGATTGCCGTATTCATTGTTCTCATAAGCAAGGGCTGTCAAAAGATCCTGACGGATAACCACAGAATTTGCGGATAGTGCCAGTCTTTCAATCAAATCGAATTCCTTCGAGGTAAGTTTTATCTCTTCTTTGGTTGGTGAACAAAGTGTCCAGTTACTGCGTACAAGCGTCCATTGCAAGCGTTTCTCGTTCGGGACCGGTTCTGCTCTCTGCAGTGCATTCGGTATGGATTGGTTTGATGTCAGACGACTCAAAATACTGTAAATCGATGCCGATAATTCGGAAAAGTCTACCGGTTTCACCAGATAAATGTCCGCACCTGCCTTATAGGCGTTTATTTTGCTTTCCAGTGATGACTGCGCAGTGAGCATGATAATGCGCATATTGGTATTGTTTCGAACATATTCGGCCAGCACGATACCATTCTGGTCAGGCAGACCGATATCGAGAATTACCACATCATAGCTTTGAGTGGAGATACACTTATAAAACTCCAGCGCCGACTCAACGCCGGTAACATCAAGTCCGGAAAGTACAAGGTATTCAACTATGCTTTCACGGAAATCACTATCATCTTCAACAACTATTACTCGTCTGCTATCGGCCATGGGGAACCTAAATGGTTTTATCAAAAAAATTTATAACAATATACTGAAATTACATCCGAATTCAGGCAGATGGTCGATTTTGGATTGCATAAGTACATTCAACCGGTATGATGAATGAAAGGCAGGCGTACTGTTGCCTCGACTCCTGATTCAATACTTTGAAGGAAAACCTTACCATTGTGCTGATCGATGATATTTTTTACAAGCCACAACCCCAGACCTGCACCACCGGTATTCATGGAGTTGCTACCACGCTGATACTTTTCAAAAAACAGTTCAGTCTCTTCCTGTGAAATCGGGCTACACCGGTTGCGGATGCTTATGACCGCTTCATCCCCTTCCGGGCGGCACTCTATTTTGATAGGCGAGTCCGAAGGGGAATATTTGCGTGCATTATCGAGAAGATTGAAAATAGCCAGCTTGAGCTGTGAAGGATCACCGAAGATTTCACTCTCATCAAGGCTGTCTGCATACAGGATAGTACGTTCAGGCCACAAGGCACGTAAAGATTCCACCTGTGAAGCAATAACTGGAGTAATCCTGAAAGGCTTCAGTGAGAATTCCGTCCGGGTTTCAAAAACGCGGCTTTCATGAATAGAGTCTTCCATAACCTCAACAAGCCGGTTGATTGCGCGGCGTATTTTGTTCATTTCGACCGGATTGGTACAGTTACAGTGTTTATTTTTCAGTTCGATCAGGTCAAGGTTGCCGCGGATAATTGCCAGCGGAGTCCGGTATTCATGAGAAATCATGTTTAAAAAGCTGTTCAGGCGCTTCAACTCATTTTTGAGCTGCTGAGTGCGATCTGCGACGGTTTTTTCCAATCTTTCTATGCTTAATTGCTGCATCTCCTGCAAAGTGATATCCGTCATCATCACCAGCAGAGCAGGTTTTTCATGCAGCATAATAAACTCGGAAGAAAACAGAATGGTTGTTGTTTCACCGTTTTTTTTCTTGAAACGAAATGGACTGTTGACAATTTTTCGATGTTCATTAAGCTCTTTTATAATCTTTTCATGATCTTCGATTTGCGCAAAAAGGCCGATATCTCTGAGATTTTGCCCGACAACCTCTTCTCTGGTAAAACCGAAAAGCTCCAGCCATGCTTTGTTTACATCGTGCAGCATACCTGCAGAAATATCTCCGATTCCGATGGCAACTGGTGAATAGTCAAATATATTTCTGAATTTGATTTCACTTTCCCGGATTTCAGTCTCTGTCTTTTTCAATTCTGTGATGTCACGTGCCGTTACTACGGATCCGATTATTCTGCTTTCTTTGTCGCGGATGGGGGCGAAGTTATAACTGCCTACCCATGTTTCGCCAGTGTCTTTGCGTCTTAGTCCATACTCAAGATTATTGGCCTTCTCGCCTCTGAGAGCTCTCGGAACTGCCCACTGTTCCAACGGCAGAGGCTCACCGGCAGTCATGAATACTTCAAGAATTGCAGGGTAATCACCAAGGGTTTTTAAGCATTCCGCTCGGTTTTTGAATTTGTGAAACGTTACAAAGGCATCGTTGAATTCGATGAAATTTCCCTCAACATCAGAGATGAAAACAGCGTCACTCATGCTGGCCAAAGCCGCATCCAGTTGCGATTTGCCTTCGATAATCAGTTGTTCTGACTTTTTACGACCGGAGATATCCTGTACGATGCCTAAAACATGGTTTGATGTGCCGTTTTTGCCTTCCTTGAAGGCTCCGGCAACCCAAATCCAGCGCGACTCATCATTGGCAGAGTGAATCCGGCACTCGAAAGAGTAGTTTTCCTTTTTTTCTATTGAGTTCCTGATTATTGCCTGTATTCGAGGACGATCAGCGGGAATAACGTGATCGAAAAACTTTTCGAGCGACCAAACGGGCGGATTTGTGTCGTAACCGAAAATATGTGCATGTTCAAGCGAGCGCTCTGTGGTGCCATCCTGCAGATTCAGATCCCATACGCCTATATTACTGTTTTCAAGAACGAAATCCAGCCGTTCCCTGCTCATTCTAAGCCTCTCCTCAATGACTTTTCTTTCGGTTATATCGATAATGGTTCCGATATATCGATCAACCCGGCCATGCTTGTCGTATAAGGGTTTGCCGCGGGACATAAGCCAGCGATAAGAACCGTTATAATAGGAGATGCGGTATTCAACATTCAGTTCCGCTTCATTGTCGGCTGCCGAAGAGACGGTGCGGATTGCTATATTCCGGTCATCAGGATGAATGGTGTTTGTCCAGAGTTCAAAGGAGGGCTTAATTTCTGTCTTTTCAAGACCGTATAACTGCCATGTTTCATCCGACCAGAAGTTCTCGTTGTTCTGCAGGTTCCATTCCCAGACGCCGGCTCGTGCCGCCTCCAATGCCTGTTTAAGTCTTATTTTACCGGCAGAGAGATCGTCAAGCAGTTCTTTGCGGCTCGTAATATCGGAAACGGTTCCAATGTAACACTCCAATCTGCCGTCAGCATGGTATGATGGTAAACCCCGGCACAAGAGCCAGTGGGTGGAGCCGTCCCTGTGGCAGACGCGGTATTCGATATTGATCTCGATCTCTTTGCTTGCCGCCGCCATGACTTCCTCGAATATCAGATCACGGTCGTCAGGATGAATGTTGCTTTCACAAAGCTTGTGACTGAGCGGCAGGCTGTTTTGTTCCAGTCCGTATAATTTCCATACATTACTTGACCAGGTAACCTTATCAGCGTTTACGTTCCATTCCCAAACGCCGGTGTTTGTAGCTTCCAGAGCAAAATCAAACCTCTTTTTGTTCTCGGTGAGCTCCTGCTCAATTTGTTTCCGCTTGGTGATATCAATCATTGTTCCAATGTAACGAACTGGTTTACCCTTGCTGTTCAGCTGGGGTTTTCCGCGTGACATGAGCCAATGAGTTGTACCGTCCGGGTGGCAGACTCGATATTCTACGTTCAGCTCCGCACCAGTTTTTGCAGCCTTGGTCACGTTGGTGATGGCTGATTCCCGGTCATCCGGATGAAGGGTGTTGATCCAGAGATCGAACGATGGTTTTTTATAAGACTTTTCAAGACCAAACAATTTCCATATCTCGTCAGACCAGGTATTATCATTGGTCTTCAGATTCCATTCCCAGACGCCGGCACTTGCAGCTTCCAATGCCTGGCTGAGCCTGTTCCGGCTCTCGATGAGTTCTGTCTCTATCTGTTTACGATCGGTAATATCAATGATCGCTCCGATATAACGTGTCACCTTCCCGTCGATATCGCGCATGGGCTTGCCCCGGGAGATAAGCCAGTGAACGGAACCGTCAGGGTGACAGACGCGATATTCAACAGAAGCCGAGGTTTCTTTGCTGACAGCTTCGTGAATTGTCCGGGATGCCATCATCCGGTCATCGGGGTGAACGGTATCTACACACAGCTTGTTGTTCAACGCTATGCTGTTCACTTTCAATCCGTATAAACCCCATATCTGTTCAGACCAGATCAGTTTATCGGTTTTCACATTCCATTCCCAGATGCCGGAACTGGCGGCATCCAATGCATAACCATACATTATCTTGCTTTCTTTCAGCTCTATTTCTCTTAGTTTCCGCTCAGTAATGTCAAAAACGGTGCCGATATAACGGGTTACCTGGCCATCTTTGTCATATAAGGGTTTTCCACGTAACATGAGCCAGTGCAGGGAGCCGTCCGGGTGACAGACGCGATATTCAATATTCAGAATGGTATTATTGCTATTGGCTTCTGTGACAGCCTGTACAATCATCTCACGATCGTCAGGATGAACGACTTTTTCCCAAAAAAGAATTGTCGGTTTTTCATCCGTCCTTTCCATTCCATATAATTCCCAAACCTCATCCGACCATCCAACCTTGTTGGTACCCGGGTTCCATTCCCAGACACCGGCATGAGCCGCAGAAAGAGCCTCGTTAAGCCATTCTTTGCTTTTCAGAAGCCGCTCCTCCGCCAGTTTCCGTTCGGTGATATCTATACCGATGGAGACTGCGCAGGATTTGCCATCGATTTCAACCCGTCTTGTATGGGTCATCATCCATATGGGTTGAGGGCATCCATGAGGGTGAACTCTTATTTCGCTATAGTCATCAGTCCCGGTATTCAGGGTAGTTTGAAATTTTTTTCGGAGAAGAACCATGTCATCAGGGCAGAAGAACCTGAGCGGGTCAGCGCTTTGCGCTTTATTATCATTTTTACCGAAAAGCATATCTCGGGCATACTGGTTCGAAACAACCATCTGCAGATCAGCGTCCAGAATAACAGCGGAACATGGGATCGTATCGAGAAGGGCTGTTTTAAGGGCACGTTCTTTATGCAATTCCCTGTCTATACGTTTCTGCTCGGCGATATTCTGGATGTAAATGAGCAGTGTGGTGATTTCACCTTCCGCAAGCACTACGGGACTGATGGTAACCTTTCTGATGTCTTTTTCATCAGCAAAAACGACTGGTTTTCCCGTGAGGATAACCTCTTCACTTTTTTCTCTATGGTAAGCCGCAAGTTCCGGTATTTGCACTATGTTTACGAGCAGATCATAGATATTGGTGCCTATGCATTCCTTCGGCTGTTTGCCGAGTTGTGAAGCAAACAGGGTATTGGTATTGAGTATAATGCCATTGCGGTCTATAATGTAGGCCGCATCCGGAAGGGATTGCAGCAATGCAGCTACCAGACTGTCGTCCTGGTAGCTCGCTGAAATACTATTATTTTTGGCCATCGTCAATGTTGAATATCGGATTATGCCCCTGCAGCGGCCATAAGATTTGTCAGTTGCAGGGAATTGGTCATGATAAAGAGATGATGTTCGGAAAACAGCTCGTATTCAGCTTACAATTCATAAACTCAAAGCCGATTTTATCAATATAATAACTATAACAGGAAATACGGCTTGCTGCCCGGGAGCCTGTTATAGTGATTTTCAGGTATTGTAACTTGTAAGGTGTATGGGGAGTCAGCAAGATTCACGCCGTATTACAGGCAGTGTTTACCCGGCATATCGAGACTGAATCGCAAATCCTGCCGGGTAATATCAAGTGGTTCTTGAATGCATTTTGACTACATGTACTTCATTCCGATCATCCCTGCGGCAATAAACTGGTTGATTAAAAACAGGAAATTATTGACAATCTGAAATCGCAGGAATGCATTGTG
>JAAXWX010000045.1:0-3760 GCA_013334755.1 Chlorobiaceae bacterium | reverse complement strand
ACGGACTGGCTGAATCCGGTGCCGAGAGGGCCGTAGATAATGAAAAGGGCGAAAAGCAACAGATAGTCGTGCACCGTGGGCTGCATGGCGCCTGAAGCCATGACCCCGGCGGCCAGGCAGGGAAAGACACTGATCCAGGTGACCGGGTCAAGAAGCTCCAGGTGACCTTTGATTTTATCGATAAAATCGTAGCGTGTTGTTTCTGACATGGTGAGTAATAATTATCAGGAATGGCCGATGTCAGCCACTGAAAGTAGCGGTTTCTTGTTCAACAAATCGTTGTCATGCTTTAGTATTATAGATGCTGTACTTCTATCTGTTACTGTAAAAAGAAACATCGTTTTTACAACCCATTTGTTCACTCTGACTTGTTCTGGATTGAGCCGGTTCCAATAAATTTGTTTAACATTATGACGGAAATGATACCAAAAAGAAAAAACACAACAGGAGCGTAAATCGACGTGTAATCTAATGATGAAGCATGCATGACGGGAAATCTTGATGTATGTTAAATAAGGCTTTTTTGAAGTACGAAAGATTTATGTGACCTGTTTCAGAGAAATGCTTCAGGTTTGAGTGTTTTGGTGAAGCGGTTCATCGCGTAGTTGGCAAGCCAGACCCAGTTCAGCGGCTTGCCTTTCATGCGCTGCATGATGGCCCTCCCTTTATAGACCTCCTGTTGAAGCCTGACAAAATTTTCAAGCAGTTTTTCGCCCGTCATTTTACTGGGTTCAAACATATAGTGGTAGGTGTCGTATTTATCCCAGTCGAAATGGCGGATGCGGGGCTTCATCTCATCGAAATAGGGCGTTCCCGGGAAAGGAGTGACCAGTGAAAAAACCGGAAACTCAATCCTGTTTTTCATGATGAAATCATAGGTAAGCTGGAAGCTCTCTTCGGTATCGTTGTCGAAACCGAACATGAAATATCCCTGGATGGCAATACCATTTTTATGGAGATTGTTTACCACTTTTTCATAACTCCCGAGCCTGTTTGATCCTTTATGAACACTTTTCAGAGTTTCCGGGTTGAGCGATTCAAATCCGATGCTCAGCAGATCGCAACCTGAACGTCCGGCCAGTTCAGCCACTTCCGGCTTGTCAAGAAAGTTCATGGAGATATTGGCGTTCCAGTGCACGCCGAGTTTGGCCATCTCTTCAAGCAACGTAAAAAAGTATTGAGGCCTGAAACTGATGTTGTCATCCATGAATGAGAAATGCACTCTCTTTTTGCCGACACGCTGCTGGTGGTAACGCATCTCATCAAGCACAAGATCAAGCTCGCGGTAACGGTAGTTTTTTCCGTAAATGGTAGGAGTTGTACAGAAGTTGCACCCTACCGGACATCCTTTTGTTGCAAGGACAGGAATTCGAGAGCTGTATTTTTTGGCATTTTTTGACGAAAGGGCATAGCTGAAATCCGGATGAATCATGCTTCCCATCGGCTTGAGCTCTTTTGCGCGGTAAATGGGTTGCATTGTTCCTTCCAGCACATCAGCAGCAAGTTCTGTCCAGATCGATTCTATTTCACCATAAACCACACTGGTACAATGCAAGGCTGCCTCGTCATGCAGCATTGTGGGATGGACGCCTCCAAGAATTACTGTCTTACCCTGACGCAGGGCTGAATCACCGATCCGATAGGCCTGGGATGCATTGAGCGTCCGCGAGGTGATGGCGATAACATCAAACCCGGAAAAATCTTCAGGCACTTTATCGCCGAGCCGTTCATCAATAAAGGTTACATCAAACAGCGTTCCGACCAGAGTGGCCACCATAATCAGGTTTAAAGGCATGCTGACCGTTCCTGAATCCACCATCATGCTGGTGTTACTTATCGGCTGTACGAGAAGCCATTTCTTTCTGTTTTTCTGTTTTTCGATAATTTTTTTTGGTGATTTCACAATATCGAAGTTGCGTTGAGGCGTTACTCCTTGAATTTCAATGTCGTCTTTCAGCATGCGTGCCTGCTTTTCGTCAGTAATAATTGGTTTTGAAAAAAATCGTGAAGGTGAACATTCAGGAGCCGAATCTTTTTTGAATTTCCTTTGTTGGTTTTGCATAACCTGATTTCTCCGGGGAACTTCCACGATAACTGCTGTTCATAGAGCTTCCGCCATAAAGATAAGGATAGGCGTTTGCACCGAGCCTTTTGGTGCACTTGCCGACATTTTCGAGATAATCACCGACCACCCACCAGTGGCCGTCAATAAAGACTTCAACAAGGCGGCCATAGGCTTCTGCTCCTTGTACAAAAGCTCCCTGAGTTTTATTCATGATTTTGAGGTTAGAGATTAATTGTTGACCCATGTACAGAAATAATTAAGTCGATAGTCATCATTTGGAATCACTCTGTATGGGATGATCTCGAAACATGATTCAGTTCTTCTTCAGGAAATTTTGTTTCCCCATAATGATCGATTGGCAAAGCAATCGATAGCTTTTTCCTTGATGTATGAATCAAGTGTTTTTTGGAGCTCATCACCTGAACACTTGATATTGTTGGTTTCAAGAATCTCCATCTGCTCTTCTATACTATTGGCAGTCAGAACCCTGACACGAAATAGTTCATCATTTTGAAGCCTTGCAAGTAGGGTATTTGACACTTCTGTTGCCAATGTATTATTGTTTGATTGATTGATTTCATGTAATGGTCCGGTTGCAAAACCACAGAGATGGCCCTTGCCTGATTGCCCAAATTCCTTGCCAGGAACTTCACTTCCATTCGCCTGTTTCAACGTTACCGATTGGTGATTTTCAACCTCTCTTGCTTTGCTGTTTACTGATTTCGGAGCCTCGTTTACTGAAGATGAGGATATCTTAATCGGTGAACGGGAGTTGGTCGGCGGTTGCTTTTTGTGATTTTTCAACCAATTAAAGGCCATAATCATATCATCGTATTATAAGAATCACATAAGGTTGCAACCCTAAGCCTTTCAATTCGATTGGTCAATATGTTTAGAACATGCCCTTTTAAAAATTTAAAAAATATATTATTTTTATTATTAAATATTATAAAAATTATAATTATGCGTTTGGCAAACTTCATTCCTTATGTTTAGGTATGTATATGATAAATATACACTTAGCTATAATAAAATCTCTATTTGTGCTTTTTTCTTATTGATACTTATGAAGTAATAAATTATAATAATAATGTTTCGTGAGTCGGTAGCTGCTAATCGAGAGTATGATAACTGGCATATTAAACTATGATCAAGGGTTGAATTTTTGGCGCGATGAGGCGGAAATCGAAAAGAGCAGGCAAAAGCTCTCCTTACTGCTGTTAGCTGAATCTCTCGGGAGTATATCAGCTGCGTGCTGAAATGCAGGAGTATCCCGAACGCAGTTCAATGATTATAAAAGATGGCATCAGGAACGTCATATCGAGAGCAGCAAACCAGGTAAACAGCTCAATCAACTGACCTGGTTTGCTGGTTCGTTTAATGGTATTGGAAGTATATATCTGTTTTTGGTAGACGATACCTGTTGCGGTGTCGCTTTTGGTATGTTGAGTGACTACAAAACAGAAGAGAACAGCAAAAGCTTTACCGCATAGGGTTGTCTTGCCTTTCTGCAACAAACGTTATCTGAAAATTGGGCAGATCATGACGTATGCAGGTCCAGAGTTTGGTAGTAGAGGGGAGAACACCTACGAGAATTAACTCGAACTGAGTGGCATTCGACAGCTGAAGATGATTTGTCGACTCCACTCAAGTGTATTTGCCGATCGATTCAGAGAAATGACGATAAAAAAAATT
>JAAXWX010000044.1 GCA_013334755.1 Chlorobiaceae bacterium | reverse complement strand
AAATTGGTAAGTTGACTCTTACAGAGGCGTCCGAGTTAGTGAAGGCGCTGGAAGAGAAGTTTGGTGTCAGCGCTGCTCCTGTTGCTGTTGCCGGTGTTGCTGCGGTTGCCGCTGGTGATGCCCCGGTACTTGAAGAACAGACCGAGTTTGACGTTGTGCTTACTGCTGCAGGCGAAAGCAAGATCAATGTGATCAAGGCTGTTCGTGCTATCACAGGTCTTGGTCTGAAAGAGGCAAAGGATCTTGTCGATGGTGCTCCGAAGACAGTGAAAGAAGCAATTTCCAAGGACGAAGCAGAAAAGATTGCCAAAGAACTGAAAGACGCAGGCGCATCAGTAGAGGTGAAGTGATCTTTGAAAAGAAGTCATTACTACAGCAAGCTCCGTTTCGATATGAAACGGAGCTTTGTCTGTTTGTATAAGATCAGTTTTTATGGTAGTTCCTGTGACGATACGATTAAGGTTAAGCCTGATGTTATTTTAAGTCCGGCAAAGTTTCTGTGGATATTTGTGATGACTTAATCTGAAAGTAATTCATGCAATTGATAAAAGTGAGGTGCATGTGAAAGTGGCCGATGCAACAACAACACCCTGTATTGACTTTTCAAAAATCCAAAGTATTATTGAACCCCCCGACCTATTAAAAGTTCAATTAGATTCATTCCATAATTTTATACAGGACAGCGTACCTCTTGCAAAGAGAAAGGACCAGGGGCTTGAGAGGGTTCTTCGCGGAGCATTTCCTATTACCGATACGCGTGGACTCTATCTGCTCGAGTATATTTCATACAGCTTTGATAAACCAAAGTATACGATCGAGGATTGTATTGAGAGGGGCCTGACCTATGATGTATCCCTGAAAGTAAAGCTCAAGCTCTCTTACAAGGATGAGGCGGATGAGACGGACTGGAAGGAGACCATACAGCAGGAGGTTTACCTTGGCAGAATTCCCTACATGACCAATCGCGGCACCTTTATTGTTAACGGTGCGGAACGTGTTGTGGTGGCCCAGCTTCACCGCTCGCCCGGTGTAGTTTTCAGTGAAGCCGTTCACCCGAATGGCAAAAAAATGTATTCGGCTAAAATAGTTCCGACCAGAGGCTCATGGATTGAGTTTCAGACCGATATCAATAACCAGATTTTTGTCTATATCGACCAGAAAAAAAACTTTCTGGTCAGTGCTCTGCTGCGTGCCATAGGTTTTGCAAGAGATGAAGATATTCTTGGACTGTTTGATCTTGTCGAAGAGGTACCGCTGAAATCCAGCAAAAGGGAACAACTGGTTGGGCAGTATCTTGCTTCCGATATTGTTGACATGCAGACCGGTGAGGTGGTCAGTGCAAGGACAGCGATCACGGAGGATATTTTTGAACAGATTCTTGCCGCCGGCTATAAAAGCGTCAAGGTCATGAAGACCTTTGTGGGTGGTGACAAGGGACCGGATAAATCCATTATTATCAATACCATTCTCAATGACAGCTCTGCGACCGAGGAAGAGGCGCTTGAAATTGTCTATGAGGAACTGAGAGCCAATGAGGCTCCCGATATTGATGCTGCAAGAAGTTTTCTTGAGAGAACCTTTTTCAATCAAAAAAAATATGATCTCGGTGAGGTTGGCCGTTACAGGATCAAGAAGAAGCTCAATACTGAGTTTGATGATCTGAATACGTATCTTGCCGGAAAACCTGAGCTGAAACAGCTTTCTGATTCAATTTACGAGAAAATTCTCCAGACCATACAGTCCTTTTCCGATGAACCGACCGGTGAGGATATTCTGGTGCTGACCCATTACGACATCATTTCCGTCATCTATTATCTCATCAAACTGGTCAATGGTCTTGCTGATGTTGATGATGTTGATCATCTGGCAAATCGCCGCGTGCGTTCCGTCGGTGAACAGCTTGCAGCCCAGTTTGTCATAGGACTGGCCAGGATGGGCAAGAATGTCCGTGAAAAACTCAATTCCAGAGACTCTGATAAAATAGCCCCGGCAGATCTTATCAACGCTCGTACGGTATCAAGCGTTGTGTCAAGCTTTTTTGCGACAAGCCAACTTTCGCAGTTCATGGACCAGACTAACCCTCTGGCTGAAATGACGAACAAGAGAAGGGTTTCTGCCCTTGGACCAGGCGGTCTTACCAGAGAACGTGCAGGTTTCGAGGTTCGTGACGTCCACTATACGCACTATGGCAGGCTTTGCCCGATTGAGACTCCTGAAGGTCCGAATATCGGACTTATCTCATCCCTGTCGGTCTATGCCGAAATTAACGATAAAGGGTTTATCCAGACTCCTTACCGAGTTGTTGACAAGGGCCTGGTGACCGATACCGTTCTGATGCTTTCAGCAGAAGACGAGGAAAACAAAATTACCGTACCGGTAAGTGTTCCGCTTGACGAGAACAATAACATATCGCTTGAGACCGTTCAGGCAAGGACAAAGGGTGACTATCCTGTTGTAGCTGCTGAGGATGTTAATTTTATGGATGTTTCTCCCGTACAGATCGTCAGTGCTGCAGCGGCACTGATTCCTTTCCTTGAGCATGATGATGGAAACCGGGCACTTATGGGTGCAAACATGCAGCGTCAGGCGGTTCCGCTGCTTACCTCCGAGGCGCCTGTGGTTGGTACCGGCATGGAAGCCAAGGTAGCAAGGGACTCCCGTGCAGTAATTGTAGCCGAAGGAGCCGGAGTACTTGAAGATGTTACTGCTGAATATATCCAGGTGCGGTACGATCTTAACACCGACAATGATGTTCGGTTGTCGATGCTTGATCCTGATGAAGGGCTGAAAACCTACAAGTTGATCAAGTTCAAACGTTCCAACCAGGATACCTGTATTTCACAGAAACCTCTTGTGCGGATTGGTCAGCGAGTTGAAAAAGGGTCGGTTCTTGCCGACAGCTCATCAACCGAAAATGGCGAACTGGCGCTCGGAAAAAATGTTCTGGTAGCATTCATGCCCTGGCGTGGCTATAACTTTGAAGATGCTATTATTCTCAGTGAAAGGCTTGTTTATGACGATGTCTTTACATCGATTCATATTCATGAATTCGAGGCTAATGTCCGCGATACAAAGCGTGGTGAAGAGCAGTTTACACGGGATATTTACAATGTCAGCGATGAGGCGCTCAGAAACCTTGATGAGAATGGAATTGTACGTATTGGTGCGGAAGTCAAGGAGCGTGACATTCTGGTTGGAAAAATAACGCCAAAAGGCGAGAGCGATCCGACACCGGAAGAAAAACTGCTCAGAGCGATTTTCGGAGACAAATCCAGCGATGTCAAGGATGCATCAATGCACGTTCCTGCAGGTATGAAAGGTATTGTTATCAAGACAAAGCTTTTCAGCCGCAAGAAAAAGGTCGGCATGGATGTTAAGGAGAAGCTTGAGGTTGTTGACAAGAAATATGATGCCAAAGAGTATGACCTGAGAAAGCGGTTTGCAAAATGGATCAAGCAGCTTCTTGTCGGCAAGAGTTCCACCGGCGTATACAATGATAAAGGCAAACAGATCATCTCCGAGGGTACGCTCTATGAAGATAGCGTTCTTGGGCAATTCAGTGTTATGCCTGTACTTGAGTCGATAGACTTTTCAAAGGGAGTGACCGAATCCAAAAAAGTCAACGACAATGTGTTGCGTCTGGTCAAAGAGTTCCGTTTCATGCTGAAAGATCTGGCAGATGAGCGCGACAACGAGAAATATAAAATCAACGTTGGTGATGAGCTTTCTCCGGGAATCGAGGAGCTTGCCAAGGTTTATATCGCTCAGAAAAGAAAAATTCAGGTTGGCGACAAGATGGCCGGCCGGCACGGAAACAAGGGTGTTGTCGGCAAAATTCTGCCGATTGAAGATATGCCGTTCATGGCAGACGGTACTCCGGTGGATATTGTTCTCAACCCGCTCGGTGTGCCAAGCCGTATGAATATCGGCCAGCTCTATGAAACATCGCTCGGCTGGGCAGCCAAGAAGCTTGGTGTCAAATTCAAGACACCGATTTTCAATGGTGCCACCTATCAGGAAGTTCAAGCTGAACTTGAAAGGGCTGGTCTTCCGGCTCATGGCAAGGTAAGTCTTTTTGATGGACGTACCGGTGAGCGGTTTGATGACGAAGTGACCATAGGCTATATTTATATGCTCAAGCTGAGTCACCTTGTTGATGACAAGATTCACGCCCGTTCCACGGGTCCTTACTCACTCATAACCCAGCAGCCGCTCGGTGGTAAAGCGCAGTTTGGCGGTCAGAGATTTGGTGAGATGGAGGTCTGGGCTCTTGAAGCCTATGGCGCAGCCAATATTCTTCGCGAGATGCTTACGGTCAAGTCAGATGATGTCATAGGCCGTAACAAAACCTACGAGGCAATTGTTAAAGGTCAGAACCTTCCTGAGCCAGGTATACCCGAATCCTTCAATGTGCTTGTCAGGGAGCTGCAGGGTTTAGGTCTTGAGATTCGTATTGACGACAAGGTTCCTTAGTAATGTGTTAATTGGCATCTACATCATTAACGGACGTTCATAAGAGTCGTTTAACCAGGGATATTGACTATGATTTTTTCACAGGGAGCATCACCCTTAAAAGGTGATTTTTCAAGAATAAAGTTCAGTATTGCTTCACCAGAAAGCATTCTTGCTCATTCAAGGGGAGAGGTACTGAAGCCGGAGACCATAAACTACCGTACGTTCAAGCCTGAACGTGATGGCTTGATGTGCGAAAAAATATTTGGTCCCACAAAGGACTGGGAATGTTATTGCGGTAAATATAAACGCGTACGTTATAAAGGGATCATTTGCGATCGCTGCGGCGTTGAGGTCACAACTAAAAGTGTACGCAGGGAACGTATGGGCCATATTTCCCTTGCAGTTCCTGTTGTGCATACCTGGTTTTTCCGTTCGGTTCCGAGTAAAATCGGCGCCTTACTTGATCTTTCAACCAAGGAGCTTGAAAGGATCATCTATTATGAAGTATACGTTGTCATCAATCCCGGTGAACCGGGTGAAAAACAGGGGATCAAGAAACTTGATCGTCTGACAGAGGAACAGTATTTCCAGATTATTACCGAGTACGAGGATAATCAGGATCTTGAGGATTCAGATCCAGACAAGTTTGTCGCCAAAATGGGTGGCGAAGCCATTCATATGCTTCTCAAGAACATTGATCTTGATGCTTCCGCAATACACCTGCGCAAAGTGCTCAAAGAGAGCAATTCAGAGCAGAAAAGAGCTGATGCATTGAAAAGACTGAAGGTTGTTGAGGCATTCAGAAAAAGCTATGAGCCGCACAAGAAAACCCGGAAAAAGCCTCAGGGGCTCTTTCCGGAGGATGAGCTTCCAGAACCCTATATCTATGAAGGTAACAAGCCGGAATATATGGTTATGGAAGTGGTGCCGGTTATTCCGCCGGAACTTCGTCCGCTTGTTCCTCTTGAGGGTGGCCGGTTTGCCACGTCGGATCTTAATGATCTCTATCGCAGGGTAATCATCCGCAATAACCGGCTGAAAAAGCTCATCGATATCCGCGCTCCCGAGGTTATTCTCAGAAACGAAAAGAGAATGCTCCAGGAGGCGGTTGATGCGTTGTTTGATAATTCCCGCAAGGCAAATGCAGTCAAAACCGGTGAGTCAAACAGACCACTGAAATCGCTTTCGGATGCCCTGAAAGGAAAGCAGGGGCGCTTCCGCCAGAACCTGCTCGGTAAAAGGGTTGACTATTCCGGTCGTTCGGTTATTGTCGTCGGTCCGGAGCTGAAGCTTCACGAATGCGGTCTGCCGAAAAGCATGGCTATCGAGCTGTTTCAGCCTTTTGTGATTCGTCGTCTTGTCGATCGTGGAATAGCAAAATCGGTTAAATCAGCCAAGAAACTTATCGATAAAAAAGATCCGATCGTCTGGGATGTGCTGGAAAAAGTCATTGACGGCCGACCAGTGCTGCTCAACAGGGCGCCAACACTTCACCGCCTCGGCATCCAGGCATTCCAGCCTCTGCTGATTGAAGGAAAGGCTATTCAGATTCATCCTCTGGTCTGTACGGCGTTTAACGCTGACTTTGATGGTGATCAGATGGCTGTTCACATTCCTCTGTCGCAGGAAGCGCAGCTTGAGGCATCCCTGCTTATGCTGTCGTCTCATAATCTTATTCTGCCGCAGTCAGGAAAACCGGTTACTGTTCCTTCACAGGACATGGTACTTGGCATGTACTATCTCACCAAATCGCGATCGGGAGATCTTGGAGAAGGGAAGATATTTTACAGCCCGGAAGATGTGCTCATAGCCTATAATGAACAGCGTGTCGGCCTGCACGCGCAGATCTTCGTCCAGTACGGTGGTGAAATTGATCAGAAATTTGATTCGCTGCGCGTTCTCGATACCATTGTTGAGCCAATGTCGGAGAAGTCTGTCTGGCTGAAATCACAGATTGAACAAAAAGCTATTCTGCTTACAACGGTTGGACGAGTGATCTTCAACCAGCATGTACCGGAAAAAATAGGTTTTATCAACCGTGTTATTGACAAAAAAGTCGCAAAGGAGCTGATCGGGCGACTGAGCAGTGAGGTTGGTAATGTCGAAACTGCCAAATTCCTTGACAATATCAAGGAGGTGGGCTTCCACTATGCTATGAAAGGAGGACTTTCGGTCGGCCTTTCCGATGCTATTGTGCCAGACACCAAAGCCCGGCACATCAAGAGTGCGCAGCGTGACAGTACCAAAGTTGTCAAGGAGTACAATCGTGGCACACTGACGGACAATGAGCGCTACAATCAGATTGTTGACGTCTGGCAGAAAACCTCAAATATTGTTGCAGAAGAGTCTTACCAGAAGCTGAAAAAAGACCGTGAAGGGTTTAATCCGCTCTATATGATGCTTGATTCCGGAGCCCGTGGCTCCAGGGAGCAGGTTCGTCAGCTGACCGGTATGAGGGGTCTTATTGCCCGTCCGCAGAAATCCATGTCGGGCCAGCCGGGTGAAATTATTGAAAACCCGATTATTTCGAACCTCAAGGAGGGTCTTACTGTTCTTGAGTATTTCATCTCGACTCATGGTGCGCGTAAAGGTCTTTCCGATACATCACTGAAAACAGCCGATGCAGGTTACCTGACCCGGCGGCTCCATGATGTTGCACAGGATGTCATTGTCACTATTGATGATTGTGGAACAACACGTGGCCTCTATGTACACCGCAATATTGAGGAAGAAACCAGCGGTCAGATCAAGTTCCGCGAAAAAATAAAGGGGCGCGTTGCTGCTCGCGACATATACGACACTTTGAACAATAAGGTTGTCGTCAACAGTGGAGAAATTATTACCGAAGAGCTTGCTGAACTTATTCAGGAGACTGCGGGTGTTGAAGAGGCCGAGATCCGTTCCGTTCTGACCTGCGAGTCAAAAATCGGGATTTGTTCGAAATGTTATGGAACAAACCTCTCGGTACACGAACTCGTTGAAATCGGCGAAGCGGTCGGTGTTATCGCTGCCCAGTCAATCGGAGAACCAGGAACACAGTTGACGCTTCGTACCTTCCACCAGGGTGGTACGGCTCAGGGTGGTATTTCGGAAACCGAAACCAAGGCCTTCTATGACGGCCAGATTCAGTTCGAGGACATCAAGACCGTTGAGCATACGGCCATCAATGAAGATGGTGTCTCGGATCTCCGGATTATTGTTATCCAGAAAAACGGAAAAATTAATATTGCCGATCCCGAATCAGGAAAAATACTGAAACGGTATCTTGTGCCGCATGGCGCACATCTTCACTGCAAAAATGGTTCTCTTGTGAAAAAAGATCAGGTGATGTTCAGCAGTGAGCCCAACAGCACCCAGATCATTGCGGAAATTCCGGGTATCATCAAGTTTGCTGATATCGAGAAAGGTGTAACCTACAAGGAAGAGGTTGATCCGCAGACCGGATTTTCACAGCATACCATTATCAACTGGCGTTCAAAGCTGAGAGCTACCGAAACAAGGGAGCCGAGGCTGATGATTATTGATGCAAGCGGTGAGGTGAGAAAGACCTATCCTGTTCCGATCAAGTCGAATCTCTATGTCGAAGATGGGCAGAAGGTAGAACCTGGCGATATTATGGCCAAGGTACCCAGAAACCTCGACCGTGTTGGCGGCGATATTACCGCCGGTCTGCCAAAAGTCACCGAGCTGTTTGAAGCCCGCATTCCTACAGATCCGGCCATCGTTACGGAAATCGACGGTTATGTCAGTTTCGGATCACAGCGCAGAAGCAGTAAGGAAATCAAGGTTAAAAACGATTTCGGTGAAGAAAAGGTCTATTATGTGCAGGTTGGTAAGCATGTGCTGGCCAATGAGGGTGACGAAGTCAAGGCTGGTGATCCGCTGACTGATGGTGCTGTTTCGCCACAGGACATTCTGCGTATTCAGGGTCCCAATGCTGTGCAGCAGTATCTTGTGAACGAAATCCAGAAAGTTTATCAGATCAATGCAGGTGTTGAGATCAATGACAAGCATCTTGAAGTTATTGTACGTCAGATGCTTCAGAAAGTACGGGTTGAAGAGCCGGGTGACACCGATCTGCTGCCTGGAGATTTGATTGACCGGAGCGCCTTTGTTGAGTCAAACCATGCTATTGCTGAAAAGGTACGCATTACGGAAAAAGGTGATGCTCCTGCAAGGATTCAGGACAGCCAGCTTCACAAATTACGTGACATTACCAAACTCAACCGTGAGCTTCGCAAGAACACGAAGAATATGGTTGCTTTTGAGCCGGCACTGCAGGCAACTTCGCATCCTGTGCTGCTGGGTATAACAAGCGCAGCTCTTCAGACCGAGAGTGTGATCTCTGCGGCATCCTTCCAGGAAACTACAAAAGTGTTGACTGATGCGGCTGTTGCAGGAAAGGTTGACTTTCTTGCTGGTCTGAAAGAGAACGTGATTGTTGGTAAGCTGATCCCTGCCGGTACAGGATTAAAGAGGTACAAGGCAATAAAACTTACTGGCGATGGGCAGGAAAGTGCCGCTGACAGTGAACGGGTTGTCAACGAACCAGAAACTCGGGAAGGCTTTGCCAATGAGCGGTAGGTTGTACTCTCAGAACAGATGAAACAAAAAGAGAGGCTGTCTCAAAAGGATAGCTATCAAAGCAAAAGGGCTACCTGAAGAGGTGGCCCTTTTGCTTCTGTATAAATAATAAGAAGATTGTATAACGCTCCTCAAAATGTTTAATAACAAAAAGAGGCTGTCTCAGTTTTGCTTCTGAGACAGCCTCTTTTTTGTTTTACTTTTTTTCAAACCTGAACGTTTCAAGAAAGCTGGTATCAAAATCCCCGCTTTGAAAAACAGGAGAATGCATGACCTGTTTATGGAAAGGAATTGTGGTTTTTACACCGACGACTATAAACTCATCAAGGGCACGAGACATTCTTGCAATGGCTTCATCTCTGGTATGCGCAGTGACGATCAGTTTTGCAATCATGGAGTCATAGTTTGACGGGACAACATAACTTGCATAAGCATGCGAATCTACCCTGACCCCGTGACCGCCCGGTGTATGAAACACGACAAGCTGTCCTGGAGAGGGGCGGAACATGTGTTCAGGATCTTCGGCGTTAATGCGGCATTCAATGGAGTGGCCCTTGGGAGTGAATGTTCGGCCTTCAAGTGACTCGCCGGCAGCAACAAGAATCTGCTCCTTGACGATATCGACATCGTAGCGTTCCTCGGTAACCGGATGCTCGACCTGGATGCGTGTATTCATCTCCATGAAGTAGAAATCGCGGTGCTTGTCAAGCAGAAACTCGATTGTTCCGGCACCTTCATAGTTGATGGCACGGGCTGCGGCTACAGCAGCATCCCCCATTTTTTTTCTCAGTGCCTCATTAACAACAGGCGAAGGAGTTTCTTCGATAAGTTTCTGGTGGCGTCTCTGGACCGTGCAATCGCGTTCTCCGAGATGAATAGTGTTGCCGTGCTGGTCAGAAAGGATCTGTATTTCAACGTGGCGCGGGTTTTCAAGATATTTCTCGATATAGACACCGCTGTTGCCGAAAGCCTGTTCAGCTTCGCTTCGTGCCGTGTTCAATGCCTTATCAAGCTGGCTTTCCTCCGTGACTACCCGCATTCCTTTTCCGCCGCCTCCGGCAGTTGGCTTGATAATAACCGGATACCCGGTTTTTTTTGCGGTTTCTATGGCTTGTTTCAGGTCAGTAACCAGCCCGGGACTGCCTGGGACAACAGGAACTCCGGCAGCAATCATTGTTGCTTTGGCGGTGTTCTTGTCACCCATCTGGTTGATCATTTTTGCTGTAGGGCCGATAAACTTGATGTTGGCCGATTCACAAACTTCAGCAAAATCTGCATTTTCAGCCAGAAATCCATATCCCGGATGAATAGCATCGGCGTTTGTTACTTCTGCAGCAGCGATGATACGGGGAATATTCAGATAACTCTCTCTTGATAAAGCCGGTCCTATACAGACAGCTTCATCGGCGTATTTGACATGGATGGATTCAGCATCGACTGTAGAATAAACAGCAACCGTACTAATTCCCATTTCGCGGCAGGTCTGCATAATACGCAAGGCAATTTCACCGCGATTTGCTACAAGTATTTTCTTGAACAAGGTATTTTTTGGATGAATGTTTATGGTTTAATCCGGAACAGTGGTTGATCATATTCGATTGCCTGTCCGTTTTCGACGAGAATTTCAACGATAGTGCCTGAAACTTCTGCTTCTATTTCGTTCATGAGTTTCATGGCTTCGATAATACAGAGGACATCACCTTTTTTTACGGTATCGTTGACGGAAACAAATGGAGGAGAATCCGGGGAAGATGACTGGTAGAATGTTCCAACGATCGGTGATCTCGACTCGATAAGATTAGATACAGGTTCTGACTTTGTCGCCGCAGGTGCAGCATTGGAAGCTTGAGGAGAGGCTTGTAAGGCGGGCGCTGCTGTTACAGGAACAAGAGTGGGAGCTACTGTTGCGGCAGAACGCCTCAGGATAATTTTAAAATCTCCCTTTTCAATGATGGTTTCCTGAAGATCTGAGCTGTTGACGATGTCAATGAGCTGCCTGATTTCGTTAAAGTCCATGGTAATGTTAACTTAGGTTATGAGCGTACGTCTTGACAAATCTGTTTCACGTCCTTATTTTTTTACACGTTCTATATATTCACCTGTACGGGTGTCGACACGAATGATGCTTCCAACCTGGATAAACATCGGAACACTGACTTCAGTGCCGGTTTCAACGACTGCTGGTTTTGTTCCGCTGGTAGCCCGGTCATCCTTGGACGCAGGACTGGTTTCAATGACCTCAACTTCAACAAAAGTAGGGAGTTCAACGGCAAGAATAGAACCGTCATCAGAGAATACGATAGTGACGACGATTCCATCCTTGACAAAGCGGGACGAGGAACCGATTGCAACTTCCGGCACGTTAATCTGGTCAAATGTTTCATTGTCCATCATAACAAAGTCGGTGCCGTCCCTGTATAGATACTGATACTGTTTACGCTCGGTGATGATAAGGTCAACTGATTCGGTAGCACTGAAGCGGTATTCTACATTTCTGCCCGATTTGAGGTTTCTCATATTTGCCTGGTAAAATGCCCTCAGGTTACCAGGAGTCCGGTGCATAATGCTTTCGATACTATGAGGTTCCCCTTTGAAACGGATAATTGAACCTTTCGATACGTTACTGATTGAAATCATAAGCCTGATAAAAAATGTCTTATACAAGTCAGGGGTTCCTCCCTGTGGCAAAACCAAATATAACACAGTGCCAGACGAATACAAAGAGCCATGAACCCAAACAAGGATAATGGTAAAAAGCCATTGCATGTTTGTTACGTACTGTTTAAATTAAATTAAACATAGGCGGTGATTGAAAAGCTTTTTTTCTTCAATAACAACAATAAACAGATCATATGTCAAAAGCTGAGTTAGTCGAGAAAATTGCCGACAAGGCAAAACTGACCAAAGTTGATGCTGAACGTGCTTTGAATGCTTTTATCAATGTTGTGACAGCATCACTGAAAGATGGTGATGATGTGACTCTTGTCGGCTTTGGAACTTTTGCTGTCGGTAAAAGAGCTGAACGGTCAGGGCGCAATCCTCAGACTGGTGAAGCAATTACCATTGCGGCAAAGAATGTTGTCAAGTTTAAGCCAGGCAAAGCTTTGAGAGACGGGATCAGCTGTTGATCCGGATGTTTTGATTGTTGCTTTCATTTGAAGTCCATCATGAGCCTCTCTCTGATGGGCTTTTTTTATCATTAATATCAGTACTATGGCCACGAAAGTTGTCCTTGATTTTGAAAAACCACTTTTTGAGCTTGAAGCAAAACTCGACGAAATGCGTCAGTGCCTCAAGAACAGCACAAGGGAGCAGGCTCAGTCTGAAACTGAAATGCTCAATCATGATATAGAGACACTGGAACTGAAAGTCGATGCGCTCCGCCGTTCTATATATAAAAATCTTACCCGGTGGCAGAAGGTCCAGCTTGCCCGTCATCCGGCCAGACCGTATACGCTGGACTATATTCATATGATGACTGAAGGGTTTCTTGAGCTGGCTGGTGATCGGCATTACAGAGATGATAAAGCCATTGTGGCCGGATTTGCTCGTATTGAAGAGCGCGCGTCAGGATTTTCACAGTCAGTCATGATGATTGGTCATCAAAAGGGCCGTGATACCAAGTCCAATCTTTACCGCAATTTCGGCATGGCACAGCCTGAAGGGTATCGCAAGGCGCTTCGTTTGATGAAACTTGCCGAGAAATTCCGTAAACCGGTTATTACGTTGATTGATACACCGGGTGCATTTCCTGGCATAGAAGCCGAGGAACGAGGAACTGCCGAGGCAATTGCCCGGAATCTGTTTGAAATGGCAAAACTTACCGTTCCGGTCATCTGCGTGATTGTCGGTGAAGGCGCAAGCGGTGGAGCAATCGGCATTGGTGTTGGTGACAGGATTCTTATGGCTGAAAACAGCTGGTATTCAGTCATTTCACCTGAAAGCTGTTCATCCATCCTCTGGAGAAGCTGGAATTATAAAGAACAGGCAGCTGAAGCCCTGCAGCTCACCGCAGCAGATCTGCTTGAGCAGGGTATTATTGACCGGATCGTTCCTGAACCACTCGGAGGGGCACATACTGATCCTGAAGCAATGGCTGCGACCCTGAAGAGCATATTGGTCGAGGAACTTAAAGCACTTCTGTCGAAAGATCAATCGACACTTGTTCATGACCGGATTGAAAAGTTTTCAGCAATGGGCGTCTGGAAGGAAGAGGTATAGGAGAATAAAAAAGCCGGTGCTTATGCCGGCTTTTTTATGGTGAAAAATCATTTTGCTGACTTGATTTCGTAGGAGTTATCTCCCTTGAGCAACTCTTCAAGCGTTCCACACCCGTTTTTCTGTGCATCCTTGATTTGCAGTGCAAGAGCATCTTCATAGGTT
Organism: Chlorobiaceae bacterium; assembly: GCA_013334755.1. Lineage (GTDB taxonomy): Bacteria > Bacteroidota > Chlorobiia > Chlorobiales > Chlorobiaceae > Chlorobium. The sequence continues at coordinate 611 of JAAXWX010000044.1, read as the reverse complement.
ATCCGATCCTCTGCATAGAAGACGCCAATAGGCCTTGGAAGAGACTCGTCATCAGCAAAGCGTGCAAGAATGGAGGCCTTATTGATATCGGCCTCATTGTGAATCCAAAGGTCACTGGTTGAGAACTCATCTTTGTCAAGATCGACAACAATCGGTGTGAATCCGTCAAGCATGATCCCGCGGTTTTTATCCTTTCCGAATACAAGCGGCTTGTCCTGTTCAACATAGATCGTATTGTCGGCTTTACTGTCGAGCGTTGCAAAAGCTTCGAAGGCCGCATTGTTGAAAATAGGGCAGTTCTGGTAAATCTCCACAAGTGAAGTGCCTCTGTGTTCTGCAGCACGTTTCAATATTGAGCGCAGGAATTTGCCGTCACGGTCGAACGCTCTTGCAAAGAATGAGCCGCCGGAACCAATCGTCAGAGCCGCCGTATTGAACGGGTGGTCAATGACGCCGGAAGGTGAGGTAACGGTCCTTAACCCTATTTTCGATGTTGGTGAATACTGCCCTTTTGTGAGACCATAAATTTCATTGTTAAAAAGCACAACATTAAGGTCAGGATTTCTTCTCAGGGTATGAATGAAATGGTTCCCTCCGATTGAGAGGGCATC
>JAAXWX010000043.1 GCA_013334755.1 Chlorobiaceae bacterium | reverse complement strand
TGTGAAGCGGCACTTTCTTCTGCAAGAATGGGCGCATCCTGCCTTCTCATATCATCAGACCTTACGGCGATTGCAAGGATGTCCTGCAATCCTGCAATTGGAGGTGTGGCGAAGGGTCAGATCACAAGAGAGATTGATGCGCTTGGGGGAGAAATGGCAAAAGCAATTGACTCCACCGGAATACAGTTCAGGATGCTCAATCGAAGCAAAGGACCAGCCATGCACTCCCCGAGAGCACAAGCTGATCGCGCACTGTACTCAAACTATATGCGCAGTGTTATTGAAAAAGAACGGAATATCGATCTTCTCCAGGATACGGTAACGGGTATTGAGTGCTCGTCTGGTCTTTTTAACGGGGTAAGGCTCTTGTCAGGGCGCATTGTCAGAGGAAAGGCGTGTGTACTCGCCTGCGGGACTTTTTTGAACGGACTTATCCATATCGGCATGAACCATTATGCCGGCGGACGAACAATCGCAGAGCCTCCAGTCTGCGGCCTAACGGAAAACCTGGTCGGGCTAGGCTTTTCAGCTGGAAGGCTGAAAACAGGCACTCCTGCCCGCATTGATGCGCGAAGTGTCGACTATACCTTGGTCGAGGAGCAGTATGGGGATGTGGCTCCTGTTGTCTTTTCTTTCAACAGCATCCCTGACATTAATCGCCGGCAGATTAGCTGCTTCATTACTAAAACCACCTCGATTACACATGAAATCCTAAAAAAAGGTTTTGATCGTTCACCACTGTTTTCTGGAAAAGTACAAGGGGTCGGGCCAAGATACTGCCCCTCTATTGAGGACAAAATCTGTCGATTCCCCGACAAGGGAAGTCATCATATATTTCTCGAGCCGGAAGGTTTTGATACGAATGAAATGTATGTAAACGGTTTTTCTACATCTCTTCCTGAAGAGATTCAGTTCGAAGCTCTTCAATCGGTTCCCGGCCTTGAAAATGTCAAAATGATCCGTCCTGGTTATGCAATAGAATATGACTATTTTTTCCCCCATCAGATTAACAGAAGTCTTGAAACAAAACTTGTTAAAAACCTCTTTTTTGCCGGACAGATCAACGGGACATCTGGCTACGAAGAGGCTGCCGCTCAAGGTTTGATGGCAGGAATAAACGCAACATTACAAATTCAAAACCGCCCTCCACTTCATTTACAGCGTTCCGATGCATATATAGGGGTACTCATTGATGATCTTATAACAAAGGAGACCAATGAACCATACAGAATGTTTACCTCATCTGCTGAACACCGCCTCCTGCTGCGTCAGGACAATGCGGATATACGACTTCAGCATTTCGGCTTTGATGCCGGACTGATCAATTCTGAAACATTTTCTGTATGTACCAATAAAAAAGTGCTTATCAAGGAGCTCAATCATCTTTGTTTGAATACTAAACTTCAGCCTGCCGAAGTAAATTCAATGCTTGAAGGACTTGGGTTTCCTTTTGTAAATACACCGCAAAATGTCGCAAGTCTTTTAAAAAGGCCCGGGATTTTTCTACAGAAGCTGCTTGATGCATCACTGCCTTTCAGAAACCGCGTACAGGCTGTAACCGATGATGTTTTAGTATACGAACAGGTGGAGATTGATCTTAAATATCAGGGCTATCTTAAACGCGACCTCTTAATGGTCGATAAAATATTGCGTTTGGATTTTCATAAAATACCTTTGTCGTTCAAATATGAGAATGTTGCAGGTCTTTCTAATGAAGGAAGAGAAAAACTAAAAAAACTTCAACCAGACACTATCGGTCAGGCATCAAGAATTCTGGGTGTTTCACCATCAGATATCTCCATTCTCCTGATACGTCTCGGCCGCTGAAGAGAATTTTCTGTTTCACGTGAAACATATGTTATCCGTATCCTTCTGCATTTAATTTTCTTTGTATCCATGGAAAGCATAATCAGTGATATTGCAATAAACGATCTGCTATTCGGAAAAGATAAGGAGGAATATATTGTTGGGGCGTATCAGCTATCTGATACGCATATCAGGATTTTTAATAGAAATAATGGAATAGTTCATCAACACGATGAACTGTTTTTTCCTTTTTTTTTCCTTTCTGACAGCTCTCTGCTTGATGGGTTTATACCTGAAGACAATGAAAAATTCTGGCTGGTAAAACTTGGGGGTACCAATTATTATCAGTGTCTTGTAATTTTCAAAAATTGGAAAAACTACAGATGCGCTATTGATTTCATTAATAATATCCGGCAAAATGAGACCGCTGATAACACAGGCAAGAGCACTCTGTATGAAAACAACTCTTTTATCTATAATAAAGGGGATGCTGTCACCCAATACCTGCTTCAAAGTGGTAAAACCCTTTTTAAAGGTATGATTTTTGATGACCTGTACAGAATGCAACTTGATATAGAAACCCATTACGATCCTGTAAAAAGACCTTCAGGTACATCAGGTATTGGTGATGATGAAGTTATTATTGTCTCTTTGAGTGATAACAAAGGATGGGAATCTGTTCTTCATTCGAAAAACAGCACTGAAAAGCAACTGCTTGAAGAACTCATTGCACTGATAACAAAAATGGATCCCGATGTTATTGAAGGGCATAATATTTTCAGTTTTGATCTTTCCTGTCTGCAGCGGAGATGTGAACGGCATGGAATTCCTTTTGCGATAGGACGTAATGGCCTATTACCTAAAACATATCCTGCATCTATTCGTTTTGCTGAAAGGAGCATTGACTATCCGTTTTTTGACATCCCGGGAAGGCATGTTATTGATACACTTTTTCTTGTACAGAGTTATGATGTCTCCAGGCGTTCAATGCAGAGCTATGGACTTAAAGCTGTTGCAAAACATTTCGGGTTCGCTTCTCATAACCGTATCTATATTGATTATAATGATATAGCCTCTCTGTGGGAGAGTAATCATGAGAAATTGCTTGCCTATGCACTTGATGATGTGCGCGAAACAAGAGCACTGTCATCAATGCTTTCCGGCAGCAATTTCTACCTTTCGCAAATGCTGCCTTATACCTATGCCATGACATCACGAATAGGTCAGGCTGCAAAAATAGAAGTTCTCTTTGTAAGAGAATACTTACGACGCAAACACTCAATTCCCAAGCCCTCTTCTGGTCAGCAACACTCAGGAGGATATACCGAAGTATTTCTTAAAGGAATTCTAGGTCCGATTGTCTATGCAGATGTTGAATCTCTCTATCCTTCTATCATGCTTTCCTACAACATTTGCCCTAAAAGTGATGAATTGAGGGTATTTCCTGTTGTGCTTAACGACCTGAAGGAGCTGCGTTTCAAGGCAAAAGAAAGATCGCAGAAAGAAAGGAATGAAGGCAATGTCTCTCTTGCTGCAAATTTTGATGCCATGCAAAGCTCGTTCAAAATTCTTATCAATGCCATGTACGGGTATCTTGGTTATACCGGTGGTATTTTTAATGATTATATCGAAGCCGATAAGGTTACCTCAACAGGACAAAATCTTGCAAAAAAAATGATTATGGACTTTGAAGCAAGAGGATGCAAAGTCATTGAGGTTGACACTGATGGAATTCTTTTTATCCCGCCTCCGGAAGTGAAGACAGAATCAGATGAACGGGAACTGGTTAGTGAGGTTTCCTCGCATATGCCACAAGGTATCAATATCGGATTTGACGGCCGGTTCAAAAAAATGATATCCTACATGAAGAAAAACTACGCCCTACTCGGTTATGATCACGTGATGATCCTGAAAGGCTCTTCACTTACCAGCAGAAGCGGCGAGAAATTTGGACGAGATTTTGTCCGGAGGGGATTTGAAACACTTTTAACTGAGGATATTGGTGGCCTGCATAATTTGTTTACGGAGTACAGAAATAAAATCTTAAACCATGAGATGGATATTTCTGACTTTTCAAGAACAGAGTCTATCAAGTGCTCCATAGAACAGTATCTTCTTGATGTGAAATCAGGAAAACGTTCTAAATCAATTACTTATGAAATTGCCTTACGATCAGGCATGACACTGACAAAAGGAGACAGGATAACCTTTTATATTTCAGGAACAGGTGCAGGATCATCGCTATACGATAAAGGGAAGCTTGCGTCAGCATGGAATAAAGATAAGCCCGATGAGAATACGCATTTTTATCTCAAGCGTCTTGATGAACATTGCCAGAAATTTCTTCCTTTTTTTAAACCACAGGATTACAGTATGATTTTTTCTGACGATACTCTTTTTTCTTTTTCTGTTGATGGGATTGACCTTCTTCGTGAGATACGACATACAGAAACTGATCATTTCAGTGAAGAACTCCCTTGACTGTCATATTATGTCGATTTATAATGATGTATTTTTTTTATACTTAGTAACGGAACTCTCTGTTACGTTTCTCGGTATTTATAGGGTGATACTTTTTTAAAATTCGCTTTAATACACATATGACAGATATTAAAATACTTCCTGTTACAGATGATGTGAGCTGGATTGGAGTTCTTGATCCAGGCCTCATAACCTTTGATATTGTAATGGAAACAAAATACGGAACTACATATAATTCGTATTTCATCAATGCTGAAAAAAAGACCATTATAGAAACAACAAAAGAGAAGTTCTGGCCATCATATCTCTCTAAAATTAAACAAGTTACTGATCCATCTGAGATTGAATACATTATTGTTGATCATACGGAACCGGACCACTCTGGCAATGTCAGGAATCTGCTTGCTGTAGCACCGAATGCGACTGTTGTCGGCAGCGGTAATGCCATCAAGTTTCTTCGTGATCAGACAGGACATGATTTTAAATCACTTGTTGTCAAAACCGGTGATACACTGAGTCTCGGAAACAAGACCCTTCATTTCATTAACGCACCTAACCTGCATTGGCCTGATACAATCTATACCTGGCTTGAAGAAGACCGCGTTCTTTTTACCTGTGACTCTTTCGGATCCCATTTTTGCCATGAAGGGATGTTTGATGACGTTGTTGGTAATTTTGATGACTCTTTTACCTATTATTTTAATAGTATTCTTAAGCCATTCAGCAAATACATGCTTCAGGCTATTGAAAAAATCAAGCCACTCGACATCAGGATTATCTGTCCTGGCCATGGTCCGATCCTTAGATCAAACTGGAAAAAATATGTTGATCTTTCTTTGAAGTATGCGACAACAGCAATCGCTCTTCCTCATGAAAAGAATATCCTGATCGCATATGTTTCTGCATATGAAAACACAACATTGATGGCCGAAAAGATTGCTGACGGGCTTCGCCTGTCATGTGATTTCAATATCGATATCTGTGATATCGAATCAATTTCTGCTTCTGAACTTGAAGAAAAGATTGCTCACTGTTCCGGTATTATCGTTGGATCTCCAACGATAAACCAGAATATATTACCGCAAATCTACCAGATTTTTGCAACAATCAATCCTATACGTGACAAGGGAAAGCTGGCTGCAGCATTTGGTTCATATGGCTGGAGTGGAGAGGCTGTTCGTATGATAGAAAGCAATTTCACCATGCTCAAGCTTAAGGTGTTTGACCAAAATGTAATGGTTAAATTCAAACCCCATGAACCTGAGTTCGAAAAGTGTATTGCCTTTGGTAAAGCTTTCTCTGAAAAAATGATCGAGATCTATCAGCTCAGTTGTAATCTTTGACGCTTTTTCTTCTTTAATGGGGAGCGTCTTTGTTTCTGACGCTCCTTTTTATTTGAAAATAATATCATTTACCATAGGGCTTTCCAGTGCTTCGTTCACCTTTTTTAGGATATCCTGTTTTCGGAAATTAAGCTCCATTCTCCAAGCCGGATTTCTTACCCGTATAAATAACTCCCCGTTTGAAAAACGTTCAATAGATGTTGCTGCTGAAATTGCCTCTCCTACAACCGTTTTCCATATCTGCAGTGTCTTGAACTGTTGGTATGGTTCTGTAAATCCCAGTATTTTGCACATATCACCAGCTACTGCTGATAGTATTCTTGGATTTTTTGTTCTTGACAACCTTATATCTCCTTGTTATGCTTCAGAGATTCCATAGAGATAGTCTTTACATGACCATAATCCTTTTTTTCTGCAGAGGTAATTATTGCTTGACCGTATGTTTCTAACACACTGAAAATGTTGGCTGTGTGTGACACATCCAACTCACTGAAGATATCATCAAGCAGGCAGATTGGTTTTTCTCCAACGGTTTGATAATAAAAACGGTGCTGGGCAAGCTTGAGGGCGATGAGGAATGTTCTCAATTGACCTTGAGATGCATATTTTTTTATCTCTTTTTCATTAAAAAGAAAAAGCAAATCGTCTCGGTGCGGGCCGGTCATGGTCTGTTCCCTCATGATCTCATGGCTCTCTGTTTCTTCATACTTTTCAAGAAAAAGCGAGTACAGTACCTCCAGGGATGTATCTCTTCTTATGTTACCCAGTGAACAACGGTAATGTATTGATGGATCTTCATGGACTGACAATTGTTGGAAGAGTTCGCGGAATTGAACCAAGAAAGCTGAAATAAACTGCATTCGAGTATATACAATCGATGCTGCTAAATGAGAAAGATTTTCAGTCCATAACGAAAGCATATCTTTATGGACTGTGATCTTTGCATTTACTTGTGCAAGTAAAGCATTTCTCTGGTGTAGAACCCTTCTGTAAGCAAGCAGATCATCCAAATATCTTCTGTCTGTCTGACTGATCGCATTATCTATAAAACGTCTTCTTTCTGCTGGTGCTCCATTAACAATCACAATTTCTGAAGGAGAAAATGTAATACAGGGTATCCTTCCAATATGTCTCGAAAAAGGTTTTATTTCGCTGTTGTTTACAATAACCTGCTTTTCTTTCTCTTTTTTATATAATACTTTAACGTTCGTATTATTTTCTGTACTACTTGTAAATTTTCCGTTAAGAATAAAATAATCTGTTGAAAAACAGAGAGACTCACTATCATTAGCGCTTATTAAACCTCTTGTGAGCGCACAGTAATGAATACCATCCAGAATAGAAGTTTTTCCTGATCCGTTCGGTCCATGTATAAGTGTAATACCGTCACCTGGTTCAAATGTTAAGAACCGATGATTCCTGAAATTCTCATAATTTATACATTGAAGTCTCAATAATTTTCCTCTCCACTCAATTATTAATTCTTACAGGCATAACAAGAATAATCAGTTTATCATCCTCTTCTTGCTTATGTGGTTTAAATATTACGGCCGTTGTAGGACTTTTGAGTTCTATACGGATTTCTGCATCATCAAGATGTGCCAGAGCTGCCTCGATAAATCTTGAATTAAATCCTATAGTTATATCTTCTCCATTGTATATGCAGGGTAACTCTTCCTGTGCAGCTTCTCCTTCATTTGTGTTTTCTGCCATCACTTTGAGAAGTTGTCCTTCAATAACCATCTTCACATCACCAATGCTTGAAAACCTGCCGACACGTCTGACAGAATCATAGATCATTGAACGCTCAATGATAAGATGTTTATCATGCTCTACCGGAATAACTGCGTCGTAATTTGGATAAGGTTCTATAATAAGCGATGCATCCAGAACAATATTCCCGATGACAAACCGTACGAATCGGCGATCTGAATCAATAGACATTGTTATTGACTCATTTTGTGCAAGTTTCTGCAGAATAGAGAGAACACGGGCAGGGATAACAATTTTCTGTTTCTCTGAAATATCACTTGATGAACTCTTTCTGCACCTGACCAGTCTGTGCCCATCTGTTGAGACGGCTGTGATGACACTTCCTTCAAGCTCAAAGAGTACACCCATCATGGCAGGCCTCATTCCGTCAACGCTACAAGCAAAGATGGTTTTCTGAATCAAGTCCAGAAGTTCTTCAGTTTCAAACTCGAGTGAAATATCATAAGTTTTTTCATGTTTTTCATGCCTGCTCTCAAATTGACATGGTATTTTGTACTTGCCTTTATCCGTTGTGATATGAACCGTTCCATGATCACTTATTTCCTGCCGTTCTATAACAAAAGTAACAGGAGTATCGTACATGCTTCTGAGAAAATCCTGAAGGGTTTTTGCTTTAATACCGATATTTCCGGTATCTGAGCTTTCCACCTCACTTTTAACGGTAATTGAAAGTTCACCATCTGTAGCAAAAAGAACAAGAGTGTCTGACTCAATAGATAAATGGACGTTTTCAAAACGCGCATCAATGGTTTTTGCTGGTATGGCTTGTGCAACCTTGCTGATGGCATCCTGCAACTGACGGATGGAAGAAGTTAATTTCATCTGCTTCTACTTTAACTATTTATTTTTTATAAAAACTTGTTGTTGTTGTTGACCTTGTGGATATCTGGATAACTTGTTGTTCCCGCCTCTTTATATTATTTTAATAGTACAACTTACCTATATAATCAACCCGCCATAAAGTCTTGATAACATGTGTCTTTTTGTTTGGGTTGTTTGTTAGTGGTTTGTTAATACCCTCTTTATTCTCCTCGCCCTGTTGATAATCTGATAGTTATCAAGATAGTATCAACACAAAACAAACATCTTGTACACATAACTGCTTACATAGAGAGGATCTCTATTCTTTTTTTAATCTCCTCTATTTTTTTTCTTTCATCCGTCACGGTGTCAACTTTTTTGGCAACTGTATTAACAGCGTGAATAACTGTAGAGTGATCTCTTCCGCCAAAATGAAGGCCGATGGTTTTAAGTGACGAGTCGGTCAGGATTTTTGAAAGATACATCGCAACCTGACGCCCTACAGCGATCTCCTTTTTTTTGGATTTTCCTTTCAGGTCATTTGGTGTGATGGAGAAATATGAACAGATTGCCTTTTCTATTGTGTCGAGTGTCAATTGTTTTGTTGTATGACGGATAATGTCTTTGAGAGTCGATTTTGTAAACTGCAAATCTATCTCCATGTTATCCAGTGACTGTGCAGCAAGTAATTTTACGATACAGCCCTCAAGTTCTCTGACATTCTCTGTTACATTTGTAGCAATAAATTCAATAACTGCTTCATCAAGATTAACCCCGCTCTGATGCAGTTTGCTGAGGATAATGGCTTTGCGTGTTTCATAATCCGGCGGTTGAATATCTGCTGATAACCCCCAGTTAAAACGTGATATAAGACGATCTTCGATTCCTTTTATATCTTTTATGGGCCGGTCTGCGGAGAGAATAATCTGTTTGTTTGATTGATGCAGGGTATTAAAAATATGAAAAATCTCTTCCTGTGTTTTTTCCTTTCCGGAAAAAAATTGAATATCGTCTATAATAAGGACATCGATTGAGCGGTAAAAAGAGGAAAATTCCTGGATTTTACCGTTCTGGATAGCGTTGACAAAGTCAATAGCAAATTTTTCGCTGGAGACATAGAGCACCCTTTCAGAAAGTCGATTTTCACGGACACTATTGCCGATAGCCTGCATCATATGGGTTTTACCCAGCCCTACACCACCATAGATAACAAGTGGGTTGAAAGCATTTTGCCCTGGACTTTGAGCCACAGATTTTGAAGCTGCGAATGCAAGTGAGTTACAATCCCCTCTGATGAGGGTATCAAATGTATATTTTGTATTCAGATGTGTTTCAAAACGTGCAAGGTTTCGTTCAAACTCCTCTGTGTTTTTTGTTTGAGTTTCTGCCGCACGACTTGCAGTGATAAAATCCCCGTTCATGGCATTCTGGTGGGGCAATTCTATTGTGACAGGCTGCCCTTGTGATTTATCCATGACGATTGAATACATCAGCTTTGCGTCTGGTCCTATCACATCCTTGAGCGCAAGTTTTAAAAAGGAGGAATAATTTTCTTCTATCCACTCATAAAAAAATTGACTTGGGACTTCAATAGTCAATTCACTTCCTGAAAAGGCCAGAGGCTTAATTGGAAAAAACCAGGTTTTAAAGGCCAGAGGATTTATTTTTTCTCTGATGGCATTCAGGCACGCATCCCAGACTTGCTGTTCCATTGAGGTGCTTTTCTGGTGTTTTGTTTGATGATTTTCCTGAAACGTTTTTGACGTAACTTCGAGCATAAAAAAAGGGGGTTTGAGTAGTAGGGGCCGATATTGTTAGCGCCATTAACATTTACTGTTCACAAGTTAGTGTTTTATGTGGATAAAAAACAATTTCCTTTATGAAAATCCCATTGTATGAAGCAGTGCGTGGCGTAGAGGATTTCAACACGATAAGCTGCATAATATTATATACTTAGCTGAAAAGCTTGTTGATGTTGTCAACATATGTTGATTCTTTCGAATGAGTGGATTGTTTGGCTTGCGAGGATGTTGAATTTTTTTATCCACAAATTGTCAACATTGTTCATAACTGTGTGCTGAAAATATATTTTTTACCGTATCTGCGGTGATTTTCATTTACTCAAGAGGCTTTTGTTGCTGCTGGCAAATGGATCAGAGAGCAGAACGATTTGTTATTGATCGTTCATTGTGCTAAATTACGCGCCCAATAATATTGATATTTACCTTTAAATAAGTGTGGAGCAATAAGCGATGAAAAGAACCTATCAGCCGCGGAATAGAAAAAGAAGGAACAAACACGGATTCAGGGAAAGAATGTCCACCAAGAATGGCCGTAAGGTTTTGTCAGCAAGAAGAGCTAAGGGTCGTCATTCACTCTCAGTGAGCAGTGCGATGGGTACAGCTGGACAATAAGCAGGCTGTGAGGCAGGTAGAATGAAAATAATTGCTCTTTCAAGATTTTGAATAAGTTGCACGTTCATTCTCTGCGAAAGCATGAGATATTGAGAAAAAAAATACCGATTTCACTCCTTTTCAGGAGTGGAAAAAGTATGAAGGGTGATTTTTTAAGAATTGTGTATGCCTCTCTTAAGTTTGAAAACACTGGTTTTCAAGGATTTCCATCAATACTGTTCGCGGTTAGTAAAAAAACAGTCCCTTCAGCTGTTCGGCGCAACAGGGTAAAAAGAATGATGAGAGAAGCTTACCGGCTTGAAAAATCACTGGTAAAGAATAACGTTGAAAGTCAGAATGAAGGGAATAAGAGTGGAACACTCTGCATTGCTTTTCTTTATATGGGCAGAAGAAAGACTTTCCCTGACTTTGAAGCATTCAGGGAGGAAATCAGAGGATTAATAGAGGGTATCGTACTTTTCTGAACTTCGATGGTTGCCTCAAACCTGACGGCTGGAGTTTTTTTACCGGATAAAGAGGTATGATGAGCATGAGTAGCTGGAAGTTTTTTAATCAGATACCAATAGTGCTGATAAAATTTTACCGGGCGTTTCTTTCGCCATTGCTCGGTCCGTCCTGCAAATATTTTCCTACCTGTTCAAGTTATGCGCTTGAAGCGTTTCAGCAGCATCATTTTTTTTATGCTTCATGGTTGACTGTGTGGCGTATTCTTCGGTGTAATCCTTTTTCACAAGGTGGGTTTGATCCGGTTCCTCCTGCATCCGTAAACAAAAAAAAGTTTTCAGATAAAACTAAAGAGAGTGGTAATGGATAGAAATTCGGTAACCGGCCTTGCAATTATTGCCGTGATCATGATGGTCTGGCTTCAGTTTATGTCGCCGGAAAAAAAACCCTTGCTGCCGGAAAAGGGAGCTAAAACGGAGCAGGTTGCAAGGCAAGTGCCCCAGGATCCTGCAGTTTCAGTTCCTGTAGTCGATAATTTTGGAGTTTTTGCTTCTTCTTCAGCAGGCAAGGAGCAACTACTTCGAGTCGACAATGATCTTTTTCGGGCAACTCTTTCCTCAAAGGGTGCAACATTAAAGTCTCTTGTGCTTAAAAAGCATCTGGACGGTGATCGCCAGACCTTTGATCTGGTCAGCAATGGCAAAAACGGAGCGCTTTCACTGCTTTTTCTTACCAGAGAAGGCAAGAAAATAGATACACGTGACCTCTATTTCAGTACAATCGCGCTCGATACGCTTCATACCATCAGTGGAAAGGAGAGTTATGCGCTGCGCTTCCATCTTGACGTGGCTCCCCAGCAGGCTATCGATATTACCTATCATTTTACAGGTGACAGTTACAAGGTAGACTATGATGTCAAGCTGACAGGGTTTGCCAGCGAGCTTGCAGGAAATGAATATCAGTTGCAGTGGGATGGCGGAGTGCCTTTTTCTGAAAAAAACAGAGAGGATGAGGCTCAGAGTGCTTTAGCCAGTGCATTTCTTGGCGGCAGTCTGGTGAAGCTCGATGCAAGCAAGGAGAACCAGTCCTATCGTGAAGAACAGTCGGGTGAAGCGCAATGGGTTGCTGTCCGGAACAAATACTTTGTTGCCTCTCTGATTCCCCATGGACGTTCGGCCGGAATTTACCTTGATGGAAAAAGAAAGGCAGGTAATAATTTTGAGAATTACCTGGTTGCTTTGAAAATGGGAGTTCCGTCAACAAACGCTGTTGTTGATGACAGGTTCAGCCTCTATCTCGGACCGCTTGACTACAATATTGTCAAGGCTCAGAAGGTCGGTCTTGAAAAGATCATGGATTTTGGCTGGGACTGGTTGACAAGGCCTTTTGCCGAGTATATTATTCTGCCTGTTTTCAGTTGGATGAATGGCTTTGTCAGTAATTATGGTCTTATTATTATCATTTTTGCATTCCTGATCAAGCTGGTAACCTACCCCCTTTCAATGGCTTCAACGAAGTCAATGAAAAAAATGTCAGCATTGCAGCCCATGCTCAAGGAGCTGCAGGAGAAGTACAAGGACAATCCAGCAAAACTGCAGAGCGAACTGGGAAGGATCTACAAGGAGGCTGGCGTAAACCCGATAGGAGGCTGTCTGCCTGTGGTGCTTCAGATGCCGCTGCTCTTTGCCATGTTCTACGTTTTCCGTTCGTCTATCCAGCTTCGTCAGCACGGCTTTCTCTGGGCAAAGGATCTTTCGGTGCCGGATTCCATTTTTGATTTTGGCTTTGCCATCCCTATGTACGGGAGTCATATCGCGGTTTTTCCGATTCTCATGGCGGTGACCGTCTATTTGCAGCAGAAGATAACACCGACCACGCAGAGCAATGAGCAGATGAAGGTCATGATGTACATGTTCCCTGCCATGATGCTGCTCTTTTTCAATAACATGCCTGCCGGTCTTGGTCTCTACTATCTGATGTTCAACATATTCAGTGTTGCGCAGCAGTTTTATATCAATAAAACCACGACAGCAGCGGACATGCCGAATGTTACCCTTAGCCAGCCCTCTTCCGGTTCACCGAGGAAACAGAAAAAAGGGGGAGCTAAAAAGTAGGCACGATGATGGCGCTCATTGAGCAGGCTGATGTCTGGCTTTTTAGGCTGCTGAACCTTAACCTGGTTTACCCTGCAGCCGATGATCTCATGGTTTTTCTGACCGACGGGCTCCTTTCGTGGTATGTTTTTTTGCTTGCCGCTCTTTTTATCAGTATCCGAAAAGGTAAGAACGGTTTTTTGCTGATTCTTCTGGCTCTTCTTTCGATTGGTCTGGCCGATTTTACAGCTTCCGGAATTCTCAAGCCCTTTGTTCAGAGAGTAAGGCCATGCTTTGCTCTCGACCATGTCCGTCTGCTTGTCAGTCAGCCCCGTAGTTATTCATTTGCTTCATCTCATGCAGCAAACTCCGCTGCGTTTGCCGCGATCACCTGGATTTTTTTTCACCGGGGAAAACTGGTTGAAAAACTCTTTACCGGCGTCATGATTCTTTTCGCTTTGGCGGTTTCTTATTCGCGGGTTTATGTTGGTGTTCACTATCCGGGTGACGTCCTTGCAGGTATGGTGGTCGGAGTTTGCAGCGCGATTCTTGTCTACCTTCTTTTTTCCTGGATATTGAAGAATGTCATTCAGCCTCGTCAAATGCGCAAAGAGAGTTGTGGCTATGGATGAACACTACTGGGGAATCGATCTTGGCGGTACCAAAATCGAGGCGGTGGTGATCGATAGCTCCTTGAAGCCCCTTTTTCGCCGCCGTATTGCCACTGAGGCGGAAGGCGGCTACAGCCATATTCTTGACCGAATCAGCGCGCTTGTCGATATGGTTTCCAGCGAGAGCGGTCTCAGTATCCCGGAGCGCATAGGGATTGGCACTCCCGGCAGATATGACACGGAGCCCGGTGTCATGAAAAACTCCAACACGGTATCTCTGAACGGACGCGATCTGAAGCGCGATCTTGAGCAGCTTCTCAAAAGAGAGGTACTTATTGAAAATGATGCCAACTGTTTTGCCCTTGCCGAATCCATGCTTGGTTCAGGCGCTGCAGTTATGAGTGATCTCTCAAAAATGGTCTTCGGCATTATTCTTGGCACCGGTGTGGGCGGCGGGATTGTCTGTGGTGGCAAGGTCCACC
>JAAXWX010000089.1 GCA_013334755.1 Chlorobiaceae bacterium | reverse complement strand
TTTTGTTAGTGAAGGCGCTTCTCTTGTGATTGGATGTATAACCGTTAACAGCCATTATTATCCTGGAGACTAAGCATGACTCAACCATTTCATATCAGGGATGTTTCTGAGTATGTCATTTCCTATAAATTATTGCGAAGGGCTGTGGGAGTAATAGGTGTTGCGCTCCCGATTGTGCTTGTTCTGGGAAAATATTTGTTTGAAGGGCCGGGAATACAGGACTCGATCAGCGGCTATTACTATACGGTTATGCGGGACGTTTTTGTCGGAAGTCTCTGGGCGATTGCCATATTCCTGATGGCATACAAAGGACCTCAAAAAAAGGACGATTTTTGTGGCAATCTTGCCTGTATTTGTGCTATCGGTGTTGCACTTTTTCCAACATCACCCGGCCCTGATGCCACAGGACAGCAAGCGTTAATAGGAAAATTTCATCTTCTTTTTGCAGGGGGATTTTTCTCAACGTTAGCTTATTTCTGCATAGTCCTGTTCTGCAAGACAGATCAGAACAGGCAGCCTACGTCACGGAAGTTTTTACGGAACCGTATTTACAAAATCTGTGGATGCTTGATCATTGGATGTATCATACTGATCGGTGTTTTCAAATCTTTGTTGCAAGAATCGCCTGTCAGGAATCTCGAACCTGTGTTCTGGCTTGAATCACTGGCCATCTGGTCTTTTGGATGGTCATGGTTTACGAAAGGGGAGGGTATTGGTTTTGTAAACGATATTTAATGAATGTGCAAGGCGCATGATAGTGGTCTTCAGGCTGGCCATCAATACCTACGCCTTTGCTGGAAGATGTTTTTTTACAGCGGCGATCAGTGCATCAAGGTCAACGAGAGCGTCTATCTCCTTTTTCGGCAGCAGTACCTCGAAATCGGCGTTTTTCTCCAGGATAACAGGGTATTCAAAGTGCCGGGCATATTTTTTCTCAAATTCGTCACGGTGCAGGAACTCCACGGGAACCCCAATGGAGATGCGGAACGCTTTCCAGGCTTCGATTTCGGTGAAAGGTCCGTGGGTGAGTTTGCAGAGACTGCAATCATAGGTTTCGGGACTCAGGATTTTGCGTCCCAGGTCGATGAGACTGCTGATCGGGTTGCTGTCGGTGTTGTAGACAAAGATGAGTGTCATCGTTATGGATTTTATTGGTTACGAACAACAACAGAACGACAAAACAACAAACAGGGTTCCCTGGAGCCATTTATAAGCCGTTAAAGGTTGTCATCACAGTTGTGTTTTTGAATTCTTGAAATGAATATCCCGCTCACTGTTGCCGGATAACAGTAATAATGCTATTTTATCCGGATAAAAATCAGTTATTTGATCATAAACAGGGGATATTCAAAGCGATGAGCAGGCAAGACAGAGGACTGTGTACCGCATTTGACGGTATACGTTGTATCGCATCAGGAGAGTTGCAACAGGTTGCGGGGAAGGTGAAAAAGCTGATTGATCAGGGAGACGCGCTCTCCGTTCTGATTTTCGACGATGTCAGCAGTGAACTTGTCGAAGTGGATTTTCGAGGTACAAGGGAAGATGTTCTGAAATCATTGGAGCATAGAATTCTTATGGTTGAGTCACCGTCAGAAGAGTTAAGCAGTGAGCCGGCATCACAGCGGGGTCCAGGCCGCCCGAAGCTTGGCGTTGTTCCAAGGGAAGTGACCCTGCTGCCACGGCATTGGGAGTGGCTTAACCGTCAACCGGGAGGAGCATCCGTAGCTCTCCGAAAGCTTGTCGAAGAAGCGCGGAGAATGAACAGCGAGCGGGATACCATCCGCTCATCGCAGGAATCGCTCTATCGTTTCATGTCAGCAATGGCAGGTGACCTGCCTGGTTTTGAGGAGGCAGCTCGGGCCTTGTTTGCTCCGGATCCTGAACAGTTCGATGGGCGAGTTGCCCTGTGGCCGGTCGATATCCGGGAACATGTCAGAAAGCTGTCAGTTCACGCATTTGGTAATCAAGAGTGACGTCTGCGCCTGAAAATCTTCATCAGAACCTGGCGATCTGTTCCGAAACCGTTATTTTATGTGGTTCCGATTTCAGGAATTTTTTTGTCAAGGGATAAAAGAGGGGTTAAACCATTATGTATCCGGCTGCTTTCTGTTCTGCAACCATTTCCGGCATTCTGCTCCAGAACCGGTTGATACGCTCTGCAACCCATGAAAGCATGGCTGAGAGCAGCGGGGCTCCTTCAGCGGCTCATGAAAAGCTTTATACGGATCTTGCCAAAGGAGGTTCCGGTGCTATAATCACTGGTTATGCAGGGGTTCAGCAGGATGGACGCACCAGTTTTCCGGGTATGCTGATGATGCATAATGACACTCTCATTCCGGCATATCGGCAGCTTACCGATTCGGTTCATCGGCACGGTACCCCGATTATTCTGCAGCTTGCCCACTGCGGACGCCAGACCCGCTCAGCTGTCACAGGCATGAAGACAGTTGCCCCTTCTGCACTTAAAGATCTCATTTTTAACGAAGAGCGTCCCCAGGAACTTGACGAACAGGGAATTGAGGCAATTATCCGCAGCTTTGTTTCTGCCGCAGGACGGGCTCGGAAAGCGGGTTTTGATGGAGTTCAGATCCACATGTCGCATGGCTATCTGCTTGCGGAGTTTCTTTCAGGTTACACCAACCGCCGCCGGGATCGCTGGGGTGGATCGACTGAAAACAAGTTCCGTATTGTTTCCGAAATATTCCGCCGCATAAAGGAGGAGCAGGGCAGCTTTCCTGTGCTTGCTAAAATCAACGGTTTCGATCACAGACGCGGTGGAATGCGAGCTGACGAAGCAGTCGAGATTGCCCGGTTGCTTGAATCCTCAGGTTGTTCCGCCATAGAGGTCTCATCGGGTACTGTCGAAGAGGGGCTTTCAATCATGAGAGGCCCGAGGTTTCCATCAGAAGCTTTGCTTGCCTGCAATTTCAGGTTTAAATCAATGCCGGTACCGCTGAAACAAGTTACGGCACCGTTGCTGCGTCTGGCAATGCCCAGTCCAAAACCTTATCGGAACTACAATCTGGAGACGGCAAAAGCCATCAAAAAGGCAGTCTCGATTCCGGTAATTGCCGTCGGCGGTATTCATACACTGGAGGATATTTCCGCAGCAATTGAGAGTGGTTCTGCTGACTTTGTTTCCATGTCACGCCCGTTTGTCATCGAGCGCGATATCGTACGCAAACTGCAGACGGGAAAGCAAAATGCTTCGCGCTGCATCATGTGCAATTATTGCGCAATCATGATTGAAGGGGGGCCATTACGATGCTGGTATGGAAAGCTTCCAGCAAGGCAAGCACTACCGCGTGCATAGCTAAACCGAATTCACACTTCTCTCTTTGTCTGCTTTTTGCTTAAGATGTCTGATGCTCATGAGAGCGATTTGATGAACGGAGCGCAAGGCCAGTCCAGATTCCTCCGAGCAGATCCACAATTCCAAAGAGGATCAGCATGGGAATGACCAAACCTGACAAGACAAATCCAATGAAAAAGAAAAAAACGAATGAGCGGGCATAAACCGTCCATCGGAAATAGTCAGTCAGTTCATTTCGGGCTGCCATAAAGTCATAGAAAGCAAAGAAACA
>JAAXWX010000088.1 GCA_013334755.1 Chlorobiaceae bacterium | reverse complement strand
TGATAAGCCCGCCGCGCAGAAAAAAATAGAGTTGATTGCGGAACAGATGTTCCGGCCGCTTCAACGTGAAGAGATTGCTTTCCAGGCAGAACATCCGGAGCAGGTTCTTTCCAATACGACGAGGGAAGAGTACCTGCAGAAAGTGGAAAAGGCAAAAGATTATATTGTAGCAGGTGACATTTTTCAGGTGCAGATTTCACAGCGTCTCCGCCGCCCGCTCAATACCCGTCCTTTCGATGTTTACCGGATGCTGAGAACCATCAACCCTTCACCATATTTGTATTACTTTGACATGAAGGAGTTCGACATTGTTGGTTCATCACCTGAATTACTGGTCAAGGTTGAACGTGACAGCCATGGCCGCCGTATCGTTGATACCCGTCCCATCGCAGGCACAAGGCATCGCGGCATCACTTTTGAAGAGGATGAACGCATTGCTCTTGAGTTGCTTGCCGATGAAAAAGAGCTGGCCGAACACCTGATGCTCATTGATTTAAGCCGTAACGATATCGGAAGAATTGCTAAAATCGGTACAGTCGAGACGAATGAGATGATGGTGGTTGAAAAATATTCACATGTGATGCATATTGTCAGTAATGTTCGTGGTGAACTTCGGGACGATCTTGGTACCATGGACGCTTTCTGGTCCTGTTTTCCGGCTGGAACACTCACTGGCGCTCCTAAAGTGCGTGCAATGGAGATTATCTATGAGCTGGAAAAGGAAAAACGGGGTTTGTATGGTGGTGCTGTCGGATTTCTGGATTTCAAGGGGAATCTCACAACAGCAATTGCAATCAGAACCATGGTGATTGAGGATAACATCATCTATTTTCAGGCAGCCGGTGGTATTGTAGCTGATTCAAAACCAGAGTCGGAATATGAAGAGACCATGAATAAAATGAAGGCAGGGATAACTGCTGTTGAAAATATTGAGGCATTATCGTATCAATAATAAATCCTTCTGATAACCGATGAACAAGAAACAAGCAATCATGAAATACCTGCTTCTTGTTTTTGCAGGTATAGCCGTTGGCGCTCTTATATTTTCCAATGTTGAGTTCAACCTTTCCCTTAATGGGCCAAGTCTGTCCAACAGGCCTAATTTTGCCACGGCACAAAACAATATTGAAAATTATCCGATCCAGTCGCTCAAAGGCTTCAACGAAGCATTTGTGCAGATCGCAGAGACGGCAACTCCTTCAGTGGTGACGATTTATACCGAAAAAACGGTGAACCAGCGGATGGGTTCCCCATTCGGCTTTTTCGGACGTCCTTTTGACGGCTTTTTTGATATACCCGGGCATGCTCCCGGAAAAGGTCAAAAAGAGGTTCTGCAAGGTATTGGATCGGGGGTTATCGTGACGGACGATGGCTATATCCTCACCAATAATCATGTGATCGATAATGCCGATAATGTTTATATCCGGACCTTCGATAACAGAAAGATTGACGCTAAAGTCATTGGCAAGGATTCGAAAACCGATCTTGCCGTTATCAAGGTTAACGTTAAAGGCCTGAAACCGATCCCGATCGGTGACAGTGACAAACTCAGGGTTGGTGAATGGGTCATTGCCATCGGAAGTCCCCTTGGTGAAAATTTCGCAAGAACCGTTACGCAGGGTATTGTCAGTGCAAAAGGGCGTGCAAATGTCGGACTTGCCGATTACGAGGACTTCATACAAACCGATGCCGCCATCAATCCAGGTAATTCAGGCGGTCCACTTGTTAACATCAACGGCGAACTTGTCGGCATCAATACGGCTATTGCAAGCCGTACAGGCGGGTTTGAGGGTATAGGCTTTGCCGTACCTTCTAATATGGCCCGAAAGGTAATGACTTCGCTGATTACATCAGGAAAGGTCACCAGAGGCTATCTCGGTGTCAGTATTCAGGATATCGATGAGAACATTGCAAAAGCCATGCATCTGAAGGCAAGAGAAGGTGCACTGGTCGGAACAGTCATAGCAGGCAGTCCTGCAGCGAAAAGCGGCTTGAAAACCGGTGATGTTATCCTTGACATCAATGATAAAAAGGTTGCCGGAAGCATTGAGCTTCGCAATGCCATTTCCAGTCAGACGCCGGGATCGATGGTGAAGTTCCGGGTGCTCAGGGATGGAGCCATCAGACTTTTTCAAGTTCGTCTTGAAGAACAGTCTGTCAGGGGTGAAGTTGCATCAACGGCAGGAGAGCAGGCAAAGATTCCTGCAGTCATGGGGTTCAGGTCGGAGGAACTGACGGCCTTGACGGCAAAGAGGCTGAACCTGAAGCCTGAAGCAGGCAAGGTAGTCATTACAGCCGTTGATCCTGCGTCCAATGCATTCTTTGCCGGTTTGCGTACCGGTGACATCATTCTTTCAGTTAACAAGCAGAATGTGACCTCTTTTGCCCAGTACACGACCCTCGTCAAAAACATCAAAAGCGGTGATTTATGCTTTTTGCTGATTGATCGGCAGGGCAATAAAATCTATTTTGCATTTAATATGTAAAGTTTTTTTGCCTGTAGGATTTAGAATTGTACATTGTTTTGAAGTAAAGTCAGTTCTGAGCAGCTGACTTTGCTTTTTTTTGTTTTCAATAGTATCCGTTTTCTCCTGAAAATGGCTTTCATGGGGTTATTTTCTTTTATTTTCAACAAAAACAGCACAAGAGATGACTGACAGAATTTACCTGACAAGTGATGGGTATAACCGGCTGAAAGAGGAGTTATACGTGCTGGTTCATCAAACCAGAAGGGAAGTTCTGGAAAAAATTGCTGAAGCGAGGGCTCATGGTGACCTCAGCGAAAACGCGGAATATGATGCGGCCAGAGAGGAGCAGTCCCATACGGAAGCGCGTATTGCTGATCTCGAAAACAAGCTTGCATCGGCAACGATTCTTGACCCAAAACATATCAAGACAGACAAGGTTTACATTCTTACTTCCGTAAAGCTGAAGAATCTTGATGTCCCTGATGAGATCATTGAATATACCCTGGTCTCTTCCGAAGAGGCAGATACAGATTCAGGCAAAATTTCCGTTCGTTCTCCTGTCGGAAGAGCGCTGATAGGAAAAGCTGTCGGTGAAAAAGTGCAGATAATGGTACCCAAAGGTGAGCTTCACTACGAGATATTGGAGATTTTTGTTAAATAATTTTCGATTTCTTTTTTTCTTGAATCGTTTGAGGTTTCCCGGTATTTCCACTCAGGAGTTTGTATTTTTTTAAATCTGTATTTTGATCGAGTGGAGCATCAGCAGCGATCTCTTTCGCAGGTGATACGTTTTCGAAATTAAGCGGGCTTGAAAAAAACGATTTAAGAGATGGTTATGTTATTTATACACAGATTGTAATGATAGTGATGTTGATTGATTGGAATGATCTGGTAATTAAATTTTAAAGGAGTACATATGAAAAGGTTGATTCTTGTTTTAATAGGTATGATCGTGTTTAATGTTTCAGTTCAGGCACAAATCCCCGGTCGGATGGGTCAGAGGGGTGCTATGCCGGCTAAAGGTGCCATGATGGGTAATGCGATAATGAATTGCCCTGTCACGGATGTTATGGAGTCAATGATTGCTGTGATGAAGGTTGAGCAGAAACTGCTGTCGGACATCAAAGGATCGGAGAAAA
>JAAXWX010000087.1 GCA_013334755.1 Chlorobiaceae bacterium | reverse complement strand
GTTTCCGGACTTCACCAATAACTGCACTGAAGGGATGACTCCGTTCCCGGCCTCGGGTAAACGGCACAACGCAATAGGCACACATATTATTGCACCCCCGCATGACAGGAACAAAAGCACTGATCTCTCCCTGTCTTGCAGGATCAACACCTTCATAGGTTTCTGCAGCATTGAAATCCAGCGAAGCAGGTCGTAAGCCGGTTCGGACTTGCTCAATAAGCAACGGAAGGGTACGATAGGTATCGGGTCCGGCAAGAAAATCAATAACCGGAAAGATTGAAAACATGTCCTCTTTCTGGTGCTGGGGAATGCAGCCGGTAACCCCAACAATAAGCTTTTTATCTCTTTTTTTCAGCCCCTGAAGGTGCTGCAGATAATGCTCTATACGATCAACCGCATTTTCCCTGACCGCACAGGTGTTGAGCAGAATAATCCCTGCCGTATCATCACTTTCTGCAGGAATATATCCTTCCTGCTGCAGCAGCGACGATATGATTCCTGAATCTGCCTGATTCATCTGACAGCCAAACGTATGGATAGAGAATGTGTTACTCCCTCCTGATTTCATAATGAGTATGGTTTCTTAAATATATTTTTCCATAAAAACCCGTCAATAATCTCAATCGTTACCCGCAACTTTGCCGGCAACAAAAACAGAAAAGAGACCGGTAATCGACAACTGGATAAGAGGGAAAAGCCCGACGCCGAAAAGAAGCGGCATGGAAGAGCTGTACTGCCAGGTGTGCGACTTAAAAAGCGCAACATACTCAACACCATAGGCTGCAGCAAGAGCAGAAAGGAAAAAAAAAGAGCTGTTTCTGACATCAAGGCTCCAGATCCATCTACCGGAGACAAGTGCCGTCAGGGCGTAAAGGACGATTATGCCCAGAGTGTCCATGGCTGCCATGGAAAGCATCATTGGAACGTAGTCTGAGGCCGCCATGCCCGGATGCCCTTCATAGAGCAATCCGTGCAGTGACTCCCAGCAGAAATTGGAGAGAAAGGCCGTCACGGCAATGGCTGCAAAAAAAAAGAGCCTTTTTGTTCCTGTTATCTCCATAGCATAACCATGACGGCCTCAAACGATCACGATTGGTTTAGTGGTGCCGTTGTGCTCAGACACCAAAATGGATATGCTTGAATTTTTCAAGCAGCACCTCAGCTTCATCCTTGCACTGACCACAAACCGTACCAAGTTTGGTGCGCTCCTGGAGTTCGAAATAGGTTCGTGCCCCCTCCAGCACCGCGTCCTCGATATCATGGTCGGTAATGTTCATGCACTGGCAGATCACCTTGACCTGCTCCTGCTTCACCTTGTCAGCCATCCCGTTTCGAGTGTAGTAATTGTTGATGGCTGCCCGGAGCGCCTTGTCGCCAAGTACTGAACAATGGATCTTGTGATCAGGCAGCCCACCCAGTTCCTTGGCCACCTCTTTAGGGGAAATATGAAACGCTTGATCAAGCGTCATGCCCTTTACCATTTCGGAAAGAACCGACGTACTGGCAATTGCACTGGCACAACCGTAGGTTTTCCACTGACAATCGGTAATGATCTCCCGTTCCTTGTCTACCTTGATAACCACCATCATCTGGTCTCCGCACTGCAGGTTACCTTCCATTCCGACACCATCAAAATCATCGGTATTCTCACCCTGAAGAATATTCTTCGGATTCATGAAATGTTCCTTCAATGTATCACTATATGCCCATTCACCTGCTTGCAGCATGCAATCCTCCTTTTATATAAGCCGTTGACATGTTTCTTATTCGTTGAATTATAGGTGGTAAAACATCAATAACATACTCTACTTCCTTCATGGACGTTTCGCGTCCCATACTGAACCGGATTGATCCATGAGCAAGTTCGGCGTCAACACCGGTAGCCAGAAGGACATGAGATGGATCAAGAGAGCCTGAAGCACAGGCTGATCCGGTTGAGACTGCAATTCCTTCAAGGTCCAGATAAAGCAGAATAGACTCGCCTTCAACTCCCGCAAACGAGACATTAAGTGTACTGGCAAGGGAATCCGTGGGATGACCGTTAAAATGAATATCATCAATACTTGCCTCTATACCCGCTTTCAATGTCTGCTTCAGGGTAAGCATCCGCTCCTCCTCCTCAGGCATTTCAAGCTTTCTCATTTCAACGGCTCTTCCAAGTCCGAGAATTCCAAGGGTATTCTCAGTGCCTGCGCGCCTGCCAAGCTCCTGGTGACCACCCCTGATCAGCGGACAGTAAGGAACACCTTTTCTTACAAAGAGTGCACCAACCCCTTTCGGGCCATATATCTTGTGAGCTGAAATGGTGAGAAAATCCACACCAAGATCCCGGACATCGACCGGAACCTTTCCGACAGCCTGCACCGCGTCGGTATGCATATATGCACCATTTTCATGCACCATTTTCGTGATGGCTGCAATATCCTGCAGTGTGCCGATTTCATTGTTCGCCATCATGACCGAAACCAGACCCACATCATCGCCAAGCATACCGGCAAGCTGATCGAGATCAATTTTTCCGTACTGGTCAACATCAAGATATTTTACCCGTACGCCGCGATGACCAAGACATACAGATGTCTCGAGCACGCAAGGATGTTCAATTTTCGTCGTAATGATGGTACTGCGCATTCTGCTTCCCGGAATACACTGGCTTGAAGCGCAGACAAAAAGCGAGAGCACCGTATTGTTAGCTTCCGATCCACTGCCGACAAAAACAATCTCCTGCTCGTGCGCACCAATAAAATCGGCTACCTTCCGGCGAGCATCCTCGACATTTGCCCGCGCTTCGCGTCCCCAGGCATGCATGCTCGAAGGATTACCGAACATCTCCATCGCCGCGATCATCTCTTTTTTCACCTCGGGATGCAGCGGTGTTGTGGCGTTGTGATCAAAATAAACCTTCATATCCGTTTTAATTCTTTATGAATTCGTTATAACAACTTAAAATATTAAGAAATGATGCATTAGTAAGGCTATAGCTCTCTGTTCTTTCCATCAATCCTTCTCTCAAAGTAAATCTTTGAGGGAATTTACCCTCAGAGGTTAAGAAAAAGAATAATAGTTAATAAACTTTCTTTATCACAACAACTACCCTCTTGCGAACACCGGAATTAACATCCTTTACAGACTCCGATAACTCCGGACGTTCAAATGGATTATGCGTTCAAAAATGTTTACTCAACAGCTTCATTTCATATAATAAGACTTTTTTTGTCTCATTAAAAGCAAATAAGTCTCTACCCTCTCTTTTTTTCAGTTGAAAAACAACTCACCCCGCCAGCTTACTCAGCTCCATAAGAGGAAATGTATTTCCATGTTTCCCGGCCAGCATCAGAAGCTTTCCCAAGAACCAACAAAGCTGCAGAACCTGAAACCGTACCCTGCATCTCTTGAGCGATCTGTTGACGGAACGCTTCAAGATTGACTCCGCCATACTCTTTCCAGAGAAGAAAAACCCGGTCAGAAGGGAAAAATAGTTTATGCACTCGAGCCCCGGAGATATTTTCAACCCGGTAAAAATAAACCTGGGATGAAGCCGGCTGTTGCCCTGAATTTTCCGATAACAGGACAAACTCCTTTATAGACTGCAGGAAAGAATATCGTTGCTGAGGAA
>JAAXWX010000042.1 GCA_013334755.1 Chlorobiaceae bacterium | reverse complement strand
ACGACAATGACATCCGGTGAGGCGCTCTGAAGGTTCTTCTCGGAAAAGCCGCTGAAGTAGCGGATATTATGGTCGTCAAGATAGTTGCTCATCGGAGGGTAGAGCTGCGTATCAGAGCCGCTGATGGCATGACCTGCATGGGAAAGGGCGACAGCAACCGATGCCATTGCCGTACCGCCGATACCGAGAAAGTAGAATGAGCTCATCGCGTTGGCTGATTGTCAATTTCCAAATTACTATGCTGCTCACGCAGGTTTCATGCGTTTATATACATAAAAAAACAGATAGGGCGCAACAGGAGTGCGATGAACCTTCCTTATTGCATTTTGCTCCTTTGGAACGCCTGATTTATAAGATCACGATAATTTTTTCGATGTACTGTACCCCAAAAAAAATGGTCTCGTAAAAGAATCAAATGAATCTGTATTTTGCCAAACAGTCTTAATAGATTTCAATCATTATCAGTTATGCAGTTTATCGACCTGCTTTCGCAGAAAGACCGGATACGTGCAGCACTTCTTCATCGCATTGAAGGTATTCTGGACCGTGGCCAGTTTATCATGGGCCCTGAGGTGACCGAACTGGAATCACGTCTGGCTTCTTATGTCGGCTCTCAGCACTGCATTTCCTGCTCCTCTGGAACTGACGCCCTTCTCATGCCTCTCCTTGCCAAGGGAGTCGGCCCGGGAGACGCCGTACTCACAACACCATTTACCTTCGTTGCAACAGCTGAAGTGATCAGCCTTGCCGGAGCAACCCCCGTTTTTGTTGATGTCAAACCTGATACCTTCAATATGGATCCGGATCTTGTCGGCTATGCCATTGATGATGCCGTGCAACGGGGATTGAAACCAAAAGCGCTTATTCCTGTGGATCTTTTCGGCCTGCCGGCCGATTATGATCGCATTGTGGCTGTTGCTGACGCATACAGACTCTGGATTCTTGAGGATGCCGCACAGAGTTTTGGAGGCAGTTACAAAGAACGCAAGGCAGGTAGTTTCGGGCTTGTAGGGGCCACTTCGTTTTTCCCCGCCAAACCACTCGGCTGTTACGGTGATGGTGGTGCGATTTTTACCGATGACAGTGATCTTGATATGCTGCTGCGTTCCATAAGGGTTCATGGCAGCGGTGCAGACAAGTACAGCAACGATCGAATCGGCATCAACGGACGGCTTGATTCTATCCAGGCTGCAGTGCTCCTTGAAAAGCTCACCATTTTTGATGACGAGCTTGCGGCGCGCCAGCGTATTGCTGAATCCTATACCAGGAGGTTGCATTGCAGGGTCGTTGTTCCAAGGATTCCGGAACATTATCGTTCAGCATGGGCACAATACTCAGTGCTTGCATCTTCAGCTGAAGAACGGGAGCAGTTTATTGACGCTTTGCAGAAAGAGGGAGTCCCGACGATGATCTATTATAAAACCCCGCTTCACCTCCAGAAAGCCTATGATTTTCTTGGATATAAAGCTGGTGACTTTCCCGTATCGGAAGAGCTGAGCAGCAGAATTTTTTCGCTTCCAATGCATCCTTACCTGAAGGAAGAGGAGATTGAGCAAATCTGTTCTGTTCTCTTGCGTACCTGATGTATCAGACTATTCCTGCACAATCGCATTGAGTCATGGAGAATGGATGTACTGTTTGTCCTGTAATTCAGTGACGTTCGTTCAGGGAAGCAGTTCCAGGAAACTTGATGCGGACATAGATCCCTGCAAGCATGACCAGAGTATTGATGGCGCCGACAACAACGAAAGGCGCCTTCGGGCTCATGGAGTCGAACAATCTTCCTCCAAGTGATGTGATTATAAGGATTCCCACTGCACCACTTATATTGAACATCCCGATAACCGATCCTCTTTCTGCTTTCGGTGCTTCCTGTCCTATGAGAGACTGTGATCCGAGAAATGCACTGATCTGTCCGATACCCAGAAGTATGAAATGAATAATTGAGCCTGATTCATGCGGATTGCCGATCAGTCCGAGCGAAAGATAGCCAATGCTGGCCAGTCCCATGCAGACAGTCAGAGCAGTAACTCTGTTCCATCGGTCAATGAGTGGTCCTATGACCGGTGCCCATAGCAGCGCGGCTCCCTGTGAGATGATAAAAATCATCATTCCCTTTTTTACCGCTTCAGCAGGAGGCATTCCCAAGGCAATACCGGCAGTGGTTCCCCAGAGAGGCAGAAAAGTACCGATAATTGACTGGTCACCCCTGGCAACAAAAGCGGCAGCATAGGAGAGAAGAATTCGTGGATTGTTTGCACACCTGATCCCGCTGGTTACAAGGGAGCGAAGGGGAGGACGTTCCCTTTTGCTTACCTCAGTACCTCCCTTGAGCCCGAATCCAACAACTACAGCTGAAACGAGTGCCGTTCCTGCAATGGCAAGGTGTGTGTAAAGCCCGGCATCAGTGCCGCTGAAACCTTTTGCTGCAAGCTGCATCGGCAAACCTCCGAAAAACCGGTTCAGCACCACAATACCGAGTCCGTTGAGAAAGCCGGTCATGGCAATGAGCTTTCCCCTTGACCGTTCGGCAGGATAGTCGATCATCACGGTCGAAAGTGCGCCAGTTACAGCAACGATGCCAAGTGCATAGATCATTCTGTAGAGAGTCAATTCACCCACTGATCGTGAGAGAGGGTAGAGCGCATAAGCTATTGCCAGCAGAACAAATCCTGCACTGTAGATCGGTTTTCGTCCGATTCTGTCCATCAGAACCCCGGCAGGAACGAAAAAGAGCAGTGTAACAACTTCTGTCCAGAAGACCAGATTGCCACTGATGGTTCCCTGCTGTGAAGTCGGAATTTTTAAATGCTCATTGAGGATATAGGCCTGGCCGATAGAGACAAAGGTGACAAGTCCGATTGAAAAGAAGGCCGCAAAAAGATAGGTCAAGCCATGACGGGGGAGTACAGAAGGTGCCAGGGTAACTGGCCCGAGTTTATAAAGAGAAGCTTTTTCATCCATTTATCTGTTGGGATGCAATACTGACTGCGAATTGTTAGGCACCCACGAACTCCCAGACATAGTGCAGCAACGGACGTGCCCCAAGTGTGAAGACTGCCCCCAGAAGAAGTGTTCTTACGCGCTGTGTTCTATTCGATGTAAGTAACAACATGAGCAGGAGTGCAAAGGCAAGGTCAAAGACAATCTGTGCCGGGTGCGACGTAAGACGCCAACTGAGCGCCTCAGCTATGGTGAGTGCAACCGGAGTTGCTGCACATGCTGCAGCTCGCCATCCATCTCCTTTCGAATGCCATACGATGAGTGCAAATGGCGGGGTGAAAAAAAGCGCTATAAGTGCCCAGGAAAGGATATAACCGAGACGATCAAGACCGTAGTAGTATTGAGTCATAACGTAGTATGAGACAAGCATGCCGAAGAGAAAGGTAAGTGTCCGCACAATGGCGTTCGACTTGGAGGTGCTGCGCACCGCAAGGATCGTCACAATCAGTACCCACAGACCCATGTATGTACCGAGGTCCTTTAAGGTGCGGATATACGAGTGATCAGCAAATTTTGCGAGCATACCGAGTAATAAGCCACCAAACAGGACGGCTGATAAAGACCCCCATTTAGAGGGTAAACTCATTGCAGCCTTTTCACGCTTTACGCTGATTTCCATGTCGGATTGGCCAAACATATATCTAAACAAATCTGAATAATATGGGAAAAACAGTCATTTCTTGTGCGGCACAAGATTTCCTGATCAACTTTAAAATACAATTAACTTCATTCTTGAGAACAAGATGAAGAAAAAAGTACCCGTTGCTTCTTCTGATTATTATACCTCAATATAAATCGTCAAATTCTTTTTTTCAATCAATGAGATTAATTGTTCTTTTTTTAACAATTGACTTCACCAAAAAAATACACCAAAACGCTGTTGATTTATGTCCCTCCAACCTCTGACCCCTGATTTATTATTTATTTTATCGGTGAAAGCGAAAGTATTTGATCAGCTCATCCGTTTTCATTTGGCTATTTTTGTCAGAAATTTTTTGACTGCAGAAAGAAAGGCTTCCGGTTTTTCTTCCTGTGGCAGATGTCCGCAATCGGGAACAACAACAAGTTCCGCACAGGGAAGCTGAGCGGCGAGCCGGACACTCTCTTCTTTTTTGACCATGATATCATGCTCACCGGTAATGACGAGTGATTGCAGCGGCATGGTTTTCAGCCGATTCTCCAGTCCGAGATGATGTGTTTCGAGAAAAAGCTCCCAGAACGCTCTCGACCAGTCCCCAGTCATCAAGTCACTGCGAAACGCAGTCATAACCTCGCTTTGAAGCCGTTCCTTGTTGTGCCAGAAACCATAAATAAGACGGTCATATAATCTGGTGATGAGGAATTTCATCACACGGGAAAAGAGGGGAGTCATGGCTTTCATGACAGGCTTGATGAATGCAGGCACCTCGCTGGTGGCATAGCCGCTGTAAATCATTGCATCAGCCAGCACCAGCCCTTCCACATGCTGCGGATGGCGCAGCGCAGTCAGAAGTGCCAACGTACCACCCGTCGAATTTCCAATCAGCACTGCTTTACTGAAACCAAGTTTTTTTATCAGTGCAATCACCAGGTCACTCTGGGCTTCAGGTGTGTAACTGACCCCGGTTGCTGTTGAGGGCAGAGGACGTGAGGTAAGGCCAAAAGCAGGGCGGTCGAACATCAATACCGTTGTAGTTTCCGCGAGCTCATCAAACACAAGCCGCCATGACCGGAGACTCAGGAAACTGCCGTGCAGCAGGACAACGAGCGGCTCTCCGCTCCCGGCCAACCGGTAATGTACATTGAATCCGTTAACCTCAATAAAGTGGTTTCCGGCAGATACCGGTCTCTGGCTGAAGACATCATATCCCGATGTTCTGTGTTTTTCTTCTCCAGTCATCAATACAGGCGTTTATTCTTGGTTCTGTTCTGGCAATTTAAATCGCAACCACTTCTTGTGTGATAAGTTTTCCGGTTTGCTTTGTGGTTGTGCTTTTATCTTCCGCATGGATGCAGCTGTCCATCCTGCATGCGCAGGCATCGGTCGGCGAGGGCTGCGTACTCTTCGTTGTGGGTGACGATGATGAAGGAGGTTCGGCGTTCCTTGCTCAGGCGGGCCATGAGTTCATAGAGAATGCGACTGTTGTCGCTGTCAAGGTTGCCGCTTGGTTCGTCGGCCAGTATCAGTTTCGGGTTGTTCATCAGGGCGCGGGCGATCGCGACCCGCTGCTGTTCGCCTCCTGAGAGTTCCGAGGGGAGGTGGTCGAGGCGTTCAGAGAGGCCGAGGCTTGACAGCAGCTCTCCAGCCCTGATTTTTGCAGGCGGAAGTTTGCCGGTAGCGATGAATTCGGGCATGGCTACATTTTCAAGGGCGGTAAAGTCGGAAAGAAGATGGTGGAACTGAAAGACAAAACCGATTTTCCGGTTCCGGAACTTTGCCAGTGCTTTTGGAGCCAGTGTGTATTTTTTATCCTTGAAGAGGAGTTCCCGCTCAAAAAGAATTTCACCACTGTCGGGTGTATCGAGGGTACCGAGCAGGTTCAGCAAGGTTGTTTTGCCGCTTCCGGATGCTCCGATGACAGTCACCATCTCACCTTCGCCAAGCGAGAGATTAACTCCGCGGAGAATCTCTATACTCTTTTTGCCCGGAAGAGTGTATGACTTGCTGATGTTTTTTGCTTCGAGCATTAGTTACGCGGGTCTGGTTTGGCCGTTTCCTTCAATAATCCATTTGTATGTGGTGAGTTCTTTGAGAGCCATCGGGCCTCTTGCGTGAAGTTTCTGCGTACTGATGCCGATTTCGGCGCCAAGTCCGAACTGCGCACCGTCGGTGAATGCAGTCGAAGTGTTTGCATAGACCACTGCGGCATCGACCCGTTTCAGAAAGGTTGCCGTTGTTTCGGGGTCGGTCGCGATAATGGCTTCGCTGTGGCGCGAGCTGTAACGGGCTATATGCTCAAGCGCTTCATCAAGTGATGCGACGGTTTTTACCGACATTTTCAGTGAGAGGAACTCGGTGCCGAAATGTTCCGACTCAGCCCGGTTGAGCAATTCTTCGGGATAGGAACCTTGCAGTACATGGAACGCTGCTTCGTCGGCAAAGAGCACGACCTGCTTTTTCTGGAGCGGCTCCACCAGTGCGGGGAGATCGCTGAGACGTTCTTGGTGTATCACCAGCGTATCAAGCGCGTTGCAGACGCTGGGGCGGCGGGTTTTGGCGTTGAAGATGATGTTTTTGCCAAGGTCCAGCTCGCCGCTTTTGTCGAAATAGGTGTGCACAATGCCCGCACCGGTTTCGATGACCGGTACTTTCGCGTTGTTGCGGACAAAGTCGATCAGCTTCTGGCTTCCGCGTGGAATAATCATGTCGATATAGCCGACTGCGTTGAGCATCACGGCGGCAGCTTCCCGTTCTGCGGGGAGCAGGTAAATGGTATCGGGATTGATGCCATGCTCGTTCAGGACGGAGTGGATAAGTTCGACAATGGCGATGTTTGAGTACATGGCATCACTTCCGCCTTTCAGAACAGTGGCGTTACCCGACTTCAGGCAAAGCGCGAAAACGTCAAAAGTGACATTAGGCCTTGCTTCATAGATAATGCCGATAACACCAATCGGTACGGTCACCTTTTTAAGGTTGAGGCCGTTCGGCAGCACCCGCTCTTCAAGCAGAGCATCAAGCGGAGAAGGGAGTGAGGCAACATTGCGGATATCGGCTGCAATGGCTTCAAGCCGTGATGCGTTAAGCAGGAGCCGGTCAACCATAGGGTCTGCGGGATCCATCCGTTCGATATCTTTCTGGTTTGCCTGAAGAATGGCTTCCCGGTGAGCGGGTATGCTGTCGGCAAGGGCGAGCAGGAGGTTGTTTATGGCCCGGTCGCTCAGGGTGATGATCTCCCTGCTTGCCTGCTGGACAGCACAGAGCTGTTTTGTTATCGTCTCTTTCATATCGTGCGGAGTTCAGGACGTTATATAGAGATAATCGTAATGAATCAGGGGCTTCTGGTCTTTCTGCCCCATGATTGCCAATGTTTTTTCCGAGCTGTATTGCGCCATGCCGTAGCCGATGACGGTTCCGTCCATGGCGCACACCTTGATTATGTCGCCTTTCAAAAAGCGGCCTTCAACCGACTCGATGCCAACCGGCAGCAGGCTGTTGGCACGGTCTCCTGCCACCAGCGCCATTTCAGCGCCCATGTTGACGGTGACCGCACCCTTTTCCATTCCTTCGCTGTTGGCAATCCACCGTTTCGGGCCATGCGTTGGCTTTTGCGGCAGAAATTTCGTGCCGGTCTGTACTCCATCAAGAATTGAGAGGAGGATATCGGGAGTGCGTCCATTGGCGATATGGACGGTGATGCCGAGCCGTGAAAGCTTCTGCGCGATATGGCACTTGGTCAGCATTCCTCCCCTGCCGAATTCGGATTTTCCCGGATGGATATACTGGTGGAAATGTTTGGTCGATGGATCTATTTCAGAGATAATGGCGCCGTTGCCTGTTTTCATGTCGAACAGGCCATCAACATGCGAGAGAATGATGTAGCCTTCAACATCCATCATTGAAGCAATGAGCCCGGATAGCTCATCATTGTCGGTAAACATCAGTTCGGTTACTGAAACAGCATCGTTTTCATTGACAACAGGAATAATGTTCTGCTGCAGAAGGGAGGTAAAGCAGGTCTGCATGTTGAGGTAGTGCAGACGGTCGCTGAAATCGCTCTTGGTGACAAGGATCTGCGCTGTAACCAGTCCGTGCGCCCCGAAGAGTTCGTTGTATGTGCTGATCAGCTTGATCTGCCCTGTTGATGCAAGTACCTGGCGGGCCGCAACCGGTGCAATGGTACCCGAGAGCTTGACTACTGAACGTCCGGCTCCGACTGCACCTGATGAAACAAGTATAACCTGAATTCCCCGCTGCTGCAGTTCAGCAATCTGGGCTGTCAGTCTCTGGAGAATCTCAAGGTCAAGTTCACCGTTTTTACCGGTAATGACATTGGTGCCGACTTTGACGACTATTTTTTTATAGAGAGGATCGCGTAGTTTTTTCATGTGTTAGTGAACCTGTTCCTGACTGAAATGCAGCCCCGCAACGCCGATAATGATCAGCAGCAGGGACAAGAGTTTAACGGGATTCATCCCTTCACCGAACCAGAAGACTCCGATAACGGTTATCGCTGCCGTTCCGACTCCTGACCAGATGGCATAGGTCAGGGCGACAGGCAGTACCTTGAGCGCCAGCGACAGAAAGGTAAAGCTCAACCCGTAAAAAATAAAGATAAAAAGTGTTGGTGCAAGTTTACTGAATCCGTCGGAGATTTTCATGCAGGTTGTGCCGGATACTTCAAGCATGATAGCAATAATCAGATAGAGCCAGTGCATTGTTTCTGAAGGGAAAAGGTTTCAGGAGATTGTGAGCCTGAAGATAAGGTCAGGGCAGCCGGTTTGTGTTCAATTGAAAAGATATGCATATTTCCGAAAGAACTTCCCCCCGTTTTGCCTTCGCGGGATTTATCCTGAAGCTGCCGTTTCAAGTTATCCTGCCTGTGCCATTAAAAAAACTGCCGTCGGGTCAATGAGTAACTTCCGGATTGTATATGATGCTGTTGATGAGCCTGACTGATATATCACTGCCGTTGAAGAATCCAGTATTACAGTTTTCGCTGTTACTGTTTATCATTCTTTTTGCACCTGTACTTCTCAGCCGGCTGAAAATTCCGAGTCTGATCAGTCTTATTGTTGCCGGAGCGGTGATTGGTCCTCACGGGTTGAACCTGATGCTGCGTGACAGCAGTATTATCCTCTTTGGAACCGTCGGTCTGCTCTATATCATGTTTCTTGCCGGGCTGGAGATCGATGTGGCCGATTTCCGGAAAAACAGCACGAAAAGCATCCTGTTCGGCATATACACCTTTCTTATCTCCATTGTTCTCGGTATTCTGGTCGCACTCTATATTCTGCAGTTTTCACTGCTTTCATCCATCCTTATCGGCAGTATCTTTGCCTCTCACACACTCATTGTTTACCCTGTCGTCAGCAAGCTCGGTATTGCCAAGAACAAGGCAGTTAATGTTGCAATCGGAGGTACCATTATAACCGATACCCTTGCCCTTCTGGTGCTTGCGGTCGTTGTCGGATTGTCGGGAGGAGAGCTGACGAGCCAATTCTGGATTAAGCTTGTTATCGGTGTAACGATTTTCGGTCTGGTTGTGCTGCTGCTTTTTCCTGTCATTGCCCGATGGTTTTTCAAGCGCTTTGATGACAGTGTTCTGCAGTACCTTTTTGTGCTGGCCATGGTTTTTTTCAGCGCCTTTCTTGCAGAAGCTGCCGGTGTTGAAGCCATTATCGGTGCATTTCTCGGTGGCCTTGCCCTTAACCGCCTGATTCCGCGGACATCACCGCTTATGAACAGAATCAAGTTTGTCGGCAATGCCATCTTCATTCCCTTTTTTCTGATCGGTGTCGGCATGCTGATCAATATCCAGGCTTTTTTCAAGGGTTATGAAACCATTGAAGTCGCTGTAGTCATTACCGTTGCTGCCACAGTTGCAAAATATTTTTCAGCCTGGATTACCCAGAAACTCTTCGGATTTTCCCTTGATCAGCGCCGGTTGATTTTTGGACTGATCAGCGCCCACGCGGCACTGGCACTCGCAACAGTTTTGATCGGTTACAACATTGTCACCGGTTATACCCTCAATGGCGATCCTGTCCGTCTGCTTGATGAAAGTGTGCTCAACGGCACGATTCTGTTTATTCTGGTGACCTGTACGCTGGCGACCATAGTCGGCGAGAAAGGGGCACATAATATTGCTCTTGCCGAAGCCGCTGATGACGTTGCCGAACCCGGACTGCTGGCCGCTGAAGAGCGCATTCTGATTCACATGAACGACATCGGCAGTGTGGACGAGCTGGTCAATCTCAGCGTCACCGTATCATCGGTTAAAACCCCTAACGGTATATACGCCATGCATGTGGCTGATAACAGCATGCCTGATGAAACAGCAGAAAAGAATGCGGGAAAAATTCTTGAAAAAGCAGCGGTTGCCGCATCTTCGACCGATATTGAACTGACCGGGCTGCTTCGTTATGACAGTGACGTAGTCAATGGCATTGCCGGCGTCATCAGAGAGCAGAAAATCACCGATCTGATTTTAGGGATCCAGAAAGGCGGTCTCTCCGACAGTTTTCTCGGCAATTCATCGGAGAGCATTCTCAGCCGCTGCAATGTCACGACCTTTATCTACAAGCCTGTTCAGCCACTTGCAACGATCAGGAGAACTATTGTCGTCATACCTGAAGGGGCTGAACTTGAGATCGGTTTTGTACTCTGGATGCAGAAGGTCATTAACATCATAAAAAACACCGGCAGCAAGCTGGTGGTTTACGCACCTAAACAAACCATCGCTTATCTGAAAGAAGCCTATCCGGGGAGTATTGCCAATGCCGAATTCAAGCTGTTCAAGGAGTGGGATGATTTTCTGGTTCTGTCGAGAGAGATTAAAAATGACGACAACCTCATCATCGTGATGAGCAGGAAAAATCACCTTTCCTATCACAACAAGATGGCCAAGATTCCCTCCTATCTTAACCGGTACTTTCAGAAAAACAGTTTTATCCTCATCTATCCCGTTCAGGCCGGCATACCTGAAGATACCAGTGATGAGACCCCGGTTCAGCCACTCAAGAAAACCATGATCAGTTTTGAAAAAATCCTGAAGAAAGTCTACAATAGAACCCGCCAGTAACCCTCTCCCGAATAGGGGGACGTTGTTGATATTTAGCACTTCCCGTTAGAATTCATTAACTTACAGCTAATACTCAGCAACCAAAACAGGAAAGGTTCGATGCCGCGTGGAGCGAGACTTGATGCGCCTGGAACCCTGCACCATGTCATGGTCAGGGGCATTGACGGGTACGGAATCGTTATGGATGATGCCGATCGCGAACATTTTGTCTCCCGTCTCGGCCGGCTGGCGAAAGCAACAGGAACAACGATCTACGCCTGGGCATTGATGACCAATCACGCCCATATTCTGCTCAAAAGCGGCCAGGCAGGGTTATCCTCATTCATGCGTAAACTGTTGACCGGTTATGCAACCGGGTACAACCGTCGCCACAAGAGGCACGGGCATCTCTTTCAGAATCGCTACAAATCAATCATCTGTGAGGAAGAGCCATACTTTTTGAGGCTGGTCAGCTACATTCATCTCAACCCGTTGAGGGCAGGGGCAGTAAGGTCTCTTGACGAACTCAGCCATTATCGTTGGGGTGGTCATGCGGCAATCATGAAGAAGCATATCAATGACTGGCAGGCGTGTGACTCCGTTCTCCGCTTTTTCGGGGAAAAGGAGGGAACTGCCAGAGAAGCTTATCGATTATTTGTAGAAGAAGAGAGCAGAAGAGGTCGGCAGTCTGAATTGACAGGCGGAGGTTTGATTCGTTCAATTGGCGGATGGTCGGAAGTGAAGTCGTTGAGGCATCGGGGTGAAAAGCAATTCAGCGATGAGCGGATTTTGGGCAGCGGAGAATTTGTGCGGGAAATACTTGAACAGGCGGAGGATTCAGTCAAACCTCTTCTTCCTGCGGCTTCTTCCCGGCAGGATGCTGCTGATGAGCTTAGGAAACAATGCGAAGAATCCGGGATAGCGTTGCATATGATAGAGTCCGGCAGCAAAAGACGGGAATGTACGAAACTGAGAAAAGAACTTGCGGTGAAGTTTGTCATTGAGTTTGGATTATCATACGCTGAAACTGCACGTCAGCTTGGAGTGTCAACGTCAGCTGTGAACCAGATATTCCGACGCATGGGACGAACGGTTCTTTTCACTTTGTTGTTGATGGCGGCACTATCGGCATGTAACGCGGCGCCGTCCCCAGCAGTAACTGAAAATTCTGGAACCATGACAGAAAAGCATCAACCAGCAAACCCCTACTACTCGCGCACCGATACAACAAGGCTGCATCTTTCTGATGCTGTATGGAAGCAGGTGCTTTCTCCTGCAGTGTATGACGTGGCGCGCCATGGGGCAACCGAGCAGGCATTTACAGGTAAATACTGGGATTATGAGGGAAAGGGTACCTACCACTGTGCGGCTTGCGGCAATACGCTCTTCCGCTCCGACGCCAAGTTTGCCAGTACCTGCGGATGGCCGAGTTTTTTTGAAACCGTCCGATCGAACAGTGTCCTGTACAAAAAAGATACCTCATTCGGGATGGAGCGAACTGAAGTCCTGTGCGGGCGGTGCGGAGCACACCTCGGCCACCGGTTTGACGATGGTCCGCCTCCAACTGGCAAGCGCTTCTGCATGAACTCCATCGTGCTTGAATTTGAACCGGATAAACCGTCATCGAAAAAACAGCCGTAGGGAGAAGAACAGGGTATAAGGATCCAGAGTTACCGGCAGGCACTCA
Organism: Chlorobiaceae bacterium; assembly: GCA_013334755.1. GTDB lineage: Bacteria > Bacteroidota > Chlorobiia > Chlorobiales > Chlorobiaceae > Chlorobium. The sequence continues at coordinate 2,342 of JAAXWX010000042.1, read as the reverse complement.
ACCATGCGTTTCAGGACGCTATCGATTTTTTGGCGTTAGAAAGAGAATGCTCCTCAATATCTGTTCTTCTGATTTGTTACAACGGCTGTTGAGTTCCGGCAACGGGGCAGCAGGTAGTGCAAGGTTTATCAGGCGGGGCAATCATTTCAGGCAAAATGCAAAGGGGCGACTTCAAGAACCGCCCCTTTACAATTACCGTCAATTAATCAAGTTGAATTGAACCTTTGGTCTTCTCTCTTCGTGATCTTTCCTTTGAATTATACTCGTCCATACAGCCGCTGTCCTTTCCCTCCACCAGAGAGCACTCCAGATACTCTACTATTTCCATAATACAAGCCCTGATTGCTTTCCCTACAGGTGTGTTCTGATACTGGCCAAGGTGACCGCCAAAGCCTCCACGGTATACTCCCACGCTGATACCGCTGGATTTTGACGTAGCTTCTACAGTCCGGGCATCATAGATTTCGCCTGTTTCAACATCAATCACTTTCAGATCGACAGCCATGTAAGCTTTTTCCTGCTTCCCACCCAGGCTGATACCGCCAAAAGAGATTCCGCCACCACCGCCGCTTGTATTATGTTCAAAAGCTGAAAGCGTGGCAGCAACCAGATATTTTGCACCGGTAATTTTCCCTAACCTCGCGGATGTTCTGGGGTTAACTCTTCCTGAATCTCCCAGATCCTGTTCATCAAGGACAGCATCAAGCTCTTTCCTTTCGAGCACCCGAAAACTGTTTGTCGATGCCAGCTCCGAAATGAGCATGTCCTGCAGATCTGTTCCCACACCGCCTTCCCACCATCCTGCAGATGTGTGGTTTGTAAACCTCAGCACCCCGATTCGAGGTTTTACCGAGGCATATGTTTGAGAAAAAACAGAGATGGAAAAAAGAAACAGAAACATCAGAAAAAATTTGATCCGCATAATGATCCTCCGGGGTGATTGGGGTTGAATAGGAAACCTGCAAAACATATACCTTTAAAGTATCACAGTAAAAAGAAAAACCAAAGCATCTGAGGACTACCAGTTTCCTTGAGCGTTACTTTTTCTTTTCCGAACCTTACCGCTATTGCGGATAAAAAATTCCGCATACGTTCTGGTTGAAAAGTGAGCGTCGAAAGATTCGCGGCTCTGTTTCCAACGTTTCTGGCCGGTTCAGGACGATCTGATTTGTGCAAGGTACTCCTCGAGTATCGGCAGATCTGCATCAGGAAAGTTGTACAAGCCTGTTTCATCAAGACTTATCCAACGGAGCGCCTTATGTTCAAGCGCCCGGGGCTCCTCTTCATGCAGCAGGCACCGGTACGGTATCAGCGTCAGGGAAAAATCGCGGTATGCGTGGAAACAAGGAGTGAGGCGCTGAATGATTTTCACCGTCACGCCGAGTTCTTCCTGAAGTTCTCTCTGCAGGGCGGCTTCTTCCGGCTCGTTCTGGTTTACCTTGCCGCCGGGAAATTCCCACAGGGATGCCAACGATTTGCCTTCGGGACGTTGTGCAATAAGGAACAAACCCTCCCTTTCAATAATCGCACAGACAACATCCCCGATATGAGGGACCTTTTCTCCAACTGCCATAGAGGACGTTTAGCACTGTTACGGGATGTTTTGTTTTTTTTCTTCAGGACATGATACGAAATCCTGAAGAAGTGCGGACGCCCATTCAGGGTTTTACAAAAACAGTGCAAGAAATGAAAGAGGATATCGTCATTAAACTGAACAGAAGGATTCTCAACTGCAATCGTATGATTATCATGAAGAAACAATTATTGCCACTGCTTGTTGCCGCCTGCGCAGCCACCGGAAGCCCCTCTCTTGAGGCAAAAACCATAACCGGTTCAAACAATGCTGACGTCAGGGGGGTCAACGCATCTTCACTGCAGAAGACTATGGACGGTTATGCACGCCAATTCGATAACCTCAGGCAGGTCAAAGGAAAATATCCCCGTGATTACAGGCTTGTTCAGCTCTGTCTGCTGCTCGATACCAGCAACAGCATGGACGGGCTGATAAACCAGGCAAAAAGCCAGTTGTGGCAGATCGTCAACGAACTTTCGAGAATGCATAAACGGGGCGAAAACATCCGGCTTGAGGTCGCTCTCTATGAATACGGCAACAACGACCTTCCGGCAACATCGGGGTATATCCGTCAGGTGACTCCGTTTACGGAAAACCTCGACCTGATCTCCGAAGCGCTCTTCTCTCTCGACACCAACGGCGGTTCGGAGTATTGCGGACATGTTATCGGCAGCAGCCTGAACCAGCTGCAATGGAACCGGTCAGGTGAAGGATTGAAAATGATTTTCATTGCAGGCAATGAACCGTTCAACCAGGGAACGGTGAATTA
>JAAXWX010000005.1:65339-71230 GCA_013334755.1 Chlorobiaceae bacterium | reverse complement strand
GGCAGAGTTTTTTACAAAACCACCAATCACAGCTTTCTTGATATAAACCTTATTCAGCTCATCCTTGTTCGGCAGGTACCAATCGCGATAACCGTTTTTTTTCATTTTATCACATATAGCCAAGGCATCAGGCCAATCAAACAGCCCTGATATATCCGATTGATCGGCAATCAGTCCATGTTGAACCTTCACCTCGTATCCGTTGTCACCAGGCTGTAAAATATAGATAACTTTACCTCCGCCATAGTTGTCGCCGATGGCTATTGTTGCTGCAGAAGATAATGCTGAAAGTGTGACAATACCCAGGCCAGCAAGCACTAACGCTGTCCATAGCCGGGTTATGAAGGTTTTTGTTGTGATATTCATGATAGTTTTTTTTGCTGTTGAGTTAGGGGAGTCTGCAGTATTTAGGGGGTACGATGGCACTGATTGGCCAAGCAAGTAATTGTATCGGTTGTTATCAATCAACACTATCAATAAAATAATGTAACGATCTTTCTTTTCAAGAGAAGATCTGCTCGATGAAAAACTTGATCATAATGATCAGATTGTTCATGTGTAAGGAATCCCGTACCTTATTCTTATAGTCCGGTAATAGGTGTACAACCATGAGATAACAGGGTATTCAGTTAACAGCTCATCAGATAAAGAGAGTGAAGCGACATGATTATGGAACAGAGAAAACTTGGAACACAGGGACTGTCCGTATCAGCTCAGGGTCTGGGTTGCATGGGAATGTCCGATTTTTATGGCAAACGGGATGAGGGGGAATCGATAGCCACCATTCACCTTGCCCTTGATCTGGGGGTGAATTTCCTTGACACCTCTGATATGTATGGCCCTTTTACCAATGAGGAGCTAGTCGGCAGGGCTATCAAGGGTCGTCGCAACCAGGTAATCGTTGCTACCAAGTTCGGCATCATGCGCAGTGCACCATCAATCGATGGCGGGTGGGCTCCCATTACTGGTATCAGTGGAAGGCCGGAGTATGTCCGTTCATCCTGTGATGCTTCGTTGAAACGGTTGGGAATTGACCATATAGACCTTTACTATCAGCACCGTGTGGATGCTGATGTGCCGATTGAAGAGACCGTTGGTGCCATGGCTGATCTTGTAAGGGCTGGAAAAATACGCTATATCGGGCTTTCCGAAGCTGGTGTTGAGACCATACGCCGTGCTCATGCCGTGCATCCGGTGAGTGCCCTGCAAACTGAGTATTCTCTCTGGAGTCGTGATCCGGAAGATGAGATACTTCCAACTCTGAGGGAACTTGGGATTGGTTTTGTCCCCTACAGTCCGCTTGGGCGGGGTTTTCTTACAGGGGAATTGAAAAGCCCTGACGATTTCGCTGCAGATGATTACCGACGTAACTCTCCCCGTTTTCAGGGTGAAAACTTTATGAAGAACCTTGAACTGGTTGAGCGTATCAAGGTACTGGCAAGCAGGAAAGGTATTACCGCCGGGCAACTGGCACTCGCCTGGGTGCTGGCACAGGGCAACGATGTTGTTCCGATTCCTGGTACAAAGCGCAGGTGCTATCTTAAGGAGAATATTGCCGCAGGATCAGTGCTCATCAATGAAGCTGAAATGGCCGAAATCAATAAAGCTTTGCCCAGGGGAATGGCAGCCGGGGAACGCTATCCTGAGACCATGATGAAGCTGATCAATCGATAAGAACGTATCAGAATCTTCTGACGGTGGAGTGACTCAAGCCTGACCCTGTTCCCTGCTAAACCGGCACATATATGCTGGTGTTATTGTTCTTTTTTACCCGACTTTTTCAGATTGTCCGCTACAGCCCTGGCGTTTCGTTTCAGACGTCTGAGGCCGATGCGGAAAACAGGAGTTCCGTAAAAAAGCTCTCGGAAGCTTGACTTTGTGAGGTTCAGAATTGTGTCTGTGGTCATATTCATGAGACCCTCCTTTAATACAAACGACTCATTTGCCTTGATGCTTGCCTGTTTGTTATATGGGCAGACCTCCTGACAGAGATCGCATCCAAACAACCAGTCGTCAATCATTGCCGCCTCTTCAGCAGTAAATTCCCTTTTCAGTTCCCCTGTCAGGTAAGAGATGCACTTTGATGCGTCAATCTTTCCCGGTTCGAGCAGTGCTCCGGTTGGGCAGCGCTCAAGACAATTACTGCAACTGCCGCAGTAATTGGGCAGGGGAATCGTTGCAGTGCTGATTTCCCGATCGATGAGTATCTCTCCAAGAAACACGTAAGATCCGGCAGAGGGCACCTTCAGGAGCGTGTTTTTTCCGATTTTTCCGATGGACGCCTCTTCTGCCCACGCTTTTTCAAGGAGCGGCGAACCATCGACGGTTATCAGTGCCTTAAGTGGTTCGCCCACCATAACCTCTATTGCTGCAAGAAGCTCTTCAAGTTTTGTTCTGACAACCATATGGTAATCGTCGATGAGTGCATATTTTGAGATTTTTGGCAGGCCGTATTCATAATTCACTGGATAATTATAGCTGATTGCTGCGGAAATGATAGTGCGCAGGCCTGCAAACAGAAGGGAAGGGTCGGCCCGTTCATCCATTCTCTTTTCCATGTAGTTCATCTCACCATGCCGCTTTTCCCTGATCATGTCAGTAAAATGCTGCATGGCAACAGGTTGTGATACAGGAAATGAAAACCCTATGGCAGCAAACCCGATCCGGGCAGCTTCCCTGTAAATTTGTCGCGAGATATCAGTGGGGGGGGCAGGCATTAATGGTGAAAGTTTGTATTGCAAGGTTGCTAAAGCAACTAATTATCGTTAAATAAATATACATGTTAGAAAATGGTTTTCCCGCCGGTTTAAAGCTCTCTTTATCTTATGGAACGACGTGAGTTTATAAAAAAACTGCTTCAGCGTACCGGGATTGGTGCCAGTGTAGCTATAGCTGGAACAGCAGGTCTGGTAGGATATTATCAGCCGAGAAAGGAGTTTTATGCTGATGCTGCTGAAGGAGCGGAGGTGAAAGAGAGGCTTGATGTTTCCAAAAAGGTGGTGATTATCGGTGGCGGCCTGGCAGGCATCAGCGCATCCCGGGAGCTGTCCCGCAGGGGTTTTGATGTGACGCTTGTCGAGTCTTCTGATGCGCTGGGCGGAAAGCTTACCGGCTGGGATCTTGATGCTCTTGGTGAGCGTTTCCCGGTGGAGCATGGGTTCCATGGTTTTTTTGACCAGTATTACAATCTCAATGAGCTGTTTGCTGATGCCGATATCAGCCAGGAGCTTTTTATGCAATCTCCCGGATATCCCGTGATTTTTAAAAACTCTCCTGAAGAGATTTTTGGTCAGACGCCCAAGTTATTTCCTCTCAATGTTTTCTCAATTATAGGTCAGTCCCGCAGACTTGACTTGATCTCTTTTCTGAAAAATTCCAAAGGGCTGCTTTCGACTATTGAGTTGTTCAGGTACGATTATAAAAAAAGCTTCCAAAAGTATGATTCGATTGATTTTATGACCTTTTGCCGGAACGGAGAGACACTTCCGGCATTTGTTGATACTGTGCTACACCCTTTTTCCGATGCGACAATGAACCGTATGGAAGTGCTTTCAGCTGCCGAAGCACTCCGCTATTTTCATTTTTATTTCATGGGCAGTCCTGAAGGGCTCGCATTTAAAATAACCAATCGTGACTGTATGACGGCCCTCATTGATCCTCTTGAGGCCAGACTGAAAAAACTCGGCGTTAAACTCCGCAAGGGGAGTACGGCAAGGAGCATCAAGGTTGAAGGGGGAAAGGTTACAGGGATAGTTGTCGATTCGCCGGAGCACGGCAGCGCACTCTTTTTAAGCCTTGATCCTGCTGTGGTTCCGCAAGAGGGCTTTGCTGCCTTTGTTACAGATACCGGAGTGCCGGTCATGGTTGGACGAAAAGGAAGCGGTTTTTTCGCCTATGACGGGCGCTGTACGCATATGGGTTGTCCGGTCAGTCCAGATGTTCTTTCCGGCGGTTTTTACTGTCCATGTCATGCGGGCCGTTATGATGCTTCAGGTATTCCGGTGAGTGGCCCTCCAAAGGCATCACTTGCAACGCTTGCTGCTGCTCTTGAAGGGGATAAGCTTGTGGTAAGCCGTGAAGGGGGCGTTGGCGGGGGAGAGTTTTTGAGCTGTGATTATTGCATTGTGGCGTCCAATGTGAGGGGTACCCGTGAGCTGGTAAAAGCTTCGCAATTGAGTCAGCCTGAGTTTGAGTCGAAGGTTGCTTCTCTCGGAGAGGCGGATCCTTATGCGGTCTATCGTCTCTGGATCGATCGCCCGCTTGATTCAGTTGAGTTTCCGTTCTATACCGTTTCAGGTTATACCTACACTGATTCAATCTCGCTCTACTCGCATTTTCAGGAACCGTTTATTTCATGGGCCAAAAAGCATGGAGGAGCTGTGGTTGAACTGCATGCCTATGCCATTGCGCCGAAAGATATCAGGCCGGAAGAGGAAATCAAGGCGACGATGCTTCAGGAGCTGCATGCCATGTTTCCGGAAACCATCGGAGCGAAGGTCTTGCAGGAACTCTTCATGCTTCAGTCCAATTTTTCGAGGTGGGCTCCGGGTGATCATGCCCGTCGTCCCGGTATTGAAACCCCGTTTTCAAATCTTTTTCTTGCCGGAGACTGGGTAAAAGTTGATGCGCCGGTTTTTCTCATGGAGGCAGCGGTTTTTACCGGACGCATGGCATCCAACCTGATTTTTCGTCAGGAATCGCTGAAACTGGTTCCACTTCCTATTGTACCGATGACGGGTTTGTTTGCCTGACAGGAAAATCAAGGCATTTGACGACGGTATTGTGAAGGAGCGGGCGGAAAGTGCGGATTTTAATGTTTGCTGATGTCGGGTAAACCCTGTTGCTGAGCAGAATGACCGCAAGTTCATGCTGAGGATCGACCCAGATGCTGGTTCCGGTATAGCCGAGGTGGCCATAGGAGGAATTGGAAAAATAGTCTCCCGCTGAAGAGCGTCCGTCATCAGAGCGTAAATCCCATCCCAGAGCTCGCGGATACTTTGTTCGTGAGAGGAATGTTTTGAGTGTCGCCGGACGGAAGTAGATGTGGTAATTCAGGTTTCCGCCCTGCATAATCATTGTTATCATCCCAATCAGGTCTCCGGTGGTTGAAAAGAGTCCGGCATGGCCTGCTACGCCTCCAAGAAGCGCAGCATTCTGGTCGTTGACGAGAGGCCGCTGCACCTTGAGTGGCCAGAGCGTATCTTTTTCCACCGGTGCAATGCGCCAGCCCAGCGTTTGCGGAGGTGTGAACATGGTTGAACTCATACCGAGCGGTACGGCAAATCGCTGATGAAAGTTTGTTGAAAGGGTTTGGCCGGTTATGATCTCAATGATTCTGCCAAGCAGCATGAAGTTGAGATCGCTGTAAAGGGTGGTTGTACCGGGTGCAGACAAAAGGGTGTCGGCGTCAATTGCCCTGAAAAGCTCTGTCGGGGAAGCACAGCTTTTTGCAAAAAAAGTGTGAGCTCTCAACCCGGAGGTATGGCGCATGAGCTGTTCGATCGTGACCTTTTCCTTGCCGTTTCTGGCAAAATCCGGCAGGTATCCGGATACCGGTGCCTGAAGTGAAAGGGAATCGCGTTCGACAAGCTGCATGGCAATGCTGGTTGTAACCACAGCTTTGGTCAGAGAGGCAAGATCGTACATGGTTGTCGTATCTGCAGGGCTGCTTTTCGGATCATAGGCCATTTTACCGAATGCTTTATGAAAAACAACATGCCCCTTGTAGAGCACGGCGAGGCTTGCACCCGGAAATACCGAATCGCTCACTGCTTTTTGAACAACGGCTTCAAGTGGCTTGAAATCATAGGCCATACTCTTTGACGGAAGCGCTCCGCTAAACCCTGTAAAGAGCATGCATGATGCTAAAGTCAGTCGGAGCAGTCGGAGCA
>JAAXWX010000005.1:1859-65239 GCA_013334755.1 Chlorobiaceae bacterium | reverse complement strand
CTCACTGCTTTTTGAACAACGGCTTCAAGTGGCTTGAAATCATAGGCCATACTCTTTGACGGAAGCGCTCCGCTAAACCCTGTAAAGAGCATGCATGATGCTAAAGTCAGTCGGAGCAGTCGGAGCAGTCGGAGCAGTCGGAGCATGGGGGATATAGAAGTTTTAAAAAAGCGAAAACTTTACATAGCGCTTCGGGTGTGCTTTCAGGTCAACAAGGACAGAATCAAGTGATGAAAGTGTTCTGGACAGGTTGTTGTAAAGAGCCGGATTGGAGGAGAGCTGACCCAGCGTACCGTTTTCATTGTTGAGCTTGCTTATCAGTGATTCGGTTTTCAAGGCAGCCTGGTTCAGTCGTTCAATGGTCTCTCCGCTGTTTTTTGCCATTGCCTTGTCATTGAGGAGCCTTGGAAGAAGCCCATCGCCATGGGATGCTTTTTGTGTCAGTTGTGAGAGTTCTGCGGTTGTAGCTTTCAGGCTGTTGATCGTTTCGGCAAGCTCGGTCCCCATTTTTTCGTCAGAGATAAGCCTTCCAGCCATACCTTTGCCACTGTTCAGGTGATCAAGGAGTTCATTGATTTTAACGAAAGCGTTGTTTGCATTGCCTGTGAGGCTTGCCATTCCATCCTCGGTTTCAAGAGAGATAAAATCACCATTTTCAATGGGGGCACTTTTTCCTGTTTTGATATCAACATACTTGTCTCCAAGTATACCGAGGGCTTTAATTGTCGCTTTGGCATCCTTTGTAACAAGCGGCGCGAACTCGTTTTTCAGCCTGAGAGTGGCAACGACGAAGAGTACACCGTTCCTTCTCTCAAAGTCCATTTTTGAAACCGTTCCTATTTTTTTGCCTGATATAGAGACAAAGTTGTTTTCAGCAAGGCTTTGTACATCTGACGAAAGAATTTTTATGGTTGTGACTCCGGTAAACAGGTTGCTGTTTTTGCCGATGACCAGTCCCATATAAGCGGCAAAACAGATGCCGAACACAAAAAAAATACCGGTTCTCAGATCGCTCCATTTCAAAGCGTTCGGGTTTTTCATACAGGTGAAAGTCTTAAATGATGATTATAATTCGAGAATTTTGTCTGACAGGATCGATCGTATAAAAGGATGTTCTGCTTCGTGTAGTTTATCAGTTACATCGTCGAAAATAATTTCTCCCTGATAGAGTACAGCAACTGAGTCGGCAACATTAAAAACGTCATCAATAATATGGGTGACAATCACGGCTCCAAGGTTGTTGTTATGGCGCAGTGAACTGATGAGCGAGAGAATTTTTTTTGAGCTGACCGGATCAAGGCCTGCGGTTGGTTCATCAAACAGGATCATGTGAGGTTTGAAGATCAGTGCTCTTCCTATGGCAACCCTTCTGCGCATTCCTCCGCTAAGACTTTCAGGAAGCTGTTCTTCATAACCTTCCAGTCCGGCAAACTGGATCTGTTCGGTAACTCTCCGGCTAATTTCATCCTCAGGGAGTTTCATGTTTTCACGGAGAAAGAAGCCCAGATTCTGACTGATGGTCAAAGAGTCAAAGAGTGCATTTCCCTGAAAAACCATGCCCATCTTTCGTCTGATATCATAAAGGCTGCTCTCTTTCATGCCGGTGATATCGGTGCCGTCAATAATAACCTGACCGCTGTTCGGCTTGATAAGGCCGAGCATCAGTTTAAGAATCGTACTTTTTCCGACACCGCTCGGGCCAAGTATTGCCTTGATCGTGTTGTCCTTGACAGTAAGTGAAACCTTTTTGAGGATCTCTTTTTCACCGTATTTCAAACTGACATTTCGTAATTCAATCATGCACTTACATGTTTTCAAGCACTAACTTTGAAACGTAGAAATTGGCAACCAGTACCAGTCCCGATGACACAACAATGCCTTTGATGGTCGAACGCCCGACACCTGCAGTTCCTCCTCTCGCAGAAAAGCCGTTGAAACTGCTGACCAGTGTAATAATGACTGCGAAAACCGGAGCTTTCAGGAATCCAACCACAAAGTCTTTTGCTACCAGCCGGGGGTAAACAGCGTTCCAGAATATTCCAGGGTCAATCCGGTGGTAGTGCTCAGCCATGTATGCTGCGCTTTGTAAGCCGGCAAAGTCCGAGAGCGCAGTCAGTGGCAGAAACATGATAAGCGCGGCAACAAGGCGGGGCATGACCAGTTTGGCAATCGGATCAGTGCCGAAAGCGCGAAGTGCATCGATCTGTTCCGATATCTGCATGGCACCGAGTTCAGCACCATTTCTTGATCCGAATCTGGCGGAGAGCATGAGGCCCATGAGAAGTGGTCCGAGTTCGCGGATCACCGTGAGCGCGGTTGAGCGTCCGAGCATTGTTTTTGCTCCAAAGTCTTCAAGCAGGTTTCCTACCTCAATGGCAAGAAGTGCACCTATGGAAATAGCGCTGACAAGCACAATGGGAATTGAGTCTGTACCGCATATTGTAGCCTGATCAAGTACATCCCTCCAATACCGGATCACTTTCGGGAAAGCCATAAATGCCCTCATGGAAAAGAGAAAAAATTCCTGCATGGTGAGAAAAAAATCTTTCAGTTGCAGGACAAGCTTTTTTTCCAGGGTTCGTACGAAAGTTAAAGGCATAAAGAGAGTGTGGTGAGGTGAGCCGGCAGTAAGCAACCACGCCTGAAAAACAGGTTCAAATAATAGCAAATCTTCATTAATAGAGCAATCCTTGCGTTTTCATACGTGTAAAAGCCGGCTTTTCATTTTCGACACCCATTCGTATGGTATGGTTACCTTGCCGAAGATGTCATCATCGCGTTCTCTCATGCCATGATAATCGGATCCGCCTGAAAAAAGCAGGAAGTACTCATTGGCAATCTCACGGTAATAATTCTGCCGGTAGGTATCATGAGAGGGATGAACAATTTCAATGCCATCGAGTCCGAACGTAATCAACTGTTTCAGCGTCTCATCGGGCACATTCTGCGCAGGATGCGCAAGAAAAGAGAGCCCTGAGGCTTTATTGATGAGCCTGATGACATCTGCCGGATGTGTCTCTATGCTTTTGACATATGCGGGGCTGTGTGAACCGAGATATTTGCTGAAAGCCTCGCTGAAGCTTTTGACATATCCTACATCCTGCAGCACTGCGGCAATATGAGGACGTCCAACGCTTCCGTTCTGAGCTTTGATAATAATTTGTTCAATGCCGATCTTTACCCCCATTTTGGCAAGTTTACTCACCATGCGCTCAGCCCTTTCGGTGCGCAGATGACGGCATTGGTCCAGATATTCTTTCAGCTCGGAATGCTGATAATTGAAAAAATAACCAAGGATATGAATATCATATCCCTTGTAGGTCGAGCTCATTTCTACACCAGGAATAAGCTCAATGCCTTTCTGTAAGGCTAATGGCTTTGCTTTGTCAATACCTAAAACAGAATCATGGTCAGTAATACTAATGGCCTTCAACCCGACAAGCGCTGCCTTTTCAACAATCTCTGCCGGTGTAAAGATCCCGTCTGAACATTTCGTATGTATATGTAAGTCTGCTTTTTCAAAACCATTATGCCCTACGCTTGACAAGCTGTATGGCACGGTTGAATTATTAAACTGTTAATTTAGATTAGCTATATATAAGAAAAATTTTCCGCCTCTTTCTGAAGAAAAGAGAATTATTTTTAAAGGTAAAAAGTTGCCTTGAAAAGTTTGGGAGGTTTATGACGCAAACGGTGGGGAAACGGCTGAAAAGTATAAGAGCCGGGTCGGTGATACCTGTGCTCTTATAGCTGTTTCTGTTGTTATTACGGTTTTAAAATTCCTGCAGCAACAAGGTAAAGAACTGCTGCTCCGGCAATGAGCCTGTAAGCAATGAAGATGGTTGTGGTGTGTTTTTTGAGGTAGTTGAGAAGGAATGCGATTGAAGCATAACCCACAATGCCTGCGGAAAGGGTTGCAGCAAGGATGTTGATTATGTTGTCAGGAGAACTCGAATAGCTGCCTAAAGTTTTATAGAGCTGGAAAATTCCTGCTGCAAAGACTGAAGGCAAAGAAAGCAGAAATGAAAAACGGGCGGCGGTTGCTCGGTCAAGATTCAGAAGAAGTCCTCCGGTAATCGTGACGCCTGAACGCGAAGATCCCGGAATGAGGGCGATACTTTGAGCAAGCCCGATCAATATAGCTTCTTTCCATCCGATGTTTTCCATTGATGTCAGCGGCAGATTTTTTTCGAGCCTGCTCTTGATTTTTTTTTCAGCAAGAAAAAGGATAAGAGCCAATCCGATAAGTGCTCCGCTGATCCAGTATAGTGAACGAAGGGCTGTTTCTATTTCGCTTTTAAAAAGAAGGCCCAGAATAACTATCGGGATGGTTCCGGCTGCGATCATCCAGCCCATTTTAGCTTCACTGGTTTCAAGGGGTTTTCCCTGGACGATGCCTCTGATCACGGCCCCGACTATCATGAAAATATCTTTACGGAAATAGATAAGGACGGCAACAAGGGTTCCGATCTGTATTATCGCACTGAATGCAGCTCCAGGGTCATCCCATCCGACCAGTGCAGGAACAATTCTCAAATGCGCAGAACTGCTGATCGGAAGGAATTCCGTCAGTCCCTGAACGATACCGAGAACGATGGCTTCAAAGAGAGTCATGGATGTGTTTTGGTATCGTTGGATAAAGTGCTTATCTGCTGAAGCAGAGTCTTAAGGTAGTCTATGGCATGCTGAACAGCAAGGGAGCGGTGACTGAGTCTGTTTTTTTCTTCCATGCTCATTTCAGCATAGGTTTTTCCGGTAGAGTGCACCAGAAAGAGCGGATCATAACCAAATCCGGCATTTCCCTGTTCTTCAAGCGTTATACTGCCTGGAACAACTCCTTCCGCAGTGTGCTCAAACTCGAAGCATCCTGCTGATGAAGGCAGAACACCTTTCAGTGCTACAACGGTTCTGAAGCGGGCCTCCCGGTTGGCAATTCCTTTCATGCTGCGCAACAGATGAAGAACGTTATCTTTATAAGCCGGAGTAAGGCCATCAGGCATAGGGGCAAATCGTGCTGAATATACGCCAGGGGCTCCATTCAGCGCATCTACCTCCAGACCTGTATCATCTGCCAGCGCAATCAGGAAGGGGAACCGTTCAGAGAGAAGGTTGAAAATAGCCCTTGCCTTGAGCAGGGCATTTCCCTCGAGTGTTGCTTCCGTTTCTTCAATCTCGACGTTTACACCAATCTCATTGAGCGAATGCACCGTAATATCTGAAGAAATATTCTCAAGCAGCGGACGGAGCTCTTTTACCTTGTCCCGGTTGGAGGTTGCAAGGATGATGGTAAGGCGGTTGTCGGTAGTTGCTGGCATGGGGTGCTATTGAATGATACGGAGCATCTCCCTGACCGCCTCTTCAAGCCCGGTCAGAACGGCACGGGCAATAATGGCATGACCGATGCTGACTTCCTCAATCTCCGGTATATTTTTAAATGGAGATATGTTAAGGTAGTTGAGTCCATGTCCTGCGACCACCTTGAGTCCAAGGCTTCTGGCGTAAACTGCGGCCTCACGAATTCTTTTCAATTCCAGTGCTTTATCATCATCAAGCTTTTTTTGCGAGTAAACTCCTGTGTGAAGCTCAACAAGATCGGCACCTGCCCGTGCCGCGAGGTCGATAGCCTTTTTTTCCGGTTCTATAAAGAGGCTGACTTCAATTCCTTCAGCGTTGAACGGTTTCAGATATTCTGTCAGTACCGAATAGTGGCGGGCAATGTCAAATCCTCCCTCGGTGGTTAGCTCCTCCCTTTTTTCCGGCACAAGGGTGATGAGCTCAGGCCTTGTTTTCAGGGCAATCTGCTGCAACTCCCCGGTCATGGCCATTTCAAGATCCAGCTTGGTAGTAACAGCCTGGCGGAGTCTTGCAAGATCATGGTCTTTTATATGACGGCGGTCTTCACGAAGGTGGCAGACAATGCCTGCCGCACCGCTTTTTTCAGCAAGCAGGGCAGCAACAACCGGATCAGGTTCCTTTTCGCCCCTGGCGTTCCGCAGGGTGGCAATATGATCAATATTAACAGCTAATCTCATAAAATGGGAAATAATCAAAAAATGCTTTTTACAACGTTATGCAAGGGCGTTTCAACAGATATATATTAAGCTCAGTTTGCCTTGCAGTCTGATATTTTTGGGATCAACGACAATTTCTCGATTTGCCCGAGAAAATTTTGTTTCCAGGACGAAAGTAATGAAAAAATGATAAAATGAATAAAACTGTAAATATACAGCAGGATTAACAGTAGAGATTCATTTCCAGCCTTGTCAATTCCCCAGTAAATTTAATTTCTTGCTTGTTCGTGAAGGACGTTGCCTATCGTCGTCAAAATATTGCTAACAATCATGAGCCTGAGATCGATACGAATTCCTCTGCGGTGAACGGTAAACTCATTAGAAAATCCAGGCAAAGTAATAATTAATAATGCGGCAGGTTTTCGCTTTGATGACGGACCTGTAAAGTGTAACGGATCGTGGCATTTTGTTCTTTTTTTCAACTTTTGACTCACAGCCACCTAATACTACAGTATAGCGATCTGCTATGCATTACTTATTCGCTTGTATTAATATTTGCTCCACTGATCGTTTTATCTTTTTTTCAAGCAATATCTCTTTGAACCTGGATTTATTTAAGGATGATACTGGTACGTTCATCCCTGGTTTTTTATAGCAAAACTGGCCAAACTTTTCGGAATTTTGCTAAGTTGGCTTTGAAACATATGCTGATGAAGAGAAGCTGTTCTCTTATATGTGATGTGACGGTGCGGTAATAGCTTATAAAAAATAGTTGTTCATGAACATTGTCAGTTTAAAAAAACTCGAATTCGATAAAGTTGCCAACTATGCAGCGCAATTCTGCCTCTCAGCGATGGGGCACGACAGGCTTTTGGAGGCTATGCCTCAGGTGGAGAGGGAAGCGCTTGTGGCTGAACTGGAAACGGTGCTTGAATTAAGGAATCTTCTTCAGGAGGGGATTGCCCTTCCGTTTTCTTTTTTACCCGATACGCGCCCGCTGCTGAAAAAACTTGAGATTCTTGAAAGTTATCTTGAGCCTGAAGAGTTGCAGGACATTCATCATCTCCTCTTTTCATCGGTACAGTTGCGCAAATTCATGTTTCTGAACCGAGAGGTTTATCCCCTGCTGAATGAGTTTACTATCAGACTCTGGCTTGAAAAAAGTCTTCAAACCTCGATCCGCAGAATTATCGATGAGCAGTCGAGGGTGAGGGATACAGCAAGCGAGGCGCTTTTGATGCTCCGGCGAGAGCTCGGCGCCAGCCGTGAGCTGATTCGACGGAAAATGGAGCGTCTTCTCAGGCGATGTCAGGAGAGCGGCTGGCTGATGGAGGATACGATTGCCATCAAGAACGGGCGTCTGACGCTTGGTTTGAGGGTGGAATACAAATACAAGATTGCCGGGTATATTCAGGATTATTCCGGGAGCGGGCAGACGGTCTTTATCGAGCCGGCGGAGACCCTTGAGATCAGCAACAGGATTCAGGATCTGGAAATCAGCGAACGAAGGGAGATTGAGCGTATTCTGAAAGAGATGTCGGATGAAATACGGCCTGAGCTTGAAAATCTGAGGTATAATGAAAATCTTCTTGGTGAGTTTGATGCTTTGTATGCACGGGCACGGTTTGCAGTTGAAACCGGTTCTGTGCTCCCTGGAATTACAGCAGGTCAGTCGCTTCGCATTGTCAAGGGCTTCCATCCCTGGCTGCTGATTTCGCATCATCACAAGGAGGTCAGGCCTCTTGATCTTGATCTTGATGAGCATGAGCGGGTGCTGGTGATTTCCGGTCCAAATGCCGGAGGTAAATCAGTAGCGATGAAGACGGCAGGTCTGCTTTGCTGCATGCTGGTTCATGGTTATCTTCTGCCATGCAGTGAGAGCTCGGTCTTTCCCCTTTTCAGCGATATCTTTATTGAGATTGGCGATGATCAGTCTATTGAGAATGATCTCTCCACCTTCAGTTCCCATCTCGGTGCCATCAGAACCATCCTTGATGTTGCGGGGAGCCGCGATCTGGTGCTCATTGATGAACTTTGTGCCGGTACTGATGTTGAAGAGGGTGGGGCGATTGCCCGGGCGGTGATGGAAGAACTGCTCAATCGCGGGACGAAAACCATTGTGACTACCCATCTTGGTGATTTGAAAGCATATGCTCATGAACGGGATGGAGTGGTCAACGGTGCTATGGAATTTGACAGGGCTGGTCTCGTGCCGACCTTCCGCTTTGCCAAGGGGCTGCCAGGTAACAGCTTTGCTTTTGCCATGATGAAGCGGATGGGTTTCCCTGTGAAAATGGTTGAGCGGGCCTCGGGATTTATGCAGCATGAGCGCATCGGACTTGATCGCATGCTTGATGATCTGAGTCGTCTGTTTGAGGAGAACCGTACGCTGAAGCAGCAGCTGGAAGCTGAAAAGGCGGATTTTGCGGCACGGGAGCTTGCTCTTCGTCGTGAGGAGGCCGGGATGGAGCGGAAGCGCAGGGAACTGAAACTTGGCGCATCAAGAGAGCTTCAGAAAGAGTTGGAACATGCCCGAAAGGAGATCAAAGAGATTGTTCAGGAGGTTAAAAGTGCACCTGCTGATGCAAAAAAGGTGCAGGATGCCCGCAACAAACTTGGACTGAAAAAGCAGGATGCTGAAAAGAGTGAGTCCGTTCTGCTGGCCAAAGCTGAAGTAGTGAATCTGGTTGATCGAACCATTCGAGAGGGCGATCTTGTCAGGATACTTGATACCAGCACCTCCGGAGAGGTTGAGAGTGTCAACATGGAGAGTGTGGTTGTACGGTGCGGAAATTTTCGGTTGACGACATCACTGAAAAACCTTGAAAAAACTTCAAAAACCCAGGCTAAAAAAATTATCAAAGAACCCGAACCCCGGCAGCAAAAAAGCAACTGGTCGGCCATAGCCTCAGGCGTTGAGTCAACAAAGCTTGATTTACGGGGGCTGAGCGGTGATGAGGCTATCATGAAAATAGAACGGTTTATTGATACGATGAGCCTTAACCGCATTCATTCAGCGATGATCCTTCATGGCAAAGGTACCGGGTCACTCCGGCAGAGAACAGCTGAGTTTCTTCAGCAGCACAAGGCTGTCAAAAGTTTTCGACTGGGGGAGTGGGGTGAAGGTGGAGCCGGAGTGACGATTGTCGAGTTGGAGTAAAAGCAATTTTTCAATCTCTGACCTGTCGGAGGCATTGAAAAACAGTTTTCAATACCGTATCTTGCACCGAAAGGGGGGAGCAAATGTTTTTGCGCCCTTTTCCGGCTTTTAATAATGAAACCATATAATCCTGCAGGATTTGAAAGAAGAGTATCAGGAATATCTGACAATACCAAACCAGTTGACCGCATTGAGGATTCTGCTCGTTCCGGTTTTTGTCTGGCTGCTGTTGCAGGCTGATCCCTGGTTCAAGCTGTTTGGCGTTCTTGTTTTTGCTTTGGCATCTCTTACCGATATTTATGACGGTTATCATGCAAGGAAATATGGGGTTGAGACTCGTCTTGGCGCTTTTCTCGATCCTCTTGCCGATAAATTGCTGATTACAGCAGCTTTTCTGCTCTATGTCTGGATGGGTTACCTTGTTCTCTGGATGGTGGTTCTGGTTGTTGTCAGGGATGTTATTGTTACTGCGTTGAGAGTATATGCTGAATACAAAAACAGGCCGGTCGTGACAAGTGTTGAAGCGAAGTACAAAACCCTGGTACAGAATCTTTTTGTTTATCTCATCATGGTGCTGATGTTGATGAAAGAAGCTGTGTTTTCCGGAAAAAGTGTTGCGGAAATGATCAGCCGTTTTCTTGTGTCAGGATATCTGAACTCCATCATGCTCGTGGTAACTGTTTTTACCGTCTATACTGGTATATCCTATCTGGTGAGTAACTGGAAAATTTATTTTCAGAATAATCTTCAGGGCCGCTGAAAGCATGAAGCTTCTTACGGCCAAAATTATCTCAACCTGCTTCGGAATCGGTTATTTCCCTTTTGCACCAGGAACGTTTACGAGTATTGTCGCTGTTCTGTGCTATTTTTTTATTCCGGCTCTCCACAATCCGTTACTGCTGTTATCCCTTGTTGTGCTTTGCAGTGCTGCCGGTATCTGGGCTGGCGGGCTTATGGAGGAGCATTATGGCAATGATCCTTCAATTGTCACCATTGATGAGCTTGCGGGTCAGTGGCTGGCTCTTCTCGCACTGCCGGAAGGGATACTGCCACTGCTGCTCTCACTGGCTTTTTTCCGCTTTTTTGATATAGCGAAACCGGGACCTGTTGATGCGGCCCAGCGCTTGGCGGGAGGCTGGGGAATTATGATTGACGATCTGCTTGCCGGTTTTTTTGCCAATCTTTCCGCAAGGATTGTACTGGTAATCCTTACTCTTTTTCACATGTGGCCTTCCTTGTAAAACCTCCTTATTTTTTCAGCCATTGACGGGGTATCGAAACCGATCTCTTTATACAGGTCATTCATGTTTCCATGGGTCACGAATGCATCGGGAAGGGCGATTTTCAATACAGGGCGGTGCAGCCCTTTTGTATTCAGGTGGTCGATAACTGCGCTGCCAAGTCCTCCGATAGTGCTGTTTTCCTCAATAACAGCAAAATGGGTTGAACGAGAGGCCAGTTCTTCCAAAATTTTTGTGTCGAGCGGTTTGAGGAACCGCATGTTGACAACGGTGGCATCAATACCCTCTTTTTCGAGTATGGACGCCACTTCGAGAGCTTTTCCAGTCATGGTTCCCATACAGAGCAGTGCAAGTCCGTTGCCCTCTCTGACAATCTTTGCTTTTCCGATGGGTAGAGAAGTGAAATTCTTCTGAAGGGCCATCCCCTTCCCATTGCCTCTCGGATAACGGATTGCGACCGGACCAGTCAGGTCGTAAAGTGCAGTATAGAGCATGTCGCGAAGTTCCTGTTCATCAGCAGGAGCCATTATAACAAGACCGGGAACGGCATGAAGCCAGGAAAGATCGAATGCTCCGTGGTGTGTCGGACCATCTTCACCCACAAGTCCTGCCCGGTCAATGGCAAAAACAACATGCAGGTTCTGCAGTGCCACATCATGAATCAACTGATCGTAAGCTCGCTGCAGAAAAGTTGAATAAACAGCAAAGACAGGCTTGAATCCCTGAGTTGCAAGACCTGCAGCAAACGTGACAGCGTGAGGTTCGGCTATGCCGACATCATAAAAACGATTCGGCAGGGCGTGCTGGAAAAGGTCGAGTGAAGTTCCGCTTGGCATGGCGGCAGTTATAGCTGTGATTCTTGTGTCTTTAAGGGCAAGCTCAACAAGTGCCTCGCCAAAGACCTCCTGATATTTTTGGGGACCCTTGCTTTCTGCGGCTTTCAGTAATTTTCCGGTAGTCGTGTCGAAACCTCCGCTGTGTGCATGCCATTTGCTTTGATCCTCCTCAGCCGGTTTGAATCCCTTTCCCTTTGTTGTGATAACATGCAGCAGTTTTGGGTGAGGCAGTTCCTGCATCTCTTTAAGAGCCTTGACAAGCTGTTCCATGTTGTGTCCATCAATCGGACCAAAATACCTCAAGCCAAGGGCTTCAAAAAATGCTCCTGGTGTTAATGCGGCTTTGACACCATCTTCAATTTTTCTGACGGCATTTTTTGCCTTGTCACCCAGTTCATTGTTGAAAAGCGAGAGTGATTTCCATATCAATTTGCGGGCTTTGTTATAGGTTTTGTTCAGGGATATGTTGATAAGATGGTGTCTCAGCCCCCCGGTACTGGGCGAAATGGCCATCTGATTGTCATTGAGGATGACAAGAACATCGCTTTTCAGATCACCGAGATGGTTCATGGCCTCGAACGCCATGCCTCCGGTCATGCTGCCATCCCCTATGACGGCGATAACCTTTTCATTGCCTCCTGCAAGCTCTTTTGCCACGGAGATTCCCGCTGCAGCGGATATGGAGGTTGAGGCGTGACCGACACCGAACGCATCATGGGCACTTTCTGCTCTTTTTGGAAAACCGGCGAGTCCGCCGAACTGCCGGTTGGTTTGCATCTTTTCCCTTCTTCCAGTCAGGATTTTATGCACATATGCCTGATGTCCGACATCCCAGATTATTGTATCGTCGGGTGTGCTGAAGACGTGGTGCAATGCAACAGTCAACTCCACAACACCAAGGCTTGAGGCAAAATGACCGCCATTAATGGATACAAGTTTTATGACCTCTTTACGGCACTCATCTGCCACGTTCTGAAGTTCAGCTATACTGAGCTTTTTAAGATCGTCAGGTGATTGGATTGCAGAGAGCAGGGTCGATTGCTGCGTAATAGTAACTGGCAGGGACTCAGGCATAGTTTTTAACGAGTTCTGTTTCTTTGCATATTCTGTAGTTCTAACCATGCTTGAAGCTTGCCGGTTCCATGCATGTAATTTGCTTTTGTATTTCTTTTACATACCTGAAATCTGAAGGAGGATATTTCTCTCTTCGCGTGGCCCATCAAGTTCGATAAAAAAAAGTGATTGCCATTGTCCGAGCAGCATCTTTCCACCCGCGAAAGGAATGGTTTCAGAGGAGTTCATAAACAATCCGAGAAGATGGGAGTGGGCGTTGTCGCGCCCGTCAATTGGGTTGAGGTTGTGCCTGTAGTTGCCATCCTTCGGAGCAAAACGCTTGAGAAAGATTTCCATATCTTCAAGGAGCCGCTCCTCTTTTTCATTGATGTTGATAAAGGCTGTTGTATGAAGGCTTATAACTGTTATCTGCCCGCGGTCAAGCCCTGATGACATTACCGCTGATGAGACATCGGCGGTAATGTCAATGATTTCAATTGGCCTTGAAGTTTTTGTTTTGATGGTGTGTGTAATGATTTGCATGGTATCATGAGTCAATAATTGTTCATAAGCAGGATTATCCCGACTTGGCGGGACTCTCTTTTTCAAGTTGTGAGTTGCGGTTATTCCCCTTCAGCAGGTTATGACCATCCCTTCATGGGGAGAGAGGTTCACTCTCGTTACGTTTTCTGCACAATGAACATCGCTGGTTTTCTTTTCAGAAGCTGTACTGAGTACATTCAGTCTCTCAATGGAGATATGGTCAAGTGAAGGATGCTGGAATTCTATGGCAATACCAGTTGCACTGAAATTAGCCAGAACGAATGCATGCTCCTCTGCTGTAAACCGTTGAAATCCGAAACAGTGTGAGTTGTTTGCAGCATTCAGCTCAAGTCGTTCTATCTGACCCTCCTGAAAGACCTTTTTTTTCTGCAGCGAAAAGAGCTCTTTGTAAAGTCGTGACAAATCGATATTGCATGCTTCAGGTGCTTGCCGTACGAGCTGTACCGGAATTTTCTGTCTGAAACCCTCCATCTGGTCCTGATGGACAAGATGCATTCCGGGAGAAGTCAGCAGTACCAGAGCTGCGGCTTTGTTGTTAAGGCCGAATTTTTCGGCTGCCCTTGGTTCATCATGGTTTTCGAGAAACCTGCAGAGATGTTTCTGATATTCCCACTGGGCCTGCATGTGTCCTGCCAGCTTGTCAACATTGACCGGGGAGCTGCTTATATAGTCGTAAAAGGGTTTGTCGTAGGTAAAGTCAAAACCCTGCTGCTGGAGTTCCCACTCTTTGTTCCAGTAAGACTCGGCAAGGAACAAAAAATCAGGATAAAGGCGCTTGACTGCAGTTATGGCGCTGTGCCAGAACTCTTCTTTCATGGCACCGCCAAGGTTGCTCCAGGTGGTATTGAAAACGCTTTTAAGAATCAGCATAGCCATATCGCATCTGACGGCATCGCAGAGTTCGCTGATCCTGCAAAGGTTTTCAGTCATCATGTTGCGCGTCTCTTTTCTTGCATAGTTGAGCTGCAGGGTATCAGTCCATGGGTCGTAGTATGGGTCTTTGCCGTATGCAAGGTATGTTTCCCGTGAATACTCGAAGCCTGATCCTGGATCCTGCATCTGTTCAGCTTTGGACACGGGAATAAAAAACTCAGGATGTTCCGGCAGGTATTCGTTGTCGAGGGCAAGGTGGTTCGGTACAAAGTCGAGCATGAGTTTGATGCCGTAACGACTAAGCTTTTCGCGGAAAGCCAAAAGTCCCTCTTTTCCGCCCAGTGCTTCATTGACAGTGTATGAGGGAATGGAATATGGCGATGAAGCGATATCGACAGGCTCAACCATTGCAATATGCTCAAGGAATGAACTGCGCAGGCCGGGATGCGCGGTTGCAATTGCTTTGCTGTACTGACTTGGCATCCATACACCCATAAGCCATACGATGTCAAAACCGCAGTTTGCAAAGAAGGTGAATTCCTCATCAGGAATGTTGATGAGCGTAACCTGATGGTTTTGATCATTACTCAGCTTCTTCAGCCAGATTCTGGTATTGATTTCGTATACAAGAGGAAACATGGAACGGGATTGTTTAGGTGGGCAATGGATTGTCTTGCAAATATAGTAACTCTAAATGCTAAAAGTATCAGGCGGGCATTAAAAAACAAGAAAAAACGGGATGGGCAGCCTGGATCTTTTTTGGAAAGTTACAAGCGTGGGAGTATGGTGGTGAATCGATAGAAAAATTCCCCATTGAATCTGATAATGGTGTGGCAAACGGATTTGTTCAGCCCTGATTTGTAAAAGGGGTAAAGATGTACGAAATTCAACTGGAGATTTTGGCGTTCTCCGTAATATCGGGGAGGTGAAAGCGCTATAACTGTTAACAGGTACCGAGAAGTATTGACGGATTTTTTAAACGATCTCAATGAAGTGCAGCGCAATGCCGTAATCTCTACGACCGGGCCTGTTATGGTACTGGCAGGAGCTGGTTCCGGCAAAACAAGGGTAATTACCTACCGTATTGCATATCTTATAAGAAACGAGGGGGTCTCTCCTCGTAATATTCTTGCTCTCACCTTTACCAATAAAGCTGCTGGTGAGATGCGCCACCGTGTTGACAGCTTGTTGCATAACGGCAGCTCCAGTGGTCTGTGGATAGGCACGTTTCATTCTGTTTTTTCGCGTCTTCTCCGCAATTACATTGACTTGATAGGTTTCGACAAAAACTTTTCAATTTTTGACAGTGACGACAGCAAAAGCCTGATCCGGCAGTCAATGGCTGAACTGAATATATCTGTCGAGTCGGTGCCGGTTAATACGATTCAGGGGCTCATCAGCAGAGCAAAAAACAGTTTTATTCTGCCTGGAGAGTTTCATCGGAATGCCAGCGATTACAATCAGCAGAAAGCTTCGCAGATTTACGAATTGTATACCAGAAAGCTGAAAGAGAACAATGCGCTTGATTTTGACGACCTGCTTATCAAGCCGCTTGAACTCTTCAATGCTCATCCCGAGGTGCTCGGGGAGCTGCAGGACACTTTTCACTATATCATGATTGATGAGTATCAGGATACCAACCGGGCACAGTATCTTGTCGCAAAAATGCTTGGAGCAAAGCATCGCAATATTTTTGTTGTGGGCGATGATGCACAATCGATCTATTCATGGCGTGGTGCCGATATTTCCAACATTCTGAATTTTCAGGACGATTATCATGATGCCTTGACTTTCAAGCTCATTGAAAATTACCGGAGTACCGGTAATATTCTCAAAGCGGCAAATAACGTGATCAGTTGTAATCAGCGCCAGATTAAAAAAGAGCTGATTTCTCATCGGCATGAAGGGGAGCCCTTGACTCTTATTGAGGCGTATAATGAGCGGAATGAGGCTGAAAGGGTTGGGGAGCAAATCCGTAACCTGCGTTTGAGGCAAGGTTACGAGTTCAGAAGCTTCGCTGTTTTTTACCGGACCAATGCACAGTCGAGGGTTCTTGAGGATGTCATGCGCCAGCATAAAATTTCCTACAAGATTTTTGGGAGCGTGTCATTTTACAAGCGCAAGGAGATCAAGGATGCAGTTGCCTATCTTCGTTTTATTCTTAATGATCGAGATAGTGAATCGCTTTTGAGAATTATCAATTTTCCGCCCAGGAAAATCGGTGATGTCAGCATTGCCCGACTTCGGGAATTTGCTGAAGAGCGTGAAATAAGTCTTTATGATGCCATCCTTCAGGCTGATGAGGGTGGTTTTCAGGCGCGACTGCTCAATGCCCTCAGCTCTTTCAGCGCTGTTATTGAGTCACTCAGGAAGATCGCTGTTGAAGGGACGGTGTATGAAGTTCTCACAGAATTATTCAGTTTAACATCAATTCCGTTACTCCTGCAGGCTGAAAACACCCCTGAATCTCTGGCGCGTCATGAAAACCTCCAGGAGTTGCTTTCCATGGCAAGGGATTTTTCTGACCATAATCCTGATACTGGTTCACTTGGTGATTTTCTGGAGAATATCTCTCTTGCATCTGATTATGAAGAGACACAGGAGTCTGATAATTTTGTATCCCTGATGACGGTGCATGCCGCCAAAGGTCTTGAGTTTCCCGTTGTATTTATTACCGGACTTGAGGAGAGGCTTTTTCCCCTGCACTGCTATGAACCTGAAGAGCTTGAGGAGGAACGCAGGCTTTTTTATGTAGCGATGACCAGAGCGCAGGAAAAGATATTTCTTTCATGGGCGCAGAGTCGTTATTTGTACGGGCAGCCGCATCATTGCCTTAAATCGATGTTTATTGGTGAAATTGACTCTTCAATAGTGCAGACGGAGGGTGGCAGTTTTCTTTCTGATCGCATGGAAAAGGAAAAATCTGCGTTTGGTTTGTCATCCTCATCAAGAGGTTATCAGCCCAAAACGATAACATCGTCCTCTGCGGCTGAGGCAACAGCAAGTCAGCTTAAGCCCTCCAGGCCTGCACTTCGGGAAGGGACGATGGTACATCATGCTGTTTTTGGTCCTGGAGTTGTGCTTGATGTTCAGGGAAAAGGAGCAAAGCAGAAAGTACGGATAATGTTTCGCAACGCAGGGGAGAAGACCTTGATGGTGCAGTATGCCAATCTTAAAATTCAGCAGTGACCTGTGTCAACGCTTCTGTACTTCACGTCTAAACGTATAGCATTATGAAGATCCTTTTCGGTGTTCAGGGAACGGGAAATGGTCATATAAGCCGCAGCCGAGAGCTTGTTCGAAAACTCAAGGAGGATGGTCATGATGTTGACGTCATAATAAGCGGGAGAAAAGAGGATGAGTTGAAGGAGGTGGAAATATTTGAGCCATACCGGGTCATGAAAGGGATGACACTGGTAACCTATAAGGGAAGAATGAATTATGTCGAAACGATGTTGCAACTTGACCTCGTTCGACTGATGTCGGATATTGTAATGCTTGATACAAGGGGAACGGAGCTGATTATTACCGATTTCGATCCGATTACCTCAATGGCGGCAAGACTACGAAATATTCCTTCCATAGGTTTTGGTCATCAATATGCATTCAAATTTGATATTCCCATGACGAAGGGAACATTTATTGAAAAATTTACTCTCCTTAATTTTGCTCCTGCCCGTTATAATGCAGGGCTTCACTGGAGCCATTTCAATCAGCCTATTTTCCCTCCTGTTATCCCTGCAACGCTTTACGAAAGAAGTACCGTAACGGTTATTAAAAACAAGATTCTTGTCTATCTGCCATTTGAAGAGGTAGAGGATATAGCGCTTTTTCTTGCTCCTTTTAGTACATATGAGTTTTACGTGTATGGGAAGGTGCATGAGGATAGTGATGATGGACATTTACATTTCAGAGGATATTCCCGCGAAGGTTTTCTTGAAGATCTCATGGAGTGTAATGGCGTCGTGTGTAACGCTGGTTTTGAGCTTCCTGGTGAGGCGCTTCATCTTGGAAAAAAGCTTTTGCTGAGGCCTCTTGACGGTCAGATTGAGCAACAATGTAATGCGCTTGGTCTCGTAGAGCTCCGATACGGAATGGCGATGGAGACTCTTGACGGGTCTGTTCTTGCTGACTGGTTGCAGAAGCCATGCCGGGAGCCGTTGCATTATGCCAGAACGGTTGATTATATCGCAGAATGGATAAGCAGTGGCCAATGGAATGAACTTTCCAAATACACTGACGCCGCCTGGGCAAAATAGTCTTGACAGGAATAAGTATGCATTTCAGGGAGCTTGTAACGAAATGCCGGAGTTACCGGAGATTTAACGGTACATGTCCGGTTACCGAAGATATGGTACGGGAGCTTGTTGAGCTTGCCTGCTATATTCCTTCTGCCAGAAATCTTCAGCCACTGAAATACATTGCAGTTTGTGAGCCTCCTGTTGTTGAAGCCCTTTATCCCTTCCTCTCATGGGCAGGGTATCTTGCTGACTGGTCAGGTCCGGCTGAAGGCGAGCGTCCCCAGGCCTATATTGTCATGCTTGGTGATCTCTTGATAAGCAGGGAATTCTGCTGTGACAGTGGTATCGCTGCTCAAACCATTCTTCTTGGTGCTACAGCTTCGGGTCTCGGTGGATGTATTCTTGGTTCTCTTGATCATGAAAAAATAAGGGCATTGCTGAAAATTCCGGAGAGCTTTTCACTTCTTATGGTCATCGCGCTCGGAAAGCCTGCAGAGACTGTCGTCATTGACCAGATAAATGCTGAGGATTCAGTTCGCTACTTCAGGGATTCGAACGGTATACATCATGTGCCAAAAAGAGTTGTTGACGATGTTCTTGTGAAGTTTCTTTAACCAGTTTCGTTTACGATTCATTGCAGATGATCCGAATCGATGACCTTCTCAAAGCTTATCGTCAGGGTTTTTTCCCGATGTCAGATCCCAAAGACGAAAAAGTATACTGGTGTCAGCCATACAAAAGGGCCGTTGTTTATCTTGATTCCTACAAGCCTTCACGAGATGTTCTTCGTCTGAACAGAAAAAAAGAGTTCAGTGTCACATGTAACAAGGAGTTCGTGAGTGTGATCAAAGGGTGTGCTGCTCCAAGAAAAAATGATCCTGAAACATGGATTTCTGGCGAGATCATGGAAGCATATATCAAGCTGCACCGGCTTGGTTTTGCCCACAGCATTGAAAGCTGGTATCAAGGTGAACTCGTCGGCGGTTTATATGGAATAGCCATGGGAGCTGCTTTTTTTGGTGAGTCAATGTTTTCTCGTCGTTCGTATGCATCCCGTATAGCGTTCGATCATCTGGTCTTGCATATGAAACAGAGAGGATACCTGCTGCTTGACGCCCAGATCATGAATCCCCATCTCGGGAAACTGGGAGCTGTTGAAATTGAGCATGATGAGTATATGCTGCTTCTTGCTCATGCATTGAAGAAAAAGATTGTTTTTCTCTAAGCAGGGGAAAAATGGTACTTTGACCAACTATCGTTTTACCCTCCCGGGAGGGGATACCTTTTTGGATTTTTGACCTTTAACTGGGGAGTTTATATGTTGTCGAGGGACTTAACGGAAAATCAGTCGCAGACCAGAGTTATCATTTATTCAGGAAAAGGGGGGACAGGAAAAACAACCATTTCATCATCAACGGCGGTGGCCCTTGCAAGGCAGAACAAGAAAGTGCTGATCATGTCTTCCGATCCGGCCCATTCGCTTTCAGATGTTTTTAATCTCCGGATAAGCCGGAATGATCCTCAGAAAATTGAGGAGAATCTGTACGGCCTTGAGGTTGATACGATTTATGAGCTTAAAAAGAATATGTCAGGCTTTCAGAAGTTTGTCTCAACCTCCTATAAAAACAAGGGTATTGACAGTGGCATGGCTACCGAGCTGACTACGCAGCCTGGTCTTGACGAAATTTTTGCCTTAAGTCGTCTGCTTGATGAGGCGCAGTCAGGAAAGTGGGATGCTGTTGTACTCGATACCTCTCCTACAGGGAATACTCTCCGTCTGCTTGCCTATCCAGAAATTATTATTGGTGGAAACATGGGCAAACAGTTTTTCAAACTCTATAAAAACATGTCCTCGCTGGCCCGTCCGTTGAGTGGGAAATCAATCCCGGATGATGACTTTTTTAATGAGGTCAATGTGCTTCTAAAGCAGATGGAGGATATCAACAAGTTTATTCTCAGTCCTGAGGTTACCTTCCGCCTGGTGTTGAATCCTGAAAAGCTCTCTATTCTTGAAACAAAGCGGGCATACACGTTTGTGCATCTTTATGGGATCAATGTTGACGGTATTGTGATCAACAAGATTCTTCCCACATCAAAAACGGTCGGAGAGTATTTTGAATTCTGGGCAGATCTGCACAGCAAATATCTGATGGAGATCGACAGTTCCTTTTACCCAACTCCGGTTTTTCGTTGTCATCTGCAAAGAACCGAACCGATTGGACCTGATGCCCTGCACGATATCAGTAAACTGGTCTTTGGTGAACAGCTTCCGGACAAGATTTTTTATTCCGGAAAGAATTTCTGGATCGAAAGCAAAAAAAATGCAGGAACGGAAGACCATCGGGAAGTTCTGTGCATCAAGATACCCTTTCTCAAGGATGCTGAAGAGGTTACTGTCAATCGAATGGGTACTGACATCGTCGTTACCGTTGACAGGGCTCAGAGGATCATTACGCTTCCAAGAGCGCTGTACAGTCTTGAAATGGAAGAGTATATCAGGGAGGATAATCTTCTCAGGGTCGTGTTCAGAGAGATTCAGGTAGAAAAAGAGGAGATGGAGTTGAGCGTGAATAAGAATGTGCTCGATAAACTCCGCTCTATGAGGCGAATGAAGTTATAGCAGAAGTGGCTATTGCTGCCATGAAGAAAAATTAAGGGGAAAGAGTTTAAGTTTTCACGGGAATCTTGTATCTTCAGTGTTTAAAATGTTGAGTTAACGGGAATTTACCCCAATCTTTGTTAAAGAATCAGCTTATATCATGTCCGAGAAAGCGCACTATGGTTTGTTGAAAGGAAAGAAAGGAATCGTTTTCGGTCCGCTTGATGAGAGCAGTATCGGCTGGCAGATTGCGCTTCATGCCTACAGGGAGGGTGCAGAGATCGCCATCTCAAATGTCGCTGCCGCGTTGCGTTTCGGCAATATCGAAGAGCTCTCAACATTGTGCGGTAACGCTCCGATGATTGTTTGCGACGCATCGAAAAATGAGGATGTCGACAACTGTTTTCAGGAACTTAAGGAAAAAGTTGGTCCGGTTGATTTTATCGTTCATTCCATCGGAATGTCACAGAATATTCGCAAGCAGCTGCCTTATGAAGAGCTTAACTACGAGTGGTTTATCAGAACGCTTGATGTTTCGGCCTTGTCGCTGCATCGTCTTGTCTCCTATGCCTTGAAGAATGAAGCTATCAATGCGGGTGGCAGTATACTCTCCCTTTCCTATATTGCTTCACAGAGAAATTACTGGACCTATTCTGATATGGGAGACGCAAAGTCCCTGCTTGAATCCATTGTCCGCAGCTATGGACCGAGACTTGCAAGGCAGGCTATCCGTATCAATACAATATCACAAAGTCCAACCTATACCAAGGCTGGAAGCGGTATACCGGGGTTTGAGAAAATGTATGAATACAGTGATCTCATGTCTCCTCTCGGAAATGCCACAGCTGAAGAGTGTGCCGAATATTGCATGACGATTCTCAGCGATCTATCCCGCAAGGTCACGATGCAGAATCTATTCCATGATGGTGGTTACAGTTCGATGGGAGCAACCATTCCCATGATCAAACTTGCTCATGAGGTACTTAACGACAAGGAACTTGCCGCACGGGTAGGACTTGATGATTTCACCTCTACCAGGTGATTGTCGGAAGAGATAGCCGCAGCTTGTTTCACGGTTATCAACAGACAAGAGTCTGATTTTCCTCTATAGATGGTCTGGTTAGTGAATGTTCAGTGCATGAAAAGATGCGCTGAACATTCCAGTGATTAATATTGCTTTTTTTATTGTCGACTTGCTCTGTTTGTAACCTTTTTCGGGTGCTCAACCTTTTTGCGTCCGAAGTATAGAGGTCTTTGCAGTGGTTTAACGGAGGTTTATCACAAACGTTATATCTTTCTTGCGTCAGATTGGGCCAACGCCCGATCATGAACGATTCCCTGAGAGCTTTTTTCTTGAGTATCTTGATTAAATACTTTTAAAAATACTTAAAACGACACTATACAGATGGCAAAAACAGCAAAAATTATTTACACCAAAATTGATGAGGCTCCTGCTTTGGCGACCTACTCACTTCTTCCTGTTCTTAATGCATTTGCAAGGGGTACTGGTGTTGATTTTGAACCAAAGGATATTTCTCTTGCCGGAAGAATTATTGCAAACTTTCCCGAAAATCTGACCGAGAGCCAGAGAATACCCGATTATCTTGCTGAATTAGGCGCCCTTGCATTGACTCCGGAAGCCAATATCATCAAGCTGCCGAATATCAGTGCATCGATTCCCCAGTTAAGAGCAGCTATCAAGGAACTGCAGGATCATGGTTACAATATTCCGGATTATCCTGAAGCACCTGCAACTGATGCTGAAAAGGAGCTTCAGACACGATTTGCAAAGGTACTTGGCAGCGCTGTAAACCCTGTGTTGCGCGAAGGAAATTCTGATAGGCGTGCACCGCTTTCAGTAAAAGCTTTTGCCAAAAAAAATCCGCATAAAATGGGTGCCTGGAGCAGCGATTCGAAATCGCATGTTGCCTCCATGAGCACTGGTGATTTTTATGGCAGTGAAAAATCCGTTACGGTGAGCGAAGCCACCACGGTAAAAATCGAGTTTGTTGATGGTGATGGAAAGGCAACGGTTCTGAAAGATAAAACCCCGTTACTTGCTGGTGAGATCATTGATACAGCAGTCATGCATGTTCGTGCTCTCCGACAGTTTTTTTCAGAGCAGATTGACGATGCAAAGGCATCCGGAGTACTCTTGTCTCTGCATCTGAAGGCAACCATGATGAAAGTTTCCGATCCGATCATGTTCGGTCATGCCGTCACCGTATTCTACAAGGATGTTTTTGAAAAACATGCTGCCACCATCAAGGAACTTGGTGTGAATGTGAATAATGGACTTGGTGACCTCTATGCAAAAATCCAGAAGCTGCCGGAAGCAAAGAAAGCTGAAATAGAAGCAGATATACAGGCTGTTTATGCCGCCCGGCCAGCACTTGCCATGGTTGATTCCGACAAAGGCATCACGAACCTTCATGTTCCGAATGATATCATCGTCGATGCGTCCATGCCTGTGGTTGTTCGTGATTCCGGCAAGATGTGGGGCCCCGACGGCAAGCTTCATGATACAAAAGCAATGATTCCCGACCGTTGTTATGCAACCATGTATCAGGCAATCATC
This sequence comes from Chlorobiaceae bacterium, assembly GCA_013334755.1. Classification (GTDB taxonomy): domain Bacteria; phylum Bacteroidota; class Chlorobiia; order Chlorobiales; family Chlorobiaceae; genus Chlorobium. Next base: position 42,083 of record JAAXWX010000005.1, on the reverse strand, counting down.
GAAGATTGCAAAAAACATGGAGCATTTAATCCTGCCACCATCGGCAGTGTTCCAAATGTCGGGCTGATGGCCCAGCAGGCGGAAGAGTATGGTTCACATAACAAGACCTTTGTTGCTCCTGGAAACGGAATAATCAGGGTTGTTGATACCACAGGCAAGACGCTGATGGAACAGAATGTAGAACCGGGTGATATCTTCAGAATGTGCCAGGCAAAAGATGCTCCAGTCAAGGATTGGGTAAAACTTGCCGTTAACCGGTCAAGAATAACCGGAGCTCCTGCAATTTTCTGGCTCGACAGTAAAAGAGCTCATGATGCAGAGATCATTAAAAAAGTTACCGAATATCTGAAAGAGCATGATACGACTGGTCTTGATATTCGTATTCTCACTCCTGTAGAGGCAATGCGCTTCTCTCTGGAAAGGATCAGAGAGGGCAAGGATACAATTTCTGTTACCGGAAATGTGCTTCGAGACTATCTGACCGACCTATTTCCGATTATTGAGCTTGGTACCAGCGCCAAAATGCTTTCAGTTGTTCCACTCATGAATGGTGGCGGTCTCTTTGAAACCGGTGCTGGTGGTTCAGCTCCGAAACATGTCCAGCAGTTCCAGAAAGAGGGTTATCTGCGGTGGGACTCGCTCGGAGAATTTTCTGCGATTGCTGCATCACTTGAGCATGTGGCCCAGGCTTTCAGTAATGACAAAGTTCGTGTTCTTGCAGAGACCCTTGATCAGGCTATCGGGAAGTTTCTCGATAACGATAAGTCACCTGCACGCAAAGTTGGCCAGATCGATAACAGGGGAAGCCATTTCTACCTTGCATTATACTGGGCAGAGGCACTTGCAGCACAGCAGGATGATCAGGAACTTCAGGCACGTTTTGCCAAAGTTGCCCAGCAGCTTGGTGACAATGAAGCTAAAATCAACGAAGAGCTGATTGGTGCACAGGGAAAACCCGTTGATATGGGTGGTTACTATAATCCGGATGAAGCCTTGACGACAAAAGCCATGCGTCCCAGTGCAACATTCAATGCCCTAATTGACGCACTCTGATCAAATAAGTGAGATCAGCATAAAAGCCCGGATTTTTCCGGGCTTTTTGCTTGTCAATTGTTTTTTACTTGAGGAAGTCCTTATTATTCTTCTCATTGCGTCGTTGACCAGGCAAAAAGAAACCCTCCCTCTCTGAGCTTTTCAATGATCTCATCGATATCACCGGGATGAACCACGAAGCAGCCGTTGCTTCTGCCAATTCTTGGTCCTTCAAAGGTTAGAGTGTTCAGCAGGATATAGCTCAGCGATACATAATCTGCTGAATGAAGAACAATATCCCGGCTGAATGCATTGCCATTCAGCCTCTGTTCAAGACCTTCAAGGCGCATTGCCTTTCCGTGGTCGCCAAAGTAAGCTTCAAGAACCTTGTAAAGCCCAAGGCTGCTCATGTTTGATTCAGGGGTATTTGAAAATCGGTTTGCATAGAGTACGCCGGAGTTTTTCCCGTGAGCCACACGGTAATACGACTGTTTACCGGTTTTCAGATCAATCACCGCCATTCGTTTCAGATAGGAGGGTTTCGAGTAATCAACGACTGCAAGGTAACGGGGATTTTCTGTCGGATGCGTTGAACGATACGCTTCAAGAGAGGCAAATGCGCCACTGTATGCCTGTGGTGATACTTTTTCGGGGAGATAAAGCAGTGCGGTTGCTGTAAGGAGCACCAGAAGAAAAATTGAGAAGCCCAAGGCTTTTATCATTGTTTTTTTCCTGCACTTCACACTTTCCTGACTGGTAAAAGCATCGTTAGTGTTTCAAACGAATTAACAAGAGTCATTTTAAATGGATATCCGTTTTGCTGTTATCAATAATTGAAAGTATGACATTCCGAAATTATTGAAACAAGTCATATTAATCTTTTCTTTTTCACATCTATAAAACAAAAGTAGTGAACAATTTATCAGTTTATCTCGGATGTGTTCAAGTGGCACAGCAAGTTCAATGAATTCATTTTATAGAGAATTTTACAGGTGCAGTGTTATGTTTTGCTGTGACGGATAAACGTGCCGTTCTGGTATTCCTCAAACGCTGTTCGCAGTTCAGCCTGTGTGTTCATGACAATGGGACCGCCCCAGGCAATCGGTTCATTGAGGGGCTTTCCGGAAATGAGCAAATAGCGCACGGGATCATCCTTGGTCGTTACGGTGACGGTTTCGCCGTCTCCGAACAGGACAAGCGTTTCATTTTTAAGAAAAGATCTGGTTTCCATGTCGAAATAATTGCCCGCTTTCATTTCATGGGAAAACGGTTTGTCCTGATTGCAGAACATCCCGTTTCCGGCGATGATGTAGGCCAATGCGGTGTGCCCTTTGGTGACGGGATGAGTATAGCTGATGCCTGCCGGTACCGTAATGTCAAGATACTCGGGATCGATAGCAATGTCGTTTACCGGGCCTTCTGTATCCCCTATACGTCCGCAGATGATGCGGATTTCAACGCCGTTTTCAAGATGGAGCTTGGGAATTTGTACAGAGGTGATGTCGCGGTAGCGGGGCGGATTCATCTTTTGTGAAGCTGGAAGGTTAGCCCAGAGCTGGAACCCTTCCATGACTCCATGGTCATTGCCAAACGGCATCTCCTGATGAATGATTCCGCTGCCGGCAGTCATCCACTGAACTGCTCCGGCAGTGATTACGCCCTGGTTTCCCATGCTGTCGCCATGTTCCACATTACCCTGAAGCATATAGGTAATGGTTTCAATACCGCGGTGCGGATGCCATGGAAAACCTCTGATGTATTCAGCAGGATTGTCTGAACGGAAATCGTCAAGGAGCAGAAAAGGGTCGAAAAGCGGAAGCTCGCTGAAGCCAAAACCGCGTTTAAGGTGAACACCGGCGCCTTCAATCACTGGTTTACTTTTAAAAACCCGGTGGATTTTTCTTCCGACAGTCATGAATTAAAAGCTGTGTTATTATAAAAATCTTTTTGATAGGAACCTGTTCAGGAGGTTTATAAGTTCATTGCCGCACTGAGAATGAAATAGGATTGTTCATTGTGCGGTGCAATGCGTAACTTCAACACAGTCAGTTTTATGCAATAGAATATGTAAAGGAAAAGGTATGGCTCAAAAAACCCTGAACGTCATGTTCATTGGTGATGTTGTTGGTACTCCAGGCCTGCAGATTGTCGGCCGGATGCTGAAAAGTTTTATCAGCAAGTACAATGTTGATTTTGTTATCTGTAATGGCGAGAATGCCCATCATGGCAAGGGGATGAGTCTTGAAGCACTTAATCAGCTTCTTGAGGCAGGTGTTAATGTGGTGACCGGGGGAAATCATACCTGGAGCAATTTCAATTTTTTCGATACCCTTAAAACGCATCCCCAGGTCTTGCGTCCGCTGAACTATCCTAAAGGTACTTACGGAAAAGGTTATGGGATCTACAAGCTGCCGGGAGGTCTTGGTGATATTGCTGTGGTCAATCTTCAGGGCAGAACCTTTATGTACTCTATCGATTGTCCTTTCAGAACAGCAGACTGGGTGATCAAGCAGATTAAGGAACAGGTCAAGGAGAAGGTACGGTATATTTTTGTTGATATCCATGCAGAGGCTACTGCCGAAAAGGTTGCGCTTGGCTGGTACCTTGATGGCAGGGTTTCAGCTGTGATTGGTACTCACACACATGTGCCCACAGCGGATGAACGAATCCTGCCGAAAGGAACAGGTTACTGCACCGATGCCGGCATGACCGGGCCACATAACTCGGTTATCGGGATGCAGATTAAATCTGCAACAGACAGGATGCTTTATCAGACCCCACACAAGTATGAATGCGCTGAAGATGATGTCCATTTTTCAGGGGTGCTTCTGTCGCTTGATGTTTCAAGCGGAAAAACCACCGGTATAGAAAGAATTTTTTACCCTCAGTTTGATCGTGGAGAGGTGATATAGGGGCAAGCAAGGAAATTTGTCCGCGAATTCTATGCCCATGACTGAATTCGCGGACAGATATCAAGGCTTTTACCTTAGTCCCTGCTCAAATTCTTCCGCAATGATAACGTCATCAACGCTTCCTATATAAAGAGGGGTACGCTGATGGAGTGCGAGCGGCTGAATATCGAGTATGCGATCCCTGCCGTTAGTAGCTCTTCCACCAGCCTGTTCACAGATAAAGGCAAGAGGGTTTGCTTCGTACATAAGTCGAAGCTTTCCACTGACATGCGTAGTGGTCGGTGGATAGACGAAGACTCCGCCGGTCAAAAGGTTGCGGTGAAAGTCGGCAACCAGCGAGCCGATATAACGGGTGCTGTAAGGGCGGTTTGTTGCCGGGTCTTCTTCCTTGATATAGTCAAGATATTTTTTTGTACCCTCATTGAATTGTGCGTAAGAACCCTCATTGATCGAGTAGTATTTTCCGCTTTTTGGAGTGATGATATTTTCATGGGAAAGCAGAAATTCTCCAATGGTCGGGTCGTAGGTGAACCCGTGCACACCGTGACCTGTGGTATAGACCATGACGACCGATGAGCCATAGATGACATAACCGGCTGCAACCTGTTCGTAACCATGCTGCAGGCAGTCACTGATGCTTGCCTTGCAGGGATCCTCACCTTTGAGCTTATAAATGGAGAAGATGGTGCCGACGCTGACATTGACATCGATATTGGATGAGCCATCCAGCGGATCAAACAGGAGAGCATAGTTGCCAGTCTCATTTTTCGGAGGAATTATGACCCCCTCGTTTTCTTCAGAGCCCATAATGGCAAACCTTCCATGCTGGCCGATGGCGGAGATGATTTTTTCATTGGCAAAGAGGTCAAGTTTCTTGACTTCTTCACCCTGAACATTGGTGCTGCCTGCAAAACCGAGAATGTCGACCAGTCCAGCACGGACAACTTCTCTTCTTACCAGTTTTGCGGCAAAGGCCACGTCGTTGAGAAGGTCGGTAAGTTCGCCGTGTGCTTCCGGGAAAAATTTCTGCTGTTCGAGGATGTGGCGTTCAATAGTGATCAGATTGCTCATGCTCTGTGTTCCTGATTGTTTGTGTGCGTTGAATAACTGATAAACTTCGCGTGTGCTTTAAAGTTTAATGTAGAAATATTCACTTCTTCTTTCAAGTAGAGATGCAGTCTGATTTCTGTATGAATGATTTTTGTCAAGAAATGATGAACTCTTTCTAAATTAAGGCTTTTTCATTAGTCCTCTTTTTAATTTTTCATGAAACGATTCCGCTGGAATTTGCTCACTCCTGATGAACAGGCGGTTCTTGTTCTTTCAGAGGCAATCAATGTCAGTCTACCCGTTGCAAGAGCATTGTTAAATCGCGGAATCAAGACCTTTGATGAAGCAAAACATTATTTTCGCTCTTCCATTCTCAATCTTCCATCTCCGTTTCTGTTACAGGACATGTACAAGTCGGTTGAACGGGTATTGCGTGCAATCAGGGATCATGAAAAAATAATGCTCTATGGTGATTATGATGTTGATGGTACAACCGGAACAGCGCTGTTGCTGCTTTATCTAAAAGAACAAGGGGCAGAGCTTTCCTATTACATCAATGATCGCTTTTCGGAAGGATATGGGTTGTCAACTGAAGGAATAGATTCTGCTGTTGAGCAGAATATCTCACTTCTTATTACTGTTGATTGCGGTATAAGAGAGAATGAAGCGATACGCCGTTGTGCCGGGCATGGTATAGATGTGATTGTCTGTGATCATCATGAGTCCGATGAGCTTCCGCCGGCTTATGCAATTTTAAATCCAAAGGTTCCCGGCTCCACCTATCCCTTCAGAGAGTTATGCGGCTGTGGTGTGGCATTCAAGTTAATTCAGGCAATAGCAGAACATTTGAATGCCGATCCTGATAGCTGGCAGAAATATCTTGATTTTGTTGCCATTGCCACAGCGGCCGATATGGTTTCGCTGGAAAATGAAAACAGGACACTGGTTCGAGAGGGATTACAAAGAATGCGCACAAAGCCCAGGGTAAATTTGATGGCGATGTTTTCGCACATGAACGTTGCTCCGGCAGAAATCGGCATGTTTCATATTGCATTCGGAATTGCTCCCCGTATCAATGCTGCAGGCAGAATGCACTCCGCACATTTGGCCGTTGAGTGGCTTCTTTGCGATTCGTCAGTTGATTCCCGACGCCATGCCAATGAACTTGATCGTATAAACTCCCTGCGCAGGGAAATTGATGCAGATATCATGGTGAAGGCTGAAAAGATGCTCGATAGCCATTTCGCCTCCTATTGCTCTTCAATTGTGCTCTATGATGAAACATGGCATCTTGGAGTTCTTGGTATTGTAGCTTCAAAAATGATTGAAAAACATTATCTGCCAACGGTCATCCTCGGCAACATGAACGGGCTTATCAAAGGGTCTGTACGAAGTGTTGACGGGCTCAATATTTACGAGGCACTGCAGGAGTGCGCCGACTATCTCGAACAGTTCGGGGGGCATTATCAGGCAGCAGGTATTAGCCTGCGGCCGGAGAACTTTGCCGGATTCCGAACAAAGTTCAACGATGTCTGCTCCAGCCTTCTTTCAATCGGACAACTTCAGAAGGAGCTTGTTGTTGATTCAAGACTTGCCCTTGAGGACATCACCCCTAAATTTATCAATGTGCTGGAGCAGTTTGCCCCTTACGGTCATGGTAACCGTGAGCCGCTCTTTTTGTCGGATGAACTTGTTCTGTATGGGCAGCCGAAACTTCTCAAGGAGAGGCATGTGAAGTTTGCTCTCAGGGATAAAAATGGACGTACCTTCGATGTTATTGGGTTTGATCGTATGGATATCTACACAGAGCTCAAATCACACTCACGTGAGCTGTTTACCATGGTCTATTCGGTCGAAAAAAGGATCTGGAATAACCGGGAACAGTTGCAGATCAAGCTTAAAGATCTTAAACTCGGCAAAGTTCAGCAATCAGGATAAAGCTAATGGTTAGGTTCCTGAATGTCGGGCAAGCTTTTTTCATGACTGATTCTGGTGAGAATTCCGGCAAGTGAGGAAAAAGCAGAAATGGCGAAGAATATGAGCGACAATGCAACGCCCGTGCTGGTTTCAAGCTTGATAAAATTCAGAAGATAATAAAAGGTTATTTCTCTGGCTCCAGCCCCTCCAATGGTAATTGGTAAAATGGTTGCCACGGTTGACATCAGGAAAATTGCAAGATAGTCGATATGGTTGGTGTGCAGGGAGATGGCCTGGAGAATGAAAAATGCTGATATGACCTGAGCAATCTGCACCAGCATCGATTCCAGTGCCGTGATGGCAAACACCTTGATGAACTGATTGTATAACCATTTGTTCAGCAGCAGCGCCAGAGGGTAGATGGCGCCGAGTAACACCCACGCATAGGGAAGCAGTTGGGGGAGTTTCAGGGCAAACGTGCTGGGCAGCAGCAATACAAGCGAGAGAAAGGCAAGGGCGACGATGCCGCAAATCCTGTCCCACAATACGGCATGAAAGACATTGATCATTTTTATGTCGTGGTTTTTCTGCAGTACATAAATTTTGTAGCCGTCACCACCGATCCCGCCAGGAAGGAAAAGATTATAGAACATCCCGAGATAGTACAACTTAAGGTTGTACAAGGGAGAAAGTTCTATACCGATTACCTTGAAAAAGCGGTTCAGGCGCAGTGCATTGAACAGCTTTGATATATTAAAAAACAAGAGGGAGAGAAGCAGGTACCATGGGTTGGCATTCCGGATGATATCGAAGAGTTTTGGCAGATCACTCTTTCTCAATACCAGATAAAGGGCCAGACCAGTGACAAGAAGCTGGAGTAGCGGCTTGAGCAGTTTTTTGAGGTTGATGCTATTGTTTCCCAACGATTTTTTTTATGATATAGGGTTTCTTGTTCTGTGATTCGTAGTAGGTGCGCATGATGAATTCAGCAATGAACCCCGTTGTAATCAGCTGAATACCGATAAAGGTCATGATGATACCCAAAGAAAGCAATGGACGTCCTCCAATCTCCTCACCGAAAATTTTCAGAGCCAGCAGATAGAGATTCAGGGCTAATCCTATAAAAAGGGAGAGAAAGCCGAGGGTTCCGAAAAGATGCATCGGTTTCTGGCTGTATTTCTGGAAGAAAAGCATGAAGAGCAGGTCACTCAGCACCTTGAACGTGCGTCCGATACCGTATTTTGATTTCCCGAACTTTCTGGGGTGATGCTTTACATCAACCTCCTCCATTTTCGCCCCGTAAAGTTGGACGAGTACCGGTATAAAACGGTGCAATTCTCCATAAAGGCCAAGATTTTTTGCTACATCCATTTTGAAAACCTTGAGGGTACAGCCATAGTCGTGGATGTGCACATTGGTCAGATTCCTGATGAGGGCATTGGCAATCTTGCTCGGGATTTTTCTCAAAATCATGCCGTCCTGACGTCCTGCCCGTCTGCCAGCGACTACATCAAGATCATTATCATGAAGGAATTGCATCATCATAGGAATATCCGAAGGATCGTTCTGCAGATCACCGTCAATGGTCGCTATCAGCTCTCCACGCGCATGATCAATACCTGCAGCCATAGCGGTTGTTTGTCCATAATTCTTGTTCAGGACAACCAGTTGTGCATTGGACGGGGCATTTGCCTGGATTTCGGCTACGGTATTATCGGTCGAACCATCGTCAACCAGAACGATCTCATGTTCAACATTTGAAAGTGACTGGGCGAGAGCAGCAAACAGGGGTTTGATATTCTCGGCCTCATTCATAACCGGTATGACGACCGAAAGTTTCATGATAAAGGGTTTATTGCCTTAGTTTTACCATCACAATCCCGTATTTGCTGTAGAGTATGGCAGGAGATTCAAGTTTATCAAGCTGTTTGACCGATGTCAGAACAATCTCGCCCGGTTCAGGGATACGTTTTTCAACAAAAGATTCCGAATATACTAAAAAAGAGGGGTTATAGATTTTCCACATCACAATTTTATATCCCTTTTTTTTAGCCATCAGGGCAGCTTCCTTCACCGGCTCCTGAAGAAGTGCTCCAGCAAGAGGCATCAGGTGGAGATTGACAAGCAGCGAAAATATAACTCCTGTAGCAATGAGTTTCCAGTCGGCCGGAAAGCGGGGCAGGAATTGTATGGCTGAGACTCCCATCATGGCAGCAATGATAATGATGATATGAGTCAGTCCGATAAGTTCAACTGCTCCGGTGACGACTGCTTTGATATATCCGTCATTGATCTGCTGCATTACTGTCGGCAGAAACAAGGGAAGGCATGCAAGTCCGGCAAGAAGCAGCAGCGGCCAGACGGCAAAGCTTTTTGGATGTCTGCTCATGGGCAGTGCCCGTGCCATGAGTATAAAAAGCGGTGTGTACCCGTAAATCATGTAGTGTGGCAGTTTTGTGCCCGAGAGGGAGAAAAAGAGAAAGACAAAGCCGAACCAGATCAAAAGAAAGCGGTTCACTCGATCGGAAAGCAGGGCTTTTATGTTGAAAAGCAGGGTAAAAAACAGGCCGGTAAAGGGCATAAGGCCAAGCATGATAACTGGAATATAATAGAGCGTGGAGCCTGAGTGACCCTCAAATGAAGAGTTGAAGCGGTTGATGTTGTGTTTAAAGAAAAAACCTTCAACAAAAGCCATTCCTTGATCACGGTATTCAAGCAGATACCAGGGAAGGGCAATGCCGAGAAAAAGGATGATTCCTGCAGGATTACAGACCATTCTGAACCATGTTTTCAACATCCTCTCCTGAAGGGAGAATAAAAAGGTTACGGCAAACGGAATGATTATCGCTATCGGCCCTTTTGTGAGCATACCGAATCCCGCGGCAGCAAAGGCAAGATATAGTAACGGTTTTGACCCTGTTTTATAATGCTGGAGCAACCCCAGCATAGTGATTGCAAGAAAGCAGTTCAGCACTCCATCGGCAATGGCGGCTTTTGCAATAACCATTATCTGCAGTGAAAGCACCATCATTGCTGCTGCAAGAAAGGCCTGACGGTTACCGGATTCTTTGCGCACAAAAAGAAAAACCGATGTTGCCCAGGCGGTTCCTGCAAGGGCCGATGGCAGACGAAAGGCAAACTCACTCAGTCCGAACAGTCTGACGCTTGAAAGTTGCAGCCAGTATATCAGTATCGGTTTATCAAAACGGGGCGTGCCGTTCAGATAGGTGGTCAGATAATTTTTACTGATCATCATTTCCCTCGTTGCCTCGCTGAAGGCTCCTTCATCGACATCAAAGAGGGGCGCAGACCCAAGACCAAGGAAAAAACTTGCAAGGATAAGGATTGCCAATGCTGCCAGAAGCCAGCCGGTTTCAGGTTTTGTTGTGCTCAAGGGCATCAAATTTCGGTTTGAAGTAAAAGTTATAGAGCAGTGCCGTTGAAACAGTTCCGAGATATGTACCGGCAATGACATCGCTGATATAGTGCTGTGCAAGAAAAAGACGACTGAAGGCAATCAGGAGACCTCCCGCGAGAGCTGTAAATCGCCAGCGGGGGTAAAGAGAGGCAAAAAGAATGGCTACACTGAATGCTGTTGCAGAATGGCCGGAGGGAAATGATGTCCATGCGTGTTCCCAACGGAAAAAGTCAAATCCATAAAGATGCTCACTGAAATAAAGCTTTGGCCTTGCTCTTCCGACAATATATTTGACAAGGTCAGCAGTTAATCCCGAAACAGCGACTGTAGAGAAAAGGAAAAGGCCGGTATAAGACCTGAACGGTTTTCTGTTGCGAAAAACAACAAAGAGGAGAACTCCTCCGACAAGGTAAACAAGAGAATCGCCGAGTTGCGTTATTATGGCAAAGAAATTATAGTAACTGTTGTTTTTCATCGAATGAAACCACAACGCCGCCTGAATATCCACAAAGATATAGCAGAGAATGCAGAGCAGAATAACTGTCGCCGTGGTGAAACTCCATGAAAGGGGTTTGTTCATGATATAATATAGCGACCTTATTATTTTTTGTAGATCAGGCTGTAATCAGTAAATCCGCTCATGTTCCCCTCTTTAGCCTTAAGGTGGCTTTCAATAAAGAGCAGAAGGCGTGATTCACTGGTTCTTCTTCTATAGATTTCTCCTTTCCAGATGACTGATGGTTTGGCAGAAGCTGGAACATCTTGTGATTGAATCAGTGCAAGCACTGGTGCTTTCTGTTTAAGTATCTCCCCGGGGATTGCTTGAGGGATAACTTTTCGTTCAGCATAAAAAGGGAGATTATGAATAAGGCCATCCTGAAGATAGATTGGAATGTCTTTGGGAATATGATATACCTGGTTGATGACACGACCTATGCGGTCTACCGGGCGGTGTTCTTCAAGTTGCGGAAGAACAGCGGCACTGAAAATCAGGAGGGCGCTGAAGGTACCGATAAATGGCTGAAGATATCGTAGATCAGATCTTGCTGATGTGTCAATCCTGCTGATTTTTTGTGGAAAGTAGGGAATAATTATGAGCAGTAGAGCAGCAACGGTGATCAGGTGGCAGATCACAGGAAGCTTGAAAATGATGATGATTGCCGTACTGAGAATAATTCCCGCTGCAGCTGGCAGCAGAAAGAGGCTGTTCCAGAATATGGCCGATACATTCCCTTGCGGGGTGTAGCGGGTGATGAAATGAGCTGAGATAAGTGCGAGTGCGGGATGAGCCTGAATGAAATAAGTCGGTATTTTCCCTTTTGCGGCAGTAAAAATAATGAGCATTACAAGAACCCAAGAAAAACCAAAAGCTATATCTTTTCTCTGCCGGATAGTGAAGAGATAGTGGAAACAGGCAAAAACAAAGAGTGGCGAGTAGGGAAAAAAGCTCCACAAAATAACTTCCGGATAAAAAAAGAGTTCTCTCAATCCGTTTGATTCTCTTGTCAGAGCTCGTTCAACTGTTTCTTTATTGAGTACAACGAGAAAATCTTTGCCATACTGCAGATACATCAGACCTATCCAGCTTAATCCGATAACGGTGACGATAGTCATGAAGGAGATTGGCTTCAGCTCCTTGAGCTTTTTAAAGAACAGTGGCCATTGAAAGTCAGATTCAATAAAAAGATAGAGGAGAATGACACCTCCAATGACAATGATATAGGGATATCCTTTGGTCAGGACGGTCAGTCCCAAGGCAACAGCAGCAAACTGATAATTCCGGCTCCTGGCTGAAAGATGGCCTTTTAGAAAAAAATAAAGGGTCAGGGTAAAGAAAAAGGCAAGTGGTATTTCAGGCGAAGCATACTGTTTACCGGCAAGAAACTGTATGCTGATGGCCTGCATGGCAAACGCAAGCATAGCGGTTTTCTCACCGTAAAGCATTCGGGCCATTGCCCAGACAAGCAGTGCTGTACCAAATGCAAGCAGAACGATCGGAAGACGGAGTGCAAATTCATTCATGCCGAACAACCTGGTTGACACAGCAATCAGCCAGTAGGTCAGCGGAGGTTTGTTGAAGCGGGGCTGGTAATTGTAGTTGATTTCAAAAAAGTTACCTGTTTCAGTCATTTCACGTACGGATTCAGCATAAAAGCTCTCGTTTTCTGTCCATATGTCGTTAACACTGAAGTTTATGAGATAGAGAAGTGCGGTGAGGCTGAGTACAATCCAGAAAACCGGTACTTTTTTCAATAAAACTTTCATAGTTTCTGCCATCAGTCATGGGGTTGCTTGATTCCCGATTCGTCGAAAAAATACATTAAATTTTTTCCTCTTTGCAACTTCTTGTTTTTTCAAATACAAGCTACTTTCAATTATTAAAACGATGATGACAAACTCAGATACAGTGGCGATTCTTCTTCTTTCATGTGAAGATCGTTCAGGTCTTGTATCACGAATATCTCACTTTATCTATGAGCGCGGTGGTAATATTCTTGATCTGGACGAGCATGTGGATCCTGTTGAAAAGACTTTTTTTATAAGGGTTTCATGGAGCACTGACAGATTTACCATTCCTGTTTCTGAACTTGAAGAGGCATTCATGCCTTTGGCAAAAGAGTTTAACGCCTCCTGGAAAATCCGTTTTACCGGTCGCAAGACCCGTGTGGCAATTTTTGTTTCCCGCTATGATCATTGTCTTCAGGAAATTCTCTGGCGGAACAGTATCGGTGAGTTCGCTATCGATATTGCGCTGATCGTCTCAAACCATACCGATCTTGGTCCGCTTGCCGCACACCACGGGATACCTTTTCATTTTTTCTCTGTCAGCCGGGATAACAAGCACGAGGTTGAACTGCAGGAAATTGAACTTCTTGAGAAGCACTCAATCGATACTGTTGTGCTTGCCCGATATATGCAGGTACTCTCGCCGCAGTTTGTTGACCGCTATCCTGGTCAGATTATCAATATTCATCACTCCTTTCTGCCGGCGTTTGTCGGCAGCAGTCCCTACCGGCAGGCTTATGAACGGGGGGTCAAAATCATTGGTGCCACAAGCCACTACGTCACCGAAGAACTTGATCAGGGGCCAATCATTGAGCAGGATATCGTGAGGGTGAGCCACAAGAATACGCTTGACGATCTGGTCAGAAAAGGTCGTGATCTTGAACGGCTTGTACTTGCTCAGGCCCTTCGTCTTCACTGTGAACATCGTATTCTTGTGAATGGCAAAAAAACTGTCGTGTTTGACTGAATGGCAGGGAGATTCCAGAAAAAAACCTTAAGAATGAATTCATGGGCAGGACACCGACAGAAGAAAGTGCACATAAGCATGATGCAGCCCATCACCATCATCATGCATCGGGAAACATCAAGGTTGCTTTTTTTCTCAATCTGGGTTTTACCCTTGTTGAAATTATCGGTGGAATTTTAACCGGCAGTACAGCAATCCTTGCAGATGCGGTTCATGATCTTGGAGATTCCTTTGCTCTTGCCCAAGCCTGGTATTTTGAGGAAAAATCAGGAGAAAAGAGCAGCACGCGCTACTCCTACGGCTATAAGCGATTCTCCCTTCTCGGTGCGCTGATCAGTACGGTGGTACTGCTCACCAGTTCGCTTATCGTCCTTGCCCATGCTATACCCCGCATTCTTGAACCGCAAAAACCCGATGCCGGTGGCATGATTTTTCTGGCTGTTGTCGGTGTCATGGTCAACGGCATTGCCATGGCAAGATTATCGAAAGAGAGCGGCCTGAATGCAAAAGTTGTTGCACTGCACCTGCTTGAAGATGTGCTCGGATGGGTTGCTGTGCTCGTTGTTGCAGTTGTTTTGTATTTCTGGGATATTCCGGTGCTTGACCCGCTTCTTGCCGTTATCATCACGCTTTACATTCTTTCGGGTGTCGTCAAAAATCTGAAAGCCATGCTGCCGGTTTTTCTTCAGGCAGTGCCCGATGAGCTTGACATCTCTCTTATTACACGAGAAATTGAGGCACTGGACCATATTCATGCCGTCCATCACGCCCATATCTGGTCACTTGATGGTGTTCATACTGTTTTTACTGCCCACCTTGAAGTTGATACCCTTCTTGACGCTGAAACCTATATGAGACTCAAGGAACTGATCAGAGCACTTGTTGAGCGATATGGCCTCTATCATTCAACCGTTGAAATCGAATATCCCGGAGAAGCGTGCCGTAATGTTCTGTCGGCATAGTGTTTATAGTATTCTATACAGCAAGCAGGGCAAATATGACAGTCAGTTTGTCAACCATATAAAGACTTGATTTTTCATCTGTGACAAATGCTTCCAGAGGAAGAATGCTCAACAGCATTAACTTGATAATGGTGAATTTTGTTAATCGGGATTCACTCTTTGTTAACAGCTCTAAGTCAGGGGATTTCCTGTGGGCTATACTGCTTGATAACATTATTTCGCTCTGTGAATGAGAAACTATCTGTGTATATTTTTTCCGTCCCGGTTCCAATGACTGCCAGATCAGTCAGGTTTGTTTATGGGAGAACTGAATGTTTATGAAATCAAAATAATCGGAGAGTCTGCTGATATGAAAAAACTGTTTTTGATCTTCTTTCTGCTGTTTGCAGGATGTACCGGAATCCCTCAGGGAATAACTGTTGTTGATGATTTTTCACTTGATCGTTATCTCGGCACCTGGTATGAAATTGTTCGTCTCGATAACCGTTTTGAAAAGGAGCTTGAGCTGGTATCGGCAACTTATTCACTTGCCCCGGATGGCAGTGTCAAGGTGGTGAACAAGGGGTATGATGCAAAAAAACAGGAATGGAAAACCATTCAGGGACGTGGAGTTTTTCTTGATGACAAAAACACCACAAAAGGCGCGCTGAAGGTCTCCTTTTTCGGCCCTTTTTATGCGAGCTACAATGTGATTGATCTTGACAAGGCTGAATATCGCTGGGCAATGGTGTGCGGACGTGACAAATCATATTTCTGGATTTTGTCGAAGGATCCTGTCATGGAACAGGGGCAGTTGAATGCGCTTGTGGCAAAAGCGACAACTCTCGGCTTTGATACTGCCAAACTTCGCTACCTGCACAATAAGCCTTGAACTGCTGCCCGGTAAACCGCGTATCAGTCTATTATTTATGAAAGGATCACAGGGAGCTGCAGACAATATGAAGAAATCACTCGGAGCAAAGACACTGCTCTTTCCAACACCGGTGCTGATGGTTGGTACTTATGACCAGGCCGGCAAACCAAATCTCATGAGTGTTGCCTGGGGCGGCATATGCTGTTCACAGCCACCTTGTGTTGCCGTCTCTCTGCGAAAAGCGACATACTCTCATGCCTGTATTGGTGAACGTCGTGCTTTTACAGTCGGGATTGCCTGCGAAGGGAGAATAGCTGAGGCTGATTACGTCGGGATCGTTTCCGGTCGTGATGTTGACAAGTTTGCTGTTACACGACTGACTCCTGTGCGAAGTGAAGTGGTCGATGCCCCTTATGCGGCCGAATTTCCCGTTGTTCTGGAGTGCCGTCTGCTTCATGTTATCGAGATCGGTTTACATACGCAGTTCATTGGAGAAATTATCGATGTCAAGGCAGATAAAGATCTTTTCAGTGATGATGGTAAACTCGACATCATGAAAATAAAACCTCTCATCTATGACACATCCAAAAGGGGATACCATGGCGTTGGCCCCCTTCTGGCAGATGCGTTTTCTGTCGGGAAAGGTTTAAAAGTATGAAGGAGGTTTCATGGCTGTTATGACTGAATTTCTCAATTTGATAGTTCCCATTACCGTTATTGAGGAAAAGTATCCCGGTGGATGGGAGCGTTGCCTTAAAGACCATCAGGTCGCCATTGGCGGGCGTGTCTGGTTTGATGACTATCTTTTCCGTGATGGTGCCATGAATCCGATTGCAATGGAGCAGTTGCTCAATCAATGGTGGAAATTGGGCTTCGAATGTTATGCAGAAAAAGATGGAAAAAAGTACTGGAAGGATCTCTGCGTTTATGGGGGTACTCTTGAGGATGCACCCATGCCATGTGACTGGTTGGCCGAGGATCCCGTGAACAGAACAGTTTTTCTTAAGGGAACCGGGATGGGAGAGATTAAAGGGCGAGACTGGGATTTGATAGATGACTGGGAGGAACCGAAATTTCCAGGCATCTGATATTGCTATAGATGCCTATTAAATCAGCATAATGATAAAAAAGAGCCATTCAGATCTCTTGCGTGATTTGATTTAAAAAGCGCTCATTTGACATAGAAACAGCCAGAAGCAGCGACAGAAAAAATGGGAAAAACAGTTGTTATAACCGGTAGTACTCGCGGCATAGGATTTGGTCTTGCACGCTGCTTTCTTGAGAGAGGCTGCAATGTGGTGTTAAATGGCAGTTCTCCGGAAAGTACAAGCAAAGCAATGGCCAAGCTTCAGGGCTATCGTGAGCATGTTGTTGGTATTCCGGCAGATATCAGCGGCAGGGAAGGAATCACCCTGCTCTATGACGAAGCTGTCAGTCATTTTGGTCATGTTGATATCTGGATTAACAATGCCGGTATTGGCCATGAGATGCTTAACGCATGGGAACTCGATTATGGTGAACTAAGCAAGGTGCTTCGGGTCAATATTGACGGGGTTGTGTCAGGCACGATTATCCCCTTCCTGCGGATGAAAGAGCAGGGCGGCGGGAAAATATTTAATATGGAAGGGCTTGGAAGCGACGGGTTAATGCTTGACGGAATGACCATATATGGCACATCCAAAAGTGCGCTTACTTACTTCACCCGCTCTTTTGCCCATGAAGCAAGCGGAACTTCAGTGCAGATCGGAACGATCAGTCCGGGCATGGTGGTGACCGATATGCTTCTCCGTACGGTCAGTGGCGGTTCAGCGGAAATCCTGAGAAAAAAAAAGTTTTTCAATCTCATGGCTGATACCGTTGAGACTGTTGCCCCCTACCTCACGGAAAAAATTCTTGATGCAACGGCTCAATCACCAAAAATCAAATGGCTGACCAAACCGAAGATGGTTGTAAGGATCCTGATGGCGCCATTCAGGAAAAGGAATCTTTTTTCCTGAGACCTCTTTTTTTCAAAGGGGAAGCCCGTACTCTTCAAGAATAACCCGTACATGCTGCGGAACGAGCTTTTCGAGCTGTTCCGGATGGCGGAATTTGACGTAGTAGTAATGCCTGATAAGATGAAAATCAACTGAATAGTGGGCAAATCCTATTCCTTTAGGCCCGATCATGCCAAGCACTCCTGCAAGTATGTTCCCAAGCCAGATCGGAATCCTGCTTTTCGGCGAATACTCTTTTTTCTCTCCCTTCATGCTCTCAATAATGCGTTTCGACGTGTTCTGGACAAATGAGCGGCATTCCCAGTTGCCGGATTCAGGAAATCGTTCAAGTTCGGCTTCGATAAGTCCCAGAAGTTTTTTCCCGGTTTCCGTTCTTACCAGAAGCCACTGCCTCTTCTGTTCAGGCAGCAGTTCAGCGCCTATATAACCTACGGTAATGTCGGCAAGGCTGTTGAGGTAGTCAAAACAGCTCATGCATGCTGCAGGGAAAATAGCTGGGTTTGAGAGCTCTTCAGGAAGGCTGAAGAAAGGGACTTTTTCAACATGGCCATCAACATGGCGTATGTGAATTCGGAAATCCTGCATGAACTCCATATGGCATGCGGTATCAGGCGATTTAGACATTCGTTCCAGAATCCATGGCCATTTTGAGCGTGCGACATTGTCTATGCAGGGGATTCCTATCGTCAGGATTTCCATTTTCCTCAGGTATTCGAACCGCTCCTGAAAATCCCGTAATGTATGGAGGTGACAGGCTGCTCCTATGACGAGGATTTTATTCATTCCCTGACGGTACGCGCTCTCAAGTGAGTAAAGTACAGGAGAAAGCACTGGCTTATTGCCCCTTGTTGAATAGATCTCATCAAGGTTCCGGGCCAATAGAGGTTGAGAAAAAAAGTGATGGGATGGAGTGAGTTCAAGTGATATAACACCATCAACAAGCTGCTCTTCAAATGCCCTCTGGGCCATTCGGGTGATAATACCGCTCCATTGTGAGCCAGGGATCGGCTGTTTCAGTTGGGCTGTAAAGCGCTCAAGAGTAATTCCGAAACGCATTTCTACCGGATCATCAAGACTTCTTTCCCTTCCGAACAGTTTTTTTTCTCTTTCTCCAAGCCAGCCGTTCATAAACACACAACTTTCGAAGCTCTGCTCAACCGGCCAAGCCTGAATAGAACAAAGGCCGCAGGAGCTGCAGATTTTTTTGTCTGTCTGATGCATAGAGTTAGGTGATAAGAATAATGCATTGTTCGATAACTGGACTTGTTGGGAAAATCAGCATTCTGTACAAGAAATTCAAACGACAGGTATGACTCCCGAGATTGCCGGTAGAACAGAAAGTGTTTTCCTATTGATTAGGAATAATTGTAAGTTCACACCGCCTGAAAACTTGTGACAGTCAACGTGTGCCGGATCAAGCCCGGACGTTCTCTCCCGGTATTTTGCATGAAAGGTGTTTGAGTCACTATGAGCGATGCAACCATATTTGTTTCAGGGATGATCAGCCGCATTGTCATTCGTCAATCTTGAAAGGAGTTATGCAGAAAATGAACACACATTCCCGCATTCTTAACAAGACCTTGCAAGGTAAAATCATGAGTGCGGAACAGGCCGCATCTCTTGTTTCATCCGGAGTCAATGTCGGGATGAGCGGTTTTACCGGTTCCGGCTATCCCAAGGCGGTCCCCTCAGCACTTGCCAAACGTATTGAGGAGGCCAACAACGCCGGAGAGAAATTCAGAATCGGTGTATGGACTGGCGCGTCAACAGCCCCTGAACTTGATGGAGCCCTGGCCAAAGTAGACGGCGTGGAAATGCGTCTTCCTTACCAATCAGACCCTGTTTGCCGCAAACGCATCAATGCTGGAGAAATGGAATATCTTGATATTCATCTCTCTCATGTAGCCCAGTTCGTCTGGTTTGGTTTTCTTGGAAAGCTCGATATTGCGGTGGTTGAAGTAGCCGGTATTCTCGAAGACGGTCGTCTGATTCCCTCTTCTTCGATTGGCAACAATAAAACATGGCTGGATCAGGCGGACAAGGTCATCCTGGAAGTCAACTCCTGGCAGGACTCGCGTCTGGAAGGAATGCACGATGTTTATTATGGCACCAACCTGCCTCCGAACCGTCAGCCGATTCCTCTTGTGAGTCCACAGGACCGGATTGGCGAGCCATATTTGCATTGCGATCTTCGCAAAGTAATTGCCATTGTCGAAACCAATAGCCCTGACCGGAATTCGGCATTCTCGCCGCCTGACGAAAATTCCCGCCTTATTGCCGGCCATATTCTCGAATTTTTTGAACATGAAGTAAAGAGAGGCCGTCTTCCCAGGAACCTTTTGCCTCTGCAGTCGGGTGTTGGCAATATTGCCAATGCCGTCATGGCAGGTCTGAACCACGGTCCGTTCGAGAACCTGACAGCCTATACCGAGGTACTTCAGGACGGTATGCTGGAGATGATTCGGTCCGGCAAGTTGATTTCCGCGTCGGCCACAGCTTTCTCTTTAAGCGACACGGCACTTGAAGAACTTTACACCAGTTTCGACCTTTACCGGGACAAGATTGTTCTGCGTCCTCAGGAAATCAGCAATCACCCTGAAGTCATCCGGCGTCTCGGTGTTATTGCCATGAACGGCATGATTGAGGCCGATATGTACGGCAATGTTAATTCCACGCATGTTATGGGCAGTGCTATCATGAACGGTATCGGCGGCTCAGGCGATTTTGCCCGCAATGCCTATATTTCCATATTCATGACACCATCTCAGGCAAAGAACGGTCAAATATCCTGCATTGTGCCCATGGTGTCTCACGTCGATCATACCGAACACGATGTTCAGGTACTGGTTACCGAGCAGGGCCTGGCTGACCTGCGGGGTCTCTCCCCCAGTCAGCGGGCAAGGGTAATCATCGAAAACTGTGCCCATCCGGATTTCAGGCCGGCACTTCAGGACTATCAGAAGCGTGCGCTTGATCACTCGTTTGGTAAACACACACCCCATCTGCTCGATGAAGCATTAAGCTGGCATCAGCGATACCTTACCGTCGACCACATGTGAATAAGGCTTGTCTCATGCGTCTGAAGTATGTGCATTGAAATTTGAAGAACGCCGACGATGCAAAGAAAACAGGAGACCCTGACATTGAAAAGCGCTATCCGGGACATGATTGATCTGCAACACATGCGCCAGTTGCCATAATTCAGATCAATACTTTGCCCGGGCATGCACTGCGCTTAAAGGAAGGAGCGTTCGGTTGTGTCATGGCTTTACTTAACATTGCCATTTTTCTCGTAAATCTGGATCAGCTGTCAGCATTGGCAGTTCTTGCCAACTATGCCAGAAATACCAGTGAGAATGTTATTGTGCCCTTTGCAGCGGCATTATCCCTTTAAGGGAAGCTGCTTCTGAAAGCCTCAGAGCGGTTATCGGGCTCACAGACATTACCGTCCGCAATAAATTCGCCAGGGATTTGCTCTTCTTTGCCATACCTTACTTGATGTTTCTTGAGATGGAAGCTAACGTTACCGGAAACTTTCTTGAAAAGCATCACTGGCAAAATCTGCTTGAACGAAACAAAGCAGAATAAGACGTTTGTCCGCAAACAGATGTCAGTCCCAATCTCAGTATGGCCAGCAGTGACAAGCCGGACAAGTTCTGTAGACTATAAATGGCATCAAGGGCATATCAATTCACCGACATGGCGTAATTTCAGTATGATCCTCGCGCAGTTCCGTAATGGATAATTTGAAAGTAACGTATTATATTGTTTGTCATTGAAATACCCGGAGATCGAGCGGACAATCTAAATCAATAGTACAACGACACAAGGAGTTGTTCATGAGAGTGACGCGACCGGCAGCGATGCTCTTTACCATTGTTACTGCAGGAGTAGTTTTCTTTCAATTCGCCCTTGCAGTTGGTTTGCCCCTGGGTTCTTATGCGATGGGAGGCGCCTTTCCAGGAGTTTTCCCGCCTTTCATGCGGTATGCTGCACTCTTTCAGGCATTTCTTCTGGTTGTCACTGTGCTTGTTGTGTTGTCCCGGAGTGGAGTCCTGCTCAGGAGTTGGTTTCGTATATCGAAATGGGCCATCTGGCTAATTGTCTTTTTGGGCTTGATTTCTGTAGTGCTGAATTCGATCACACCCAGCGCTGGTGAAAAGGTAATATGGCAGCCGGTGTCGATTCTTTTGTTTGCATGCAGCTTTACGGTTGCAATTACAGCGAGCAAGCGTCCGAGACTGTAGAGATTTGCTCTTATCGGTGAAGTGCGTTATAGATTGTTAAAGCTGAAACGGGAATGAAAACGGTATAGTCCCTGTATGAATCCTGTCCTTGCCGTTTTAATAGTATTCTTCTTCTGCAGTTATCGGTGCGGTATTATCGGCACTGGACAGAAAAATCATGAGAACAAGCGCAAGTATGGCATAAGGTGCACCTCTTGACACCTGTCAAGCCCTTAATCGACTATTCCATTGAGCTTACCCTGACCGCAACGGTCAGCTTTTCGGCCGCATTTCCTTTGTAGGTGCCCCGCACCGGAGGTACATCGTCATAATCTCGGCCGGAACCGATCTTGATATAGCGATGATCGACAAAAAGGGTTTTATGTGTAGGATCCATGCCGATCCAACCTTTTTCCCTGCCGCAGTAGACTTCACACCAGGCGTGACTTGCTTCATCGTGCCCATCGGGTGTACTTCCTCCGTACAGGTAACCACTCACATAGCGTGCAGGGACACCGAGGTAGCGGCAGGCGGCAAGCATGATATGGGCAAAATCCTGGCAGACTCCACGTCCGAGTGCCATGACGACTGCGCTTGTACTGTGAACATCGGTTACGCCGGGTTCATAGATGAATGAGTCATTGATGTGTCGGCAGATTGATTCAGCAAGCTGATAACTGTCGGTATTGCTGGTAAAAAGGGTTGTAAAGTCACGAATTGCCGAGTCGAAATGGACATAGCGGCTCTGACATGAAAAGTCCATCAGATAAATATCCTCATTATCTGTGGCTTCAGCATGACCCATGCCGGTTTCGACTACCGAAGTCGCAACAATTTTAACCTGTTTATGACTCTGCAGCAGATTGAAATGGTTGACTTTGTTGCCATAAAAATCGGTGTATTCAAAAATAGTGGCAGGGGGATCGACATGAAGTTTGAAGCTTGCGCAACGTTGCGGAGCTGCAGGGTTGTTGTCAGGGTGGAGTCTTACTTCCGTAGCTGTTTCATATATTGGACTGTCATATTCAAACAGGGTAGAGTGTTCAACTTTCAGAATCATGCTCTTTTGATTTACGACCGGTTATTGCTGCTGCTGATGCTGTTGTGCCTGGCTCCAGTTGGCCCGTCCACCGGCTATGCCGGTAAAGGGAAGGGCTTCTTCTATGTCTGATGACTCGATTTCCGGAGTGTGATAGGCAAAATAGGTCAGGTGCACCTGTTCTCCAACTTTTACCAGCCGCTGTTCCAGATCTTCCAGGTAGTTATGCAACCCCTTTGCAAAGATATCCTCAATGGCGGTATAACTCAGTTCCGCTTCAAGTTTTCCGATAAGCCGGTCGGCGTTGTTGACGTACCGGTGACGAGAGCTGCCGGAAATGCGCCACAGGGCATCTTCAGCTGCACAGACGGAAAAGTTAATGCTGCGAGGGAATGTTCTGTCAAGAATGAGAAAACGAAGGATGTTGTCAGGATCGATCTTTGAAAGATAAACCTTGCGGAATGCCTCAAGAGCACTGCAGCTTTTCAGCACAGCCATCCATTGAATGATATCTTCAGAACCTTCTACAAGTTCAGGCTGGCTTTGTGCTTCAGAGAGCAGCATGTGGTATTTCACATCAATCAGCCGCGCGATGTTGTCGGTGCGCTCAAGATACTTGGCAATCTGTATAAAGTCCCACCCCTCATTGTGGGAAAAGGTGTTGTCGGTAATGCCCTGGAAAAGATGGGAAGCATTCTTGATCTCCTTGTAGAAACCGTATGGATCGTTGTGCACGAATTGCGGAGTAACGCTCTGCAGGTAGTGGTAGAGGTTGTTAATCTGCTCCCACATCTCGCTGGAAATGCTTTCGATGATGCTTCGCGCATTTTCTCTCGCCAGACCGATACAGGAGGTGATAGAGTTCGGATTGTTCTTGTTGAACACCAGATAATCGGTAACGGTACGGGCGGTGTACTCATCATAGATGCTGTTGAAGCGCTCCTTGTCGCTGGTGACAAGAATCAGCGCAACCCAGTAGCTCGGATTCTCTATGTGGGTAATTTTATTGAGGTCGAGCAGCAGGTTGAAATTGACGTCGAGAAACCGGGCAGTGTTTTCTGCCCGTTCGAAATAACGACTCATCCAGAAAAGCGATTCAGCAACACGGCTTAGCATAAGTAATAAGAAATTAATGTTTATTCATCGACAACCCAGGTGTCTTTGCTGCCTCCGCCCTGAGAAGAGTTGACCACCAGTGAACCACGCTTGAGGGCTACTCTTGTCAGGCCTCCGGGCACTATAGTAATAGTTTTACCGTACAATACATAGGGGCGCAGGTCGATATGACAACCCAAAAGCTCAGTGTCATTGAAAAAGCTGGGATGGCGCGACAGCGAAATGGTTGGCTGGGCAATATAGTTCCGAGGATTGGCAACAATCATCTCCGCAAAATTCTCCTGCTGCTCAATCGTTGATTCCGGACCGATCAGCATGCCGTAACCTCCTGATTCATTGGCGGCTTTTACAACCAGCGATCCGAGGTTTGCAAGAATATATTTCAGATCAGCCGGATTGCTTGCAAGCCAGGTTGGCACATTTTGCAGAATTGGATCCTCACCAAGGTAATATTTGATGATTTTCGGCACGAAACTGTAGATCACTTTATCATCAGCTACACCGCAACCAATGGCGTTGGCAAGGGTTACATTTCCTTTACGGTATGCGTTGACAAGACCTGCAACACCGAGTTTTGAGTCTGGACGGAAAACAAGCGGATCGAGAAAGGCATCGTCAACCCTGCGATAGATCACGTCAACCAGCTCAAGTCCTCTGGTTGTTCTGGTATAGACCTTGTTGTTGTTGACGACAAGGTCTTTGCCTTCAGTCAATTCAACACCCATCTGGCGGGCAAGAAAACTGTGCTCGAAGTATGCGGAATTGTATATCCCCGGAGTCAGCACTACGACGTTAGGTTCACGTCGGGAACCTGGACCGATTTCCTGCAGGGTTCTGAGCAGCTCCTGCGGATAATTTTCGATCGGGCGGATCTTGTATTTGTCGAACAGTACCGGGAAAGCGCGTTTCATGGCCTGCCGGTTCTGCAGCATATAGGAAACCCCACTTGGGGTGCGCAGGTTATCTTCAAGCACCATGTAGTGACCCTGTCCATCCCGGATGATATCGCTTCCGGTGACATGAATGTAGATGCCCAGCGGTGGGTTTATACCTACAAATTCACGCCTGAAGTGCTGGCTTCCGAGAATCAGTTCAGCAGGAATAACCTTGTCTTTAAGGATTTTCTGATCATGATAAATATCATTCAGAAACGCATTGAGTGCTGTGATCCGCTGTATAAGTCCTTTTTCGATGCTTTGCCATTCGTGGGCAGGCAAAACTCTCGGAATCAGATCAAATGGAAAAAGACGTTCAACACCCTCGTCTTCACCATAGACCGTAAACGTGATGCCCTGATTCCGGAAAAAAATATTGACAATTTCTCTCCGGGCTTTGATATCATCAATCGAAAACTGGCCGAAGCGGTGAAGCATTTTGTCGTAGTGTGGCCGCGGGGCTCCCTCTTTTGATATAACCTCGTCAAAAAACTGAGCGGTTTCGGCTTCGTAACGCTCAAAGAAGCGACTCATAGAGGTAAGGATTCTTGTTGTTAGTGAAAAGTACGCTTAAATATACGGGTTGTACTTAAATAATTTCGGAATATTATTAAGTATACCTAATAAAATAAAAAAAACGAGAAGTTTTTTGCGTTTTTGTCAGATTATTTGTGATAAGCAGTCTGATCCGTTATTTGCTGTAAGTGCACATAGTCAACAACGTCCCTCTTTATGCTTCTCTTTTTGCCTTGTTGGGGCGGTAAATTGTTTTTATTATGGATTCGGAAAAAGGGGCGGAAGTTTTTATGGCCGGCCAAACAAGGGCGGCAAACCACATTATTGAACAAGAGCAATGAATATACTGGTGACCGGCGCAGCCGGATTTATAGGATTTCATGTCTGCAAACGCCTCCTTGAACGCGGAGAGCGGGTGACCGGTGTTGATAACATGAATGATTATTACGATGTCTCGCTTAAAGAGGCGCGGCTTTCCATGCTTCTGCCGTTTGAAGGGTTCACCTTTGTTAAAGCTGATATTTCTGACAGGGGAACCATTGAGGAGCTTTTCCGGACAGGAGGATTTGAACGGGTGATTAATCTTGCCGCTCAGGCGGGCGTCCGCTATTCAATTCAAAACCCGCACTCCTATATTGAGAGCAATATCGTGGGCTTTCTCAATATTCTTGAAGGGTGCCGTCATAACGGAGTGAAGCATCTGGTCTACGCCTCTTCAAGTTCGGTTTACGGTTCTAATGAGACCATGCCTTTTTCCGTGCATGACAATGTTGATCATCCGCTCTCACTTTACGCGGCAAGCAAGAAGGCCAATGAGCTGATGGCGCATACCTACAGCAACCTTTACAATCTGCCGACTACCGGTCTGCGCTTTTTTACCGTTTACGGTCCCTGGGGACGGCCTGATATGGCTCTTTTCCTCTTTACTGATGCCATCGTGAACAACAAACCAATTCAGGTATTCAATTACGGCAAGCATCGCAGGGATTTTACCTATATCGATGATATTGCCGAAGGCGTTCTGAGGACGCTTGATCATGTTGCCGAGCCCAATCCTGACTGGTCAGGGCTCAACCCCGATCCCGGCACAAGCAGGGCTCCATGGAGAGTATACAATATCGGCAACAGTAACCCGGTCGAACTCATGGACTACATCAAAGCTCTTGAAGAGCAGCTTGGCCGTACAGCGACAAAAGAGCTGCTGCCGCTGCAGCCCGGCGACGTACCGGATACGTATGCTGACGTTGACCAGCTCATGCAGGATGTCCATTACAAGCCTGAAACCACCGTGCAGGAAGGCATCCGGCGTTTTGTTGCCTGGTACCGCGAATACTATGGAGTCAGGTAGGCAGCGTGTAATAGCTTTTTTCACCGTTTGTCTGAAGTTTTACCGCTCCCGAGCGAACCATCGCTATGAGTGATTCTCTTGCTTTGTCGAGAGGGAGCCCCGTCATTTTTCCGTATTCGTCTGCAGTGATCACCTTGTGAATCTGGAGGAAGCTCAGGAGCATTATTTCCTTTTCTCCGAACGACATCTTCAACGGATATTTTTTTGACTGCATCAGGGTGATCCGGTCGTCGCACAGCGCCCTGTTGCGGTTGCCTTCACGGGTATAGGCCCTTTTTTTTGTTACGGCTTTCAGGGTATTGGGATCTGTCGTTTGTTCGAGATAATAGTGCGGCTTGTCATTACTTTCAGGAATACATACGATAAGCACAAGCCTGTTCTTGTACTCATCGACATAGTTATCGATGCGCGGTTCCGGATCGATATGGAGCTTCACTGCTTGATACACGATTTCAAGCGTTTCTTTCTCACTGTGGATGCCGACTATCCGTTTGTTGTCGTCAACTCCGATCAGAATGATTCCTCCGTGGCTGTTGGCGAAGGCTGTGATGGGTTTAGCTATTTTGGAAGGAGAGTTTATGAGCCTTTTGAACTCGGTTTCCTCGTTTTCACCCTGCCCGACAAGGTCGGGCAGGGAAAGCTGCTGGAAACGGGACAAGAGCGGAGTCATAGGGGTACCAATTCAGTTTGATAAACCGTGTCTTCTGGGGACGACATATTGGCAGAATAACGAGATGTTCCCCTAAAAGCCGAGGTTTCCTATTCTCGCTGCACTCCGGTGTACTCTATTCCGGTTTCAAATGAGGGAAGAAGATGACGTCCCTGATTGAGTCCTGACCGGTGAGGATCATAACAAGCCGATCAATGCCGATGCCGATGCCAGCGCAGGGCGGCATACCGTATTCGATGGCGCGGAGGAAGTCATCGTCGACAATCATAGCCTCTTCGTCGCCACGCTGCCTTAATTTTGCCTGCGATTCAAGCCGTTCACGCTGTATGACCGGGTCGTTCAGTTCAGAGAAGGAGTTGCAGACCTCCTTACCTCCGATGATGAGCTCGAAACGTTCAACGATACCAGGCTGGGATGGGTGCTCCTTGGCAAGGGGCGACATCTCTGTCGGGTAGTCGATGATAAAGGTCGGCTGAATGAGTTTTGGCTCCACAAATTCGCCGAAAATTTCATCAATAATCTTGCCGCTGCTGATTTTGGGATCAAGCTCAAGGCCGAGATCCTTTGCAGTAAAGCGAAGTTCTTCTTCGGATTTCCCCCTGATATTCTGTCCGGTGTATTCGGCAATCGCGTCGATAATGCTCAGGCGCCGGAACGGGGGTTTAAGGCTGATCTCATTGCCGAGAAAGAGGGTGACTTCACTCTTGTTGACCTGTATCGCAGTTTCGAAGAGAAGCTCCTCCACGGTTTTCATCATCCAGTTGTAATCCTTGTAGGCGACATAGAGCTCAACCTGGGTGAATTCCGGATTATGGAAACGGTCGATGCCCTCGTTGCGGAAATCCTTGGCAAATTCGAAAACCCCGTCAAAGCCACCGACGATAAGCCGTTTGAGGTAGAGTTCATTGGCGATACGCAGGTAGAGCTGCATATCGAGCGCGTTGTGATGTGTGGTAAACGGACGGGCGGCAGCTCCACCGTAAATAGGTTGCAGGATTGGTGTTTCAACCTCAAGCCACCCTTTTCCTGAAAAGAACTGCCGCATGAACGAGACGATGGCACTCCGCTTGATAAAGGTCTGCTTGACTTCCGGATTGACAATCAGATCCACATAACGCTGGCGGTAGCGAAGCTCCTTGTCGCTGAAAGCATCAAACACAACCTTCTCCCCATCAACCTCCTTTTCCTTGGCGACAGGTATCGGGCGCAGCGATTTGGTAAGCAGTTCAAGCGTTTCAGCATGGACTGAAATTTCTCCGGTTCTGGTTTTAAAGGTATAACCCCTGACCCCGACAATATCGCCGATGTCGAGCAGTTTGAAGGTGTTGTAGGTTGTTTCGCCTACATCGTCCTTTTTCATGTAAATCTGGATTCGGCCTGCTGAATCCTGCAGATGGAAAAAAGAGGCTTTTCCCATCTTTCTGATGGTCATGATCCTTCCGGCAACAGAAACGGGTGTTTTTGCCTCTTCCTCAAAATTTCCGATAATTTCCAGGGAAGCGTGGCTGACGTCGAAATGGGATGGATATGGATTGACACCGGCATCCATGATGTGCTGACGCTCCTCAAGACGGCGTTGCATCTGGTCGTTCAGCGAAATCTGTGCTGGCTGTTCGGGGATATTCTTGTTCGGATCGTTTTCTTTATGCATGATGGTCGTCTGCCTCTCGAATTCTGTATGTGAAAAAATATAATCAGTTTGAATATTCCAGTCCGTCAGGAAGATCCAAGGGTTTTATACCAGATGTAAGGAATGGTGCTGATCTTTTGAAAAAAAGAGCGATAGGCTCTTTTTGAAAAAACATCGTAGTTGTTTTTTTCGATTGCTGTTAAAATATTGCTGTAGTTGATGCTGCTGATAGCGACACCAAACCGGCTTTGCTTTTCAAGCATCGGGATGCCTTTGTCAGACGACCGGTAGTAGCTTCTTGCCCGCTCAATCTGAAACTTCATGAGATTGATGAAGTTATCGTTTATCGTTTTCTGCATCAGCTCTTCACTCGAATAGTTGAAACGCCTAAGATCCTCAAGCGGAAGATAGATTCTGCCACGATCAACATCTTCTCCGACATCGCGAAGAATGTTGGTCAACTGCATGGCAATGCCAAGCTCTATGGCATGTTCAAGTGCTTTTTTGTCACTGTAGCCGAAAATTTCGGATGTCATCAGCCCGACGACCGCGGCGACCTTGTAGCAGTAAACATAGAGCTCATCGAAGGTTTCGAACGGCTTGAACTCGATATCCATGGCAACGCCGTCCATCAGGTCAAGCGGGAGTGCTATCGGGATCGAATAGCTTTTCAGGGTATCGTGCCAGGCCATCATGATCGGATCGTTGTCAACTTTTCCGGCGTAGCATGCCTGAAGCTTGGATTTCCAGTCCGCAAGCATTCTCTGGATCTCTTCACTGGTAATAAGGCCGTTTGTCAGTTTGACTTCTGCGAGATCAACGATATCATCAACCGTACGCAGCAATGCGTAGATGGCGAAAATCGGTTTCTGCTGCTTTCTGGGCAGAAACATGCTTGCAAGGTAGAAGGTTTTTGCATGAACTTTTGAAATCTGCCGACAGTACGTATAGGCATTTTCAAGCGTTATCAGCTTTTCGGTCTCAGGCCCCGCATTGTTTTCGTTATCGTTGTGATTCATCTGCCATGGGCGCTTATATTAGCCTGTTCTGGTCATCACAGTTTTTTTACCCATAGCGGTATGGGGTGAAAGCAAAAATGTGTAACTTTTTAAAGACCGGAAATGTTTACAATAAAGAGTTGGCAAGATAAAACAATGGTTGTAATATAGCAACATACCAAGTTGCAGCTCTTTATCATTCAAATACTTACGTAATTTACTACTGCTCTTTTGAATACTGTTACCCCTGAAAATAGAAGGGAAAAGGCTATTCTTGTCGGCCTCTGTTCCCCCCCCGAAACACCCAGATCTCTCGTTGAGGAATATCTCGATGAGTTGACTTTTCTTGCAGATACCGCCGGAGCTGATGTTGTTGAATCATTCATACAGGACAAAAAACTGCGTGATCCTGCCTACTGTATTGGAAAGGGTAAAGTTGATGAACTTGTTTTGTTTGTCAAGGAGAAGGAGATCGATATCGTCATTTTTGATGACGATCTTTCACCTGCCCAGGCAAGAAACCTTGAGAAATCACTTGAATGCAAGGTGATAGATCGAACAGGTCTTATCCTGCAGATTTTTGCCATAAGAGCCCAATCTGCCCAGGCAAAGATGCAGGTTGAGCTTGCCCAGCTTGAATACATGCTTCCCCGTCTTTCCGGACAGTGGACGCACCTTTCAAAACAGAAGGGTGGTATTGGCAACAAGGGTCCCGGTGAAACCCAGATCGAGACCGATCGCCGGCTTGTTCGCAACAGGATATCCCTGCTGAAAAAAAAGCTTCGTGATGTGTCGCTGCAGCATGATACACAGACTCGCGGGCGGCAGACAGTGCCGAGGGTCTCTCTTGTTGGTTATACCAATGCGGGCAAGTCCACCCTCATGAATGCCCTATGCCCCGAGGCTGAAGCTTTTGCCGAAAACAGGCTTTTTGCTACGCTCGATACCAAAACCCGCCGTCTGGAACTTAACATCAACAAGCTGGTTCTTCTCTCGGATACTGTTGGTTTTATCCGAAAACTCCCGCATACGCTTGTCGAGAGTTTTAAATCGACTCTTGACGAGGTGCTTCAGGCAGATTTTCTCATCCATGTTATAGACATCAGCCACCCTGGTTTTGAAGAGCAGATGGTGGTTGTGCGTGATACGCTTAAGGAAATTGGCGTTGAGCATGACAACATCATCGAAGTTTTCAACAAGATTGATGCTCTTGAAGATCCCTCTTTACTGAGGGAAATCAGTGAGAAGTATCCTGATGCCGTATTTATATCTGCCAGACGGGGAATCAATATTTCCCTTCTCAAAGAGATAATCGGTCAACAGATTGCCCGTGATTACATCGAGCGCAAAATCAGCGTGCATGTCTCCAACTATAAACTGATCACTTACCTGTATGAGAACACTGAAGTTATCGACAAGAATTATGTCGATGAAGAGGTTGAGCTGACCTTCAGGGTGCGTAAAAATCAGCTGAAACATATCGATGCCCTTATCAACTCATCACAAATCATGCACGATGACGTTGCAAATCCATAACACCACCAAAAGGGAGATTCCCGAACAGATTCTTGAGAAAGCTGTTCTTCTGGTTCTGGAAAATGAGGGCTGTACTGTTGACTCCATCGTTGGTGTCTACTGCGGAAACAAATTGATACAGCGTATCAACCGTGAGTTTCTCAGCCATGACTATCCTACCGATACCATTACCTTCCGGTACAACAAGGGGAGTGACATTGATGGCGAGTTTTATATCTCGCTCGATGTAGTCAAGGAAAACTCGGCCAGATTTTCGGTTGATTTTCAGCAGGAGCTCCTGCGTGTTACCTTACATTCAGCACTTCATCTTATCGGTTATGACGATCAGTCACCCGATGATCATAACTTGATGCAGGAAAAAGAGGCATTTTATCTCGACCGCTTCAGTGCGGGAACCTCATAATCACTCTTGACCAATGAATAGCAGCAATGATGTTCAGGAAACCCTGCGACCAAAGTCATCGTTCTGGAAACGATTTCTTCTGATCACGATTATTCTCGTTATTGCTCTGCTTGCAGGTGGTATTCTTTTTACTCGCTATCAGGGTGAGCAGGAGCTGCAAAAGCTTGCTGCAAGTGCAGAGTCCGGTTCTGTGGATATTCAGCGACAGGACATCCAGCTCTTCGCACTTCCTCTTGCCTGGTCGGTTCGCAAAGAGTTGATGCGGGCCAATTATGATCAGATTGACGAATATTTTAACGAACTGATCAAAAGAAAAGGGTTTGGCTTGATTATGCTTGTTGATCCTTCCGGTATCATCAAGGTATCGACTGATCGAAAGCTGCAGGGGAGCTTTTTTTCCACGCGATATCCCCGGATGAAACTTGGAGTTCAGGTACCTGTTTCCTATGCTGTACCGGAAGGCAAAAGCATGTTCGTTGTTCCGGTAATGGGGCTGAACGAAAAGATTGGAACCATTGCTTTCATATACAGCTACCGGGAGCTTCCGATTCCGTGAAGTTCAGTTTGCCGAAGAGCTGAGGGATTCCTGTGTTATCGGACCCTTTTTTCAGAAGCATTGATTTTGTTGTTTACTTAACTATCCATAAATAATATCACGATCATGAATCTTCTTATTAATGATCTTTCCTGCGAGGCCTTTGCTGGTCAGACACTCGGGAAGGCTGCACGTCATAACCATAGCCATGTCGGCTATGTGTGCGGTGGTCATGGTGTCTGCCAGGCCTGCTATGTGACGGTTCAGGAAGGGAGTGAATGCCTTTCTCCGCTCTCGGACGTTGAAAGGGCATTTTTATCCGAACGTCAGATCCTGAGCGGCGGACGTCTTGCCTGTCAGGCTACCATTGAAAAAGAGGGTACCCTTAAGGTGCTTTCGCGTCCTGAAGAGGTTCGAAGACTGCTGTTCAGCAATCCTTTCGCCCTCTTTGCCTATGGCGCAGTCATGGGAAAGGATGTTGCTTCACAGATTATTCCCGGCGTTCAAAACCTTGCAGGGAGAATAGTCAGAGGGGAGATGAACGGAAAAGATCTTCCGGGAGATCTTCTGGAATCTTTAGGCGCGGCTGTACAACTCGCACTCTCCTCAGCATCGCAAATGGTTCCGTTCAGGGAGCAGCTCATGGGTGTGCTTGGATCATTGCCCTTGCCCATCCCTTTGCTGACCTCCGGGCAGACGTCAATGAAACTTGAGCCGGTGGTACTGAAAGTGATTGCCCCTGCAATTCAGCCGGTCATTCCTGTTCAGGTTAAAGAAACTCAGCAACCTGCAGCAGTTGATCTTGCTGCTCTTGAAGGCATTGCAGAAGCGCACGCTCTCAAACTGATCAAAGCAGGCGTGAAAAGTTTTGACAACCTTCTTGAACGAGGCAAGGACAGAATCGGTCGGAAGGAGCTTTCCGGTGCAACCGGAATCGGTGAGAGTGATATCCTTACACTCCTTAACCGTGCTGATCTGGCCCGGATTAAAGGGGTAGGATTCTCCTGGTCTGAACTGCTTGAAGCATCCGGAGTTGATACTGTTCCAGAACTTGCACAGCGGAATCCATCGAATCTCTATGTGAAAATGCAGGAGGTCAACAAACAGAAAAAGCTGGTTCAGCAGCTACCTTCAAGTGACCAGGTTAAATCATGGATCGATCAGGCTAAAAAATTGCCCCGCATCCTCATCTACTGATTAAGCATTTGCCGGGCAGGTGAACTCCTTACTGTCCGGCAAATTTTTTTGGAAGGCATAGTCCTCCTTCTGCATCAAGCGGCGGATAGGGCGATCCTTTTTTACGGAGTTCCCGGCTCAGACGAGGGTATGTATATTCAAAGAGCATATGTTCATAGCATTCCGGATCGAGACGAGGTGTGCTGTACATTCCTTTTTCTTCTCTCTGACGCTGTGCTTCAAAGAGTATGACTGCTGTAGCTACAGAGACATTCAGTGATTCTACCATGCCAAGCATAGGCACCGTAATGGCATGGTCTGACCCCTTGACGGCTTCTTCTGATATACCATCCCACTCGGCACCCACCACAATCGCGGTCGGAATGGTATAGTCAACACTCCTGAAATCCAGAGAGCCTTCCTTGTTTGTAGCAACCAGGATCTGCATGCCGCACTCCGATACCTTTCCGTAGGCCGTTGCTATATCGGAATAGAGGTTCAGGGTCAGCCATTTGCTTGAACCTGCCGCGGCATTCTGTTCGGCATGGATGTATTTACGGTATGAAACAGCGTGGATTTCGTTGATGCCGACACCATCACAGCTTCGAATAATAGCCGAAAGGTTGTGAGCCTTGTTGACATTATCCATGATCACTGTCAGGTCAGGCTGACGGTGATTCAGCATGTATTGTATTTTCCGGAACCGTTCTGGAGCGATCAAGATGTTGGCTGATGAATGATGAACCATAGTTTATAGAGACCCGAGTGCATAAGAAAGCTAATTTCCTCTTTTTTTTCAACAGGGATCAAAAAAGAGGATGTTGTTTTTTTCGTACATCAGCATGGTGACTTGCGTGATAAACAGTAATCAGAGGGCTTGAACCTTGCGGAGGTTACTTTTTTTAACTATATCATAGTGAGTCTCTTCTCCGGAAAGATAAAGACTATGGAGAGAGAAGAACGGTTGTACTACTATGAATCTTAGGTATAAAAAACATCCCCACCTTGAGCGCCTGCTTAAAAACGCAAGGCCGATCAACCTTGATAAATCATCAAAAGTACTGATTCTCAGTGATCTGCACATGGGTAACGGTGGCAGACGCGATGAATTCAAGAGGAATGCCGAGCTGGTAAAAACCATGCTCGAGTATTATTATCTGCCTGAAAAATACAGCCTTGTCCTTAATGGAGATGTTGAAGAGCTGTTCAAGTTTTCTCTTGACACCATTGTGTCGGAGTGGGATGACCTGTACGATCTGTTTCTCAGGTTTGAACAGAATGGTTTTTTCTGGAAAACATACGGCAACCATGATGCGGCTTTGCTTGACGAGAGGGAGTACCGGCTTGCTCCATCAATGGTTGAATCACTGAAATTTCATTACGGCAATGAAACCCTCCTGCTTTTTCACGGCCATCAGGCCTCCGTGCTGTTGTGGGAAACCTACCCGATGGTGAGCCGGGCTGTTGTCCTGTTTATCCGTTATATTGCAAAACCGGTCGGTATAAGGAATTTTTCCATCGCCTATAACAGTACACGACGATTTGCCATCGAAAAATCGATATATGAATTCTCAAACCAGGCAAAAATTGTTTCCATCATAGGCCATACCCACCGCCCGCTGTTTGAATCACTCTCAAAAGTGGATTTTCTGAACTACAGAATCGAGGAGCTCTGCAGGGCTTATCCGGCAGCGGATAGTGAAAAGCGTGCCGTTATCGAACAAAAAATCACTTCGTTGAAAAGTAAACTTGATGCCTGTTATAAAGAGGGCAAAAAAATAGGTCTCCGGAGCGGCCTGTACAACAACATTACCATTCCAAGTATCTTCAACTCCGGTTGTGCCATTGGAAAACGCGGCATCACAGCCCTTGAAATCGAGGGTAACAAAATCAGGCTTGTCTACTGGTACAATGGAAAGCAGAGCCGGAAATTTACCAGTGACAGGGATAACAGGCCAAAGGAACTTGGCTCGACAGGCTTTTCAAGGGTTATACTGAACGAAGACTCCCTTGAATATGTTTTTTCCCGTCTCCATCTTCTGGCCTGAAGCGTCATGTGAAGCTTATCCATTGAAACAGTCAGTCAACCTATGCGCCAGGCAACATTTTCAGGAAAAATAGGATTCATGCTTTGCCTCTGTATCCTTACGCTGTCAGGTTGTCAGAAAAACGACCGTTCTGATGGCTATGGAAATTTTGAGGCAACAGAGATCATTGTTTCATCTGAAGCAAACGGGAAACTGCTGCTGTTGAACGTAGAAGAGGGGAAACGTCTGGCGGCAGGAAGTGTTGCTGCCGTTGTCGATACCACGCAACTTCACTTGACTCGAAGCCAGCTTAAAGCTGAACGACGTGCGCTTGCCTCAAAGCGCCCGGGCCTTGGCGCCCGTATCGGGGTGCTGATTGAAGAGCGCAAGAACATGATGCGTGATTATGACCGTTATCAGAGGCTGGTCAACGAGGGGGCTGTTCCGTCAAAACAGCTTGAAACAATCCAGAACGGGATCGGTGTCCTTGACAAACAGATTGGTTCACTTGAAACGGAAAGTCCAGGCATCACTGGAGAGATCAGTGCGAAAGAAGCCCGCATAGCGCAGGTTAACGATCAGATCCGCAAAAGCGTTGTTAGAAATCCGGTCAGCGGCGTGGTACTGACAAAGTATGCTGAGCCTGGGGAGGTGACAGCATACGGAAAACCATTATACAGGATTGCCGATCTCCAAACCATGTATCTGAGAATCTACCTGAGCGGAGAACAGATTCCCCGAATCAGGATCGGACAGGACGTCGAGGTGCTGGTTGACGGGTATAAACCGGCTGGAAATGCTCTGAAAGGGACGGTCGTCTGGATCTCTTCAAAAGCAGAGTTTACACCTAAAATCATTCAGACCAGAGAGGAGCGGGTCAGTATGGTTTATGCTGTAAAAGTCGTTGTTCAAAACAGGGACGGATTTCTCAAGATCGGTATGCCCGGAGAAGTGAGGCTGCTGAAGAAACGGAGCTCATGAAAGAGGTGGTTCTGGTCGAACTTGTCGGCAAACAGTTCGGCAAGGTGAGTGCACTTGAAAAGATCTCCTTTTCCGTACAGGAAGGCGAGCTTTTCGGATTCATAGGAGCAGACGGAGCGGGAAAGAGCACGCTTTTCAGGATACTGGTGACCCTTCTGCTTCCCGATACTGGCAAGGCAGAGGTGCTCGGGCTCGACACAATCCGCTCCTACAGGGAAATCCGCAGCAGGATCGGTTACATGCCTGGCCGCTTTTCGCTTTATCCGGATCTGAGCGTGGAAGAAAATCTCCGTTTTTTTTCCACGGTGTTCGGTACAACCGTCGAAGAGAATTATGAGCTTATTCGCGACATTTACAGTCAGCTTGAGCCATTTAAAAAACGCAGGGCAGGCAAGCTTTCGGGTGGAATGAAGCAGAAGCTTGCGCTTTCGTGCGCGCTGGTGCATCGTCCCGAAGTGCTCTTTCTCGATGAACCCACAACCGGCGTCGATGCAGTTTCGCGCAGGGAGTTCTGGCAGATGCTCGGGCGCCTCAAGGAGCAGGGAATTACCATTCTTGTTTCCACTCCATACATGGATGAAGCTGTTTTATGTGACCGGATTGCATTCATGCAGGAGGGAAGGATACTTGGTATCGATACGCCTGCCGGTATCACAAGCCTCTTTAACAGGCAACTGTTTGCCATCCGCGCCAGTGAAACATTCCGGCTGATCAGTACGCTCAGAGCAAGTCCAAATGCCCATTCCGTCTATGCATTCGGCAGTGCCGTTCATTATACCGATACCCGCCAGTCAGTCCGTACAGACGAACTGATGGACGATCTTCAGAGAGCAGGTTTTACCGGGCTCGAAGTCCTGAAAATCGAACCGGGTATCGAAGACACCTTCATGGCGCTTATGGAAACAAACAACGCTCAAGCTCATGGGTGAACCGGTCATTCATACAGAAAACCTGACAAAACGGTTCGGCGATTTCACTGCCGTGGACGCACTCTCATTCAGTGTCTTTCCCGGTGAAATTTTTGGTTTTCTCGGTGCAAACGGTGCGGGCAAGACAACGGCAATAAGGATGCTTACCGGTCTTCTGACTCCGACTTCCGGAATTGCCACTGTTGCCGGATTCGACCTGTATACCGGGTCGGAAAAAATAAAAATGAACATCGGCTATATGAGCCAGCGCTTCTCGCTCTACGACGATCTGACCGTGAAGGAGAACATCAGGTTTTTTGCCGGGATCTATGGTCTTTCAAGCCCGGTTATCAAAGAAAAAACGGCACGGCTGCTTGAGAGCCTCGATCTGGTTGATGCCGCTGATGCCCGACTTGCAAGACTGCCGCTCGGCTGGAAACAAAAGCTTGCATTTTCAGTAGCCATTCTGCATGAACCGAAAATCGTTTTTCTTGACGAACCAACAGGAGGGGTCGATCCGGTGACACGCAGGCGGTTCTGGGATATGATATACGAGGCATCGGAAAGGGGAGTAACTATCTTTGTGACAACGCACTACATGGATGAAGCCGAATATTGCGACCGTCTCTCCATCATGGTGGATGGCAGGGTGGCGGCACTCGACAGCCCTGAAGCGATGAAACATCATTACGGCGCCGAGAGCATGAACGACGTTTTTCTCCAGCTTGCCAGATCTAACCCCACGGAGTGAGCCCATGCGAAGTTTCAGGGGATTTCTGCTCAAGGAGTTCTATCACATATTTCGCGACCGGAGAACGGCAGCAATTCTTTTCGGCATGCCGCTTGTTCAGCTTCTGCTCTTTGGTTTTGCCATACGCAACGAAATCAGTGATATTAAAATTGGTTTATATGATCGCTCTCATGATGTTGTTACAAAAGAAATTATCGATAAATTTGTCTCATCCGGAACCTTTGTCATAACCCGTGAACTGCATACGTCTGAGGACATTGAAGAGGCATTTAAATCGGGTAGTATTACCGAAGCAATTGTGTTTGAACCCGGCTTTGCCGATCGACTTCAGCGGGACGGGAAGGCCACTGTTCAGGTGATAACCGACGGATCAAATCCCAATCTTTCAAAAATTGTTGCCGGCTATACGGCATCGGTTCTGCAGGATTACGGGAGCGCATACGGTAACAGGACAGGCACCCGGTCGGGCGTTGTGCCTGTTCCGCTCATGATGTTCAATCCTGAGCTTAAAAGCGTCAATCTCTTTGTTCCAGGGCTCATGGCGCTTATTCTCATGCTGGTCTCCGCATTGATGACCTCTATCAGCATTACAAAGGAGAAGGAGAGCGGAACCATGGAAGTGCTGCTGGTATCGTCGCTCAGGCCGGTAGAGATCATTGTTGGCAAAGTAGTGCCATATTTTCTCCTCTCCTTTATCAACGTGCTTACAGTTCTTGTCCTTGCCTCCTTTGTGTTTGGTGTTCCATGCAAGGGTAGTCTGATTCTGCTTATTCTCGAATCACTGCTCTTCATTGTGACGGCGCTCTCCCTCGGTATTTTCATCTCAAGCATCACTGGCTCGCAGCAGGTTGCCATGATGATTTCGCTTGCCGGCCTGCTGCTTCCTACCATATTGCTCTCCGGGTTTATTTTTCCGGTTTCAAGCATGCCCCTGCCCCTGAGGGTGATCAGCAATGTTATTCCGGCAAAATGGTATCTGATCATTGTCCGGAGCATCATGCTGAAAGGCGCCGGTTTCAGCTATATCTGGAAGGAGACGCTTGTTCTGGTGATGATGACCATCATATTGATCACGGCAAGTGTCAAAAAATTCAAAGTAAGGCTTCAGTAATGCGCACGATCTGGTTCATACTGCAGAAAGAGTTTCTGCAGATATTCCGCAACAGGGGGATGCTGCCGATCATCTTTGTCATGCCGTTCATCCAGCTTGTGATACTTTCCAACGCTGCCACGTTCGATATCAAACAGGTGCCTTTCCATCTGCAGGACAGGGACCGCTCAGCCCTGTCGAACCGTCTGGCCGAAAGGTTTACCTCATCAGGCTACTTCAGGCTCACCGGGTACTCTTTTTCAGACCGATCAAGCGTCAGTGAACTGCTTGCACGCAACGCCGACCTGGTTCTGGTCATTCCGGAAAACTTTGAACGAGACCTGACTGTAGCCGGCTACACGCAGGTGCAGCTCATGATCAACGCTGAAGACGGCTTTTCTGCCGGCGTCATACAGGCCTACGCAAACGAAATAGTCGGAACCTTTAACCGTGAAGAGCTGAAGAAACTGATGCCGCAAACAGGGGTTGAACCGGTGCCCGAGATCAGTATGGTCTCATCGAACTGGTACAACCCCGAACTTGAATACACCCATTACATGGTGCCGGGTATAATCGTTCTTCTGGTGACCCTGATCGGACTCTTTCTTTCCGGCATGAACGTTGTTCGTGAGCGTGAGATCGGTACCATCGACCAGATCAATGTCACACCGATCAAACGCTACCAGTTCATTACCGGTAAGCTCCTGCCGTTCTGGATTATCGGTCTCGGGGAATTGAGCGCAGGTCTTCTGATTGCAAGGCATATTTTTCATGTGCCGATGCTCGGCAGCTACTGGCTTGTTTATCTTGTTGCCGCCGTCTATCTGCTTGTCGTGCTCGGTATGGGGCTCCTGATTTCAACCGTCACGGAAACGCAGCAGCAGGCCATGTTTATTGCATGGTTCTTCATGGTCATCTTCACCCTCCTGAGCGGACTCTTTACCG
>JAAXWX010000005.1:0-1759 GCA_013334755.1 Chlorobiaceae bacterium | reverse complement strand
GTCTATCTGCTTGTCGTGCTCGGTATGGGGCTCCTGATTTCAACCGTCACGGAAACGCAGCAGCAGGCCATGTTTATTGCATGGTTCTTCATGGTCATCTTCACCCTCCTGAGCGGACTCTTTACCGCCATAGAAAGCATGCCTCACTGGGCCCAGACCATGACCCTCGTCAATCCTGTCCGCCACTTTGTTGACATCATGCGCCGCGTTATGCTCAAAGGATCCAGCATAAGGGAGATCGCCAGCCCGTTGCTGATTCTCACCGCCTATGCAGCCATCATGCTCACCCTTGCCGTCAACCGTTACCGGAAGGTTTCTGCGTGATTTTTGGATTTTTTCTATTAAACCGAGACCCTGATCGGCGGTCACAGTCATCATTTCAAAAACTTTTTCTTTTTGGGATTGCTCAGTATATTTATGGTGTAGAAAAAGCATCAAAAGTATACTATGCTGTTCGATTTTGACCCTGAAAAAAGCAGGCTTAATAAGGAGAAACACGGCATTGACTTTATTGAAGCTCAAGTGTTGTGGGATGATTATGATCTTGTTGAAATTCCAGCAAGAACAACGGAAGAGTCGCGGTTCATTGTTATCGGTCAGATTTCAGGCAGATGCTGGTCTGGCGTCATAACATACAGGGGTGAAACAATAAGAATAATTTCAATAAGGAGATCTCGTTCTGAGGAGGTAGCTATCTATGAAAACAGAGGAATTTGACAAGAAATTTGATGACGGAGCTGATATCACCAGTTACCTTGACCTGAGCAAGGCAAAAAGAATAAAACAAAAGCATAAAAGGGTGAATGTTGATTTTCCGGTCTGGATGATTGACTCGCTTGATAAAGAGGCAACACGTCTTGGCGTATCGCGTCAGTCTGTCATTAAAGTGTGGCTCGGAGAACGCCTTCAACAACAGAAGGTGTGAACCACGAAACGTTTGCCTGAAGATTATTTTTGCATGCAATCATCAGTTTTACTCTAAAGATAGAGCCGTGGATTGACGTATGGGACGATTAGCCGTACTGTGCATCAGCATGATCGTCAATTTAGAAAAGGGGAGGGAAGGAGAATGAAACAGGATACCCCAAAAAGTATCGACGAGTACATTGCCGGTTTTCCTCAGGATATCCGGGAAACGCTGAAAGCGATCAGGGAAACAATTCAATCGGCAGCACCGGATGCGGAAGAAAAAATCAGCTATCAGATGCCGACGTTTACCCTCAAAGGCAATCTGGTACACTTCGCCGCCTACAAAACCCACATCGGCTTTTATCCCACGCCATCCGGTATCGAGCAATTCCGGCAGGAGCTGTCTGCTTATGACTGCGCAAAAGGTACCGTTAGATTTCCCCTCGGCAAGCCCGTTCCGCTTGACCTTATCAGCCGGATTGTACAGTTCAGGGTAGAGGAGAATCGTGCAAAAGCAGCAGCAAAAGAAAAGAAGCGAATGCGCATGTAAACCGCCGTGCAGTCAGTTTTTCCCATAAGGTTTCTGCATAACGAAATAATGCAATGCCTTTTTTTTCTTGAAATGGTTTTTTGGGAAAAATGAGTTGTCTTAACAAACAGTCGTTTGATGAGACAATCCAAATACTTCGCATAATGCTGCATATCCAGCCTTTTTCCGTGTGAATAACCCGTCTCAAATATCTATTCTCCCAAAACTCATAAAACGTCGGTATTCTTGAGACAGCTCTTCCGTAAATCGTCAACGGACGAAATTGAGGTAAAATATCACTATTATTCGGTCGGCAGTCTT
>JAAXWX010000041.1 GCA_013334755.1 Chlorobiaceae bacterium | reverse complement strand
TGCCCATGTCGTTGAAGTACGCGGTAGGCCGGATGACGGTGTATGGCATGCCGGAAGACCGAAGTTCATGCACGAAGAGCTCGTGCGCCTTCACCATGTCTGAATCCATCATTCTCTGGGAGTTGAATACTGAGATGTAGATGAACTTCCTGATGCCGTGGACAAGGGCCTCATCCAGCAGCGCCTTGTTCCCGAGGTGGTCGACCAGTTCGTTTGTAATG
Organism: Chlorobiaceae bacterium; assembly: GCA_013334755.1. Taxonomy (GTDB): domain Bacteria; phylum Bacteroidota; class Chlorobiia; order Chlorobiales; family Chlorobiaceae; genus Chlorobium. The sequence goes on along the minus strand of JAAXWX010000041.1, from coordinate 15,230 downwards.
TCGTGCCTGGGTTTGGTGAGGCCCATGCAGGAGAACACAATATCGACTCCCTTGCATGCGCCCTTCAGGGAGGACAAGTCGGCAGCGTCTCCGATGAAGAACTCCTCGACGACGTCCGCAATCGGCGGTTCGAAGTTCGGCCCTTCGTCTGCGACCTTTTCCCTGCTTCTGACGAGGGCCCGCACACCGTAGCCCCTTGAGGTGAATTCCCTGACGACATGCCTGCCGAGATAGCCTGAAGCTCCTGCCACGAGTACCTTCTGTTTTGCCATGGTCACCCTTGTTTTGTATTGGTCGATTCAGGATTTACGCTTCATCGATCTGCCGGAGGATTTCCCGCAGTGAACCGGCCGTCGCCAGCTTATCCTCGTCAGTGGCAGAATTGTAAAAACCGATAATGGCTTTGCCGCCGATACCGATCGGGGGATACTCCTTTTCGGCAAGTCTCGGCATCAGGGCAAGGAATTTCGACACCATCTCCTTGTCCATTCCGTTTATTCTGCCGAGGACATCTTCTGCGATACCGGAAGCGGCCTCCTCGCCGAGACCGGCAACATAAGCTGCGCTCTGTACGGCACCGTACTGGAAACCAAGTACAGCAAAAACGATATCTCTGTTCGTGTTGCTTTCAAGTCCGGCAGGGCATTGCCCGATCGCTTCAGCGAGGAACTGCAATGCCATTTTCGTTACCGCCTCGATGTTTTCTTCATGATTTGTATGCATAACCAGTGGTTCAGTACCAGAAGATGGTGTTTTGTAGAAATATCAGCCGTAAAATAAAAGATATAATTGATCAAGAGAGCAGGAAAGGTTGAAAGAGTCGGGTGCACGAGGATGCTGCCTTGTTGGGCATCCGGATTACTACAGGAAATTCGGTTTTGTAAACCCTGAGCAGCTTGTGCATGAAGGTGTTCCTCAGGAAGTTTTTTTGCACTCTCTTTCGATGGCCAAATGCCTCAAGGCAGCGTCACGTTCCATGAGGCATTCAATGTGAAGGGTGTGACAGTGGGATATTGATTACTGGTTCTGTCAGCTTTTTGCCGGACGTTCGTATTTGAAGATGCAGACCGGGCTGCCGAGAGCCTGACGGCAGAGGATTTCGCCTTTCATTTCAGGGAAGGCCCTGTGCGAGGCTTCCATATCCAGTTCGCAGATTACATGGCATGGTATATCGAACCCGAATTCCTTGCATACATCCAGGTATGGGCAAACCTTCTGTATTTCGAGGGCGGCGTCGACACCTCTGTTTGAGATATCCACAGCCTCCATATCCATGCCGATCGCATTAAAAATGGGGATGGACTTTTTGAACCCTTCGATGAGAGTCGGCAGTCCAAGTAACGGCCCCATGCGCTGTTTCTGTAGTTCGGGGAACCCTTCCAGCATGGTTTCCCATGCCTGTTCTTCTCCGAACTGTGCGCGGAGTTCCCTGAATCTGGCAAACTTTTTTCTGGCAGCTTCGATTAATTCCAGGTTTGTGTTCTGCATATTCTTGTCTCCTGTTTCAAAAGCCCTTGCCAGGCTTATTGCAATGAATCTCAAAAAACAATATAAGGGCTCTATACTCAATTCTTTAAACATTCTTGCAGCCCGCCGCAGCGGCTGTCAAAAAGCATTGCGTATAGTGTAAGAATTTGATGATCTTTTAAAGAACTGGTTGCCTGCAATTATAGAAAAGGGGAGCGGTCATGAAAGAACATGAGATATCTGAGGTACCTGAAATTCTGACGAAAAGGACGTCAAGGCAGTTTTCTCCCGAAGAGCTTGAAGCGCGTATCCTGAAGTTTCTCGAATCACGTCGGCTATGCGTGCTTTCGACCTGCCGTGACAATGTGCCCCGTTCAACTCCAATCCTGTTCCGCTCAAAAGGGTTTTTCCTCTATATGGCCGGGGAACCGGGCATCAAGCTTGGTAATATCAAACTGAATCCGAAGGTAAGTGTGGGCGTCTTCAATCCGGAAGCAGAGTTTTCAGACGACTGGCATGATATCTTAGGGCTTCAGATAAGTGGTCATGCAAAACTTATCGGCAAGCAGGATCCCGGTTTCCAGGAGGCGTTCACTCTTTTCGGTCGTCCGCAAGCGTGGGCTGAACACTGGTTTGGAATGATGATCGAGGTGATACCCGACAGGATTGAGCTGCTATCCATGGCGCTCAAGCTTGAGGATTATGCCGCCCGGCAGATATGGATACGGCCCGGCCTCTGATACACTGCATAATGTGATCATCCGGGGAATCGAGCAGAGGGTCATTGTTCGTTACGGCTTGGTTTTTGCCTCCGCATTTTCCTGCAGCATGTAAACGATTTCCCATATATGCCCGTCAAGATCCTGATAACCGTGTGTATACATGAAGCCGTAGTCCTTTGGTTCGTTGTAGGTACTGCCACCAGCGGTGATGGCTTTGCGCACCAGATCATCGACCTGCTCTTTGCTTTCGCAGGAGATGCTCACCAGCACTTCGGTGTATTTTGTAGCATCGCAGAGCTCTTTGGGTGTGAAAGTTTTGAACAGCTCCCTGGTGAGCAGCATCACGTATATATCCTCGCTTACAATCATGCATGCTGCGGAATCGTCTGTAAATCTGGGTTCAAACGAGTAGCCGAGGCTGGCAAAGAAAGCAATGGATTTCTTGAGATCTTTCACCGGCAGATTGACGAAAATTTGTTTAGCCATGGTATATCCTCCGTTAATACCTTGAATGATCTTTTTTCAATATAACTGTCCGTACAGGTTAATTGTTCAGGCATCTCTTTGATCTATTCCACAAACGGCAGCCTGATGCCCACTTGCTCTGAACGATGCTCTTGCAAACGAAAAAAAACGGCTGGTATGGTATGTCACGTATTTTTTTGATAACTTTTTCAGTTGCTGTACGCTCTCGCATCATATCCGAATTAACCCCATATTCCGGAGGTACCTGACATGAACAATTTCTGCAGATTGATTTGCGTCGGCGTGTTATTGCTGTTGTCGAACGGGTGTGCATCGACCGCAAACAATAATTTCAACAGTCTTCTGTGGATGCAGTCATCGGCGGAATACAAGGCCAATACCACCCAGGTATACAATACAGCATTGAAGAACATCGACGCTGCAGTTGGCGACCGTACATGGACGGCAGCCAAAGAACAAGTTGGTGATTGTTCTTTATTACCTCCTGCTGTTGTCATGGACATCGATGAAACGGTTCTGGATAACTCCAGGTATATGGGAAAAGTTGTTCTTGAAGGTGGTGAGTGGAGCTCCGCAACCTGGAACAAGTGGGTCGCTCTGAAAGAGGCAACGGCTGTTCCCGGTGCAGTTGAGTTCATCAATGCCATGAGAGGGAAAAATGTCAGGGTTATTTTTATTTCCAACAGAGAGTGTATAAAAGGTGAAAAAACGGGATCGGGTTGTTCGCAGGAGGCTGATACGATAGAAAACCTTACAAAAATCGGTGTGCCTGATGTTCTGCCTGAAAACGTCCTGTTACAAGGCGAGAAGGTTGACTGGATTTCAGAGAAGAAGAGCAGGAGAGAAGTTATCTCGGAAAAATATCGGATAGTAATGTTGTTCGGAGACGATCTTGGTGATTTTCTTGCAGGTGTAAAATCCAATATCACACCGCAGGAGCGTGATCGCCTGGTCGGTGAAAACAACAATAATTGGGGCAGGAAATGGTTCATGTTGCCAAATCCTACCTATGGGTCATGGATAAACATTCTGCATGATCCAAAGTCCCGATATATCTTGAAATACTGAGGAAACATCTATCACAAGGCCCTAACCAAGACGTTATTCAGTAAGTCTGAAAGTACTGAATGCATTGGGCGTCAACAATTACATCCTTCATGAAGCACAATCCGAGGGATATTCATCAATCATCGAAGGGGTGTCAAAAAAGCCGGGGCTGATGGGAAGCCTTACAATTTTTTCCCTACGGGTGCGAGATAGATTGTGAACTCTTCTTTTCCGTCAATTTTGAGCAGGCTGTCCATCCCTTCCTGGTCATAAGCGGCGATTGCACAGGTGCCGGCTCCGATGGCTTCGCAGGCGAGGTAGAGGTTCTGGCAGACGTGACCGGCATCAAGTGCAATGACCTTATGGGAGGCAAGGCCGTAGCGCCATTCCATACGGTAAGGAATGACGGTCCAGATGAAGGTTACAGCGGCGTCTCCGGGGAATGACTGTCCGAGGGCAGCTCTCGTAATTTTCCCTTCCAGGTTATCCACTCCGAATTCGAAGAGGAGCTGGTGCTTGATGGGGAGGTAACGGTAGATGCCTTTTTCAATACCATCGACTCTGAGCACAGAGAGATAGGTTTCGAAGGCATGGCGGCACCCGGCTGAGGGTACCGTACGCAGGGCGTGACCTGCGTCAAGTTTGAGTTTTATACCCTGGGTGGCCCAGAGAAGGAAGGATAGCTCATCGAGGGTGATCGGCTCCTGGCTGTATGTTCGACAGCTTTCCCGTTCCGCTATAGCCGTCTGCAGGTCAATGTGGCCGATATTCTTGAGGGTTTTGATTGACGGCAGCTCTATCCGCTTCCTTTCGGGTCCATAAGGTTTTTCAACGGGTGGCGGCGGCATCCGGCGGTTCTGGTCGGTCTGGGAAAAGTCGACGGTCTGGCGGATGGTGTCTTTGAGAAAGGAACGATAGGTTTCGAGGGTTTTCCTGTCCATTGGTCAGAGTCGTTTAGTTTCAGGCGTGCATTGATCAATAGTACTCAACACGAAGGGCAATGGTTCCCGACACTGCCGGTATTTCTTTCAACAGTTGCAAAAGTGACCCTCTTTTTTCCGGTATTTTTGCCGGAAACATACATGCACCTTGCGCCGGGTGGAGAGTTTAGTTTTTTCGGAGTGATGGATGAAGATATGCTGTAGATCAGATATAAAGAAAAGCCGACTGCAGCGGATCATTGCAGCCGGCTTGCAGAGGCATTTGTTGATGCCAGACGTGATAACGGGTTGCTCAGCGGTGATGGAGTTCGAAATCACTGATATTTAACTCGCGGATCGGCATCTGGGCATCAGGCCCCCAGTTCACGAATCCCGAAATCACATGCGTAGCTCCGGGGCTGTGCCTGAGCCTCACCGTAAAAGTGTGGCTTCTGTTACGCCCTGCTGCAAGAGCGTCACCACTTGCCGTGGCGACTGGGCGATCCGTCCTGCCTTCGCTGGGGACATAGAGACTGATGGCATAACTGCCGCAGCCGTCGGTTCCGCCTCTGACCCTCACACTGATTCTTGTTACGTCAGTAGTAGGCGATGTTCTTGTGAGCCTTATTGTCGGAGGGTTTACGGTGCCTGGATTTTCACCGACTGCACAGGTGTCTGCTGACTGAAAGAGCAAAAAAGAAAACAGGGCCGCAACCGTTACGTGTCTCAACCATAAAAATCGTCTCTTTTTCATAGTGCCTCCAATGGTTATGGATTCGAACGATTTCATATCGTACGCAGTGTAACGAACAAAAAAAATACAAACAATTATCACCAGGAAAAAATTTTCCGGGTGTGTCCACCGCCATTTTTAAACATAAAAGCACCTTGCGCCGGGTGGAGCAAGGTGCTTTTATCATAAGAGCGGACGGTGCGTTTACTTTTTCGGGGTGATGGCTGATGAGATGCTTGTTGTAACGCTCTGTATGATCTGAATGGCGGTGTTTGCCGTGTTTGTTACGATTGATGCACAGAGATCTGTACAGGTCTGGACGATTGAAGTGGCTGAAGAAACACCGTTAACCAAGGTGTCAGCCAGATTCTGAGCCAGAGCACCGACCGCATTGAAGAGGTCGGAAAAGACGCCGTTGTTTTCGTTTGCCATAGCTTATATGAGTTTATGAGTTAATTGAAGTTCTACATACAAAAAGCTTTCGGGACTCTCCGGGATGTGTTGCATACTGAAATGCAGTCGTTGATCTTTCAGTTATGCATATATCAATAAAATATAATAATTGATCGAGGCAAAATGGCATGGGATGTCTCCAGCTGCTCTTATTGTTTCATATTGAATCTGTATCACCTCTGAAAAAAATAACCAATAAATCATCCGGAGAGAAAAATTGAAAACTTAAGATATTGAAATTTAGGTAGTTAGGTGGTGGTTATTTTTGTGGCATGGTTATTGATGCTTTACAGGCAGAAAGCTATTAAAACAAGAACCTTTGATGACCACCCCCATGTTTAACTACTTTTTGATTTTGGCTTTGGGTCTTTTCCTTGCAGGGTTATCCGCTATAGGCCCATTTACTTTCATCGCGAACTACGATCCTTACTGGGCTCATCTGTTAACAGCTTCTTTTGAAGATACACGGATCTATCTGGTCTCCTTGCTTGTGGCTTATGCTTCCATTTATGGTTTGTCAGGGTTGGCTGGAAAGTTGAATCTGCTTGATCTTCCTGACAATAATCGTAAAGTGCATTCTGAGGCGAAGCCTCTTGTCGGCGGGCTTGGTATTGTTGCCGGTGTTCTGGTTGCAATGCTGCTTTTTTTCCCTGTGTTGAAGTATATGAGTCTCATTATTTCCATTTTGTTGATTCTTGGTGTCGGTGTTATTGATGATCGTTTTGACATCAGTTTCAAGTGGCGTTTTATCGTACAGATCACAGCTACCGTGATTATCATGAACTACTTTCCCGGAATGAACCTTCGTTCTTTTGGTAATCTGTTTGGGCTTGGTGTTATCGAGACAGGATTGCTCGTTATACCGGTTACGATTTTCTGCACTCTTGGTGTCATCAATGCCATCAATATGATTGACGGTCTTGACGGGCTTGCCGGCACAACGTCACTTCTTGCCTTTATGACATTTGCTGTGCTTGCATGGTTGAATGGTATGACTGCCTTCATGCTTTTGAGCCTTGCATTTGCCGGGGCACTGGCAGCTTTCCTCCATTTCAACTGGCATCCATCCCGCTTGTTTATGGGTGATGCCGGCAGCATGACCATTGGTTTTGTGCTTGCTTTTCTTGCAATAGAACTGAGCCAGAAGCCAGGCAGCATTGTTTCTCCTGTTACTGTTCTTATCGTGCTGACAGTTCCAGTGACCGACACCCTGACCGTTATGGCAAAAAGAATGATGAACGGGAAAAGCCCTTTTGAGCCGGATAAAACTCACTTTCATCACCTGCTCAGGGATATGGGTTTCGGTCATGCAGGATCAGTCAAGATTATCATGTCCATCTCCTTGATCTTTTCGCTTCTTGCCATTGTAGCAACCCTGCAGCAAGTTCCTGATTATTATCTTTTTGGATTGTTTGTCTGCTGGTTTGGTTTTTACTTCAGATCTTCACAAACAATGGGAGGGCTTTTCACCTGCATAGAAGGGATACGCAAACATAGTGTCATGAAATCAGCACATTCTCTTCATGCCTGAATCTCAAGAGTGAGTCTCCTGCATCGAAGGTTCCTGAAGATAGATGTCACGACTCAAAACCACCTTGTGCCGCCCGACGCAAGGTGGTTTTGAGTTGGAAACAAAACCTCAAGATCTTGAAAGAAGTGCAACACTGTTGTGAAGGCCGCATCGGATATTAATAAAATCAGCTATCTTGTGACGGAATAATAGTGACTGAAGTTTTGAATCAAGAACGAGCAATGACGAAGAATGCTGCATTTCGAGGTTGACAGGGAGAGCTGCACAATGTGCGGTATGTGTGTCGCCGACTGCCCGGCCCGGATTATTGTTATGGCAGAGGAAGGTTATCCATCAATCGCTGTTGAAAAAGAGTCAATCTGCTACAGGTGTGAACACTGCCTTGCGATCTGTCCGCCAGGTTCGATTTCCATACTTGGACTGAAGGCGAGCGACAGCAGCCTTCTTGAAGGAGGATATCCTGATCCGGCTGAACTCGAAACCCTTATAAAGGGGCGGCGTTCGGTGCGTCGATACAAGCCTGAAAACCTTGATCCGGTGCTGTTCAAGCATCTGCTCGAGGTGGCTTGGCATGCCCCGACAGGCGTGAACTCCCGTCAGGTCCGTTTTACCGTGCTGGACGACATCGAGAAAGTTGCGCAACTTCGTGATGAGGTGATGGCAGGGCTGGTGCGATTGGCCAGAGAGGGCACTCTGCTGAAAGGAAAGGAATACTATAGCAGATTCATAGATCTATGGGAAAAGCACAAGGTCGACATTCTTTTTCGAAATGCGCCACACCTGCTTATTGCTTCAGCGCCGAAACATGTGGCGTGCCCGGCGCAGGACTGTCTGATTGCCCTATCCTATTTCGAACTTTTTGCTCAGGCAAACGGGGTTGGTACGTTGTGGAACGGTCTTGCGAAAGGAGCTATCAATGATCTGTTGCCGGAGATAAGGCAGCGTCTCGACATTCCTGATGACCATCTGTTTGGCTATGTCATGACGTTCGGCATGCCGGAGGTTCATTATGCGCGAACGGTTCAGCATGGGCCAGCCATAATCCATCGAGCATTATAGGGGTTGAGCATTGTCAAGCTGTGAGGCTAAACAGGTACCAGGGTAACGGTATTGTCAAACTTATATTCAGGTTATGATAATCATTCTCAATCGCGTTGACAGCCTTTTTAACTCGTTAGAGCATTTCTGGGAGCATAAGCGTACGGAGCGAATTGCTGCCAATGTCCTGATCATTGTTTTTCTTGGAACGCTTGCGCTGATAGAGTTTCGCCGCCAGGGATGGTTACCGGACGAGCTGTCGGCAATATTGCCGTCAAGCCACTATTTTGCAATTAATGTTGCATTTTCAATGCTGCTTGCTCTTGAAGTGCTTGGACTGGTTTTCAGCCTTGCGAACTCGGTTTCAGATTCACTTGGCAAGCAGTTCGAAATCCTGTCACTCATTCTGCTTCGGCATTCGTTCAAGGAATTCATCTACTTCAAAGAGCCTCTTATGTGGGAGGAGGCATCAAAACCGGTGCTGCATATTCTTTCCAATGCCGGTGGGGGCCTTCTGATATTTCTCCTGCTCGGACTGTTTTACAAGCTTCAGAAACATCGTCCCATTACCCATAGCCCTATAGCGACAACAGATTTTATTGCTTCAAAAAAGCTTGTTTCGCTGCTGCTTCTGGTCATTTTCAGTGGAATCGTTATCACCGATGCTTATCTTTATCTGACAAGTCAGGCTACATACGATTTCTTTGCCATATTCTATACGATTCTGGTCTTCAGCGATGTGCTGCTGGTACTGGTTTCTCTTCGCTACAGTTCAAACTATCAGATTGTTTTTCGTAATTCCGGTTTTGCCGTTGCCACGGTGGTCGTCCGGCTCGCACTTACGGCCCCACCATACTTTAATGTTCTTCTTGGAGCAGGGGCAATGGTTTTCGCAATAGGAATTACCTTTGCTTACAACAGGTTCGAAAAAACCGATGCACTGAGAATGCCCCCTGCGGCATGATGATCAGGAGGTGGCGATTGATTTGAAAGCTTTCCGGGATGTTCAATTTGTGTCAGAAAGGCCAGTGGATTCTGCCCGTTTCTTCATTGCCTTTAGAACGCCAGGAAAATCATGTTTCTGAACATATTTGACGACAAACTGAGGAGCAAAAAAATCAGGTTTTACTTCGGATTTATAGGTAAGAAATGTTCCCTGGCCTTGTTGGTATTCCTCAAGAATCCATTCTCCATGATACACTTTGAAATCACCGGATATCTGCTGAAAATAAAGGTGCTTTAAATACTCACCCCTGACTTTTGCTTTTATATACACCTTCTTCTGGAAAATAAAGATTCTGGTCTTTCCTGTCTGAAACATTACAGCTTCAAGTCCATTATCAGAAATCAAACCGCTGTCGATGAGCTTTGGTATAAAATGTTTATGATTGTTGTAATCAGTCAAAACGTCCCACACCTTTTTTGGTGATGCTGCAATAAAAATGTACCCCGTAACGCCGGTAACACCTTCTTTAAGATCAGAAAGAATAACACGTGGTTCTCCGTTCAAAAGCTTGACCTGTTCTGCAGATATGGAATCGTGATGAACAGCCGGGATGGCGGGAGAGGGTATCGGATGAACAAGAAACGAACAGATAACCATCAACAGGGTCATTATCGTACTGTTCGCCTTTAAGCGACATATTTGCATGGTGTATTCCGGAAGTCTGCAATTCCTTGTTCAGGGAAAATTGCATGGATTGATAAAATCGTTGCGATTTCAGTGGTTTAAAAGAAGGTACTTAAAGTTTCAGCATGGCATTAGCATTCTGCTTTCCTCCGCTAGTTCAGTATCGGCAACTGTTGTGGTATCTAATGTATCCGAATGGCCTTGCCTGCCTTGATTTTTTTCAGTTTTATCGTTGTTTCCGTTCCTGCGTTGATAATAAAGTGGATCTTTTCTTTTCCCATAAGAATTTCACACTGTTTTATCACCAGATTTTCAATCCTGAGATCGATTGTCCGGCCAGTCTTTTCTTTGGCAATGGCCTGATTGATGATGACGGGTAATCTCCATATCAGCGTTTCGAAGCCAAGGTTAAGCTTCGATGCAATCCTGTCTCTCAGAAGATCATGGAGTACATCATCTCCTCTGTTAACAAGAATACTGTTGGATTTGACAGCAAAGTTGAAATCTTTTACGTTCAGACGCTGAGCAGGGATATCAAAGACCGGACGCCCCGTCAGGAAATAGCGCCCGTTGAGATCCCCGTCGGTATTAACCGCTATCGTCAATCCTTCAGTAGATGCATAGGAGACTATATCTTTGATGGTAATGTTGTATCCCTTTGAAGAAATCCTGGTTCCTTTCAGCCGTTCGTTGAGATGCTGATTGATTTCATTAAAGGAGGTGCTTGCATAGATAAAAATATCGGATTTCGACAGTTTTTCTTTTGCTTCCATTTTTTTGAAATCCGGCAGGGCGTTGGGTTTTATATATGCCGTTGTATCGGTAACGATCAGCATTTTTGCTTTTACACCCGCAAAACAGATGATGTCTGTGCCTTGCAGGGTTATATCTCCTTTGATATCACTGCAGGAAAATCGTATCCATACCGGAGCAGGATATTTATTGATGAGAATGGGCTCCTGCAGGTCACTCCAGACACCGTCAACAGTTTTTCGCAATGATGCCGCTTTGTTTATCTCTGTGTCAAGCAGTTTGGTTAACTCATAGCTGTTCCTTCCAATAGCCTCATCCAATGTGTTTCTCAGGTTTTTTCTGAAAGGGCCGATTTTAAGGACTGGTTCGGTTACCCATCGGTACCCTCTTATTTTGAATCGAGTTTTCAGTTTCCATGAGCTATCCAGAGCGATGGGAGTGGAGAGTCTCATGATAATGCGGGTTCGAAAAGGTTTTACGAGCTTGGAGAGTGTTTTGCCGAATCTGCTGTCAATGAGTGTCGCATCAACGGTCAGTGGCAGGATGCATATCAGTTCCTTGCCGCTTGAGCTGATGGTGATATTGTCTGTTTTTGTGAGAGTCAGGGTTATTCTCTCTGTTTTGGATTTTTGAAGAAAGAGCGTTGTGTTGAGGAACTGTCCGGTGATTTTGTTGTTCAGGTACTCGGCAAGACTGTTGATTTCAAGTCTTATAGGAATATTGAAGGTTGATTGGGGTAAATCAATCTTCACTTGTTCCGTGATTGCCTCTGGCGGAGTTATTGCATTCTTTCTCACAAAAATAAATATGCAGAATGCGAGCAGCGCAAGAAGAAGCCCGGTTATGATGACTTTTTTTTTCATTGCGCCCTGTTGTTCAAACATTCATACGTTGACACATGCCCTCCATAGTGCTTGAGTGATTATTGTGGTACCTGTCCATCCAAAACTCATTCTGTCATTAATAGAACGCTGTGAATAGCGTATAGATTCAAAAAAAGCTTTCTGACTTGCTGGAGGTGTTATTTGGATGAAGAGATATTGCGTGGCAGTGTGTGTTGTCCGGGGAGGAGATTTTTCAGTTGTCTGAGGCGGGATGTTTCGTGTGTTCCTTCCGGACGCGGGATTTGATAAACGGATAATATGCTTTATTTTAAGTTATTACTGGCTTTGTACCGGGAGCGGCCTGGCTCCGCAATAAACCGCTAACCACATCTGAATTGTGAATAATTTTTCGAACACTCAGGAAACGCTCCGTAAACGTGTTTTTGTAGTTGGTGCCACGGGGTATATCGGCAAGTTTGTTGTTCGTGAACTGGTTGCCAGAGGATATGATGTGGTGAGTTTTGCCCGTGAGCGTTCAGGAGTCGGCATGACGACCAGGGCTGAAGAGACTCGCACTCAGTTGAAGGGTTCAGAGGTACGGTTCGGCGATGTGATCAGCATGGATTCCCTGATGAAGAACGGTATCAGGGGTGAGCACTTTGACGTTGTCGTCTCCTGCCTGACCTCCCGCAACGGAGGAGTAAAGGATTCATGGAATATCGATTATCAGGCCACACGAAATGCGCTCGATGCGGGTAAGGCTGCCGGGGCGACGCACTTTGTGCTTCTCTCCGCGATCTGTGTCCAGAAGCCGCTGCTCGAATTTCAGAGAGCAAAGCTGAAATTCGAGCATGAGCTGAAGGAGTCGGGGTTGACCTGGTCGATTGTCCGCCCGACGGCGTTTTTCAAGTCCATTGCCGGCCAGGTTGAAGCTGTGAAAAAAGGAAAGCCCTTTGTCGTGTTTGGCAACGGCGAACTCACCTCCTGCAAGCCCATAAGCGAAGCTGATCTGGCGCGGTTTATAGCCGATTGCCTGGAAAATCCTGCCATGCAGAATAAAATTCTTCCCATTGGTGGTCCGGGGAAGGCTATTTCTCACAGGGAGCAGGGTGAAATGCTTTTTGAGCTTCTCGGCCGTCCACCGAAGTTCAAAAACATGCCGATCCAGATGTTCGACGTGATCATTCCTGTACTGAGCATGCTTGCAAAGATATTCCCGAAGCTGGAAGACAAAGCCGAGTTTGCCCGTATCGGCAAGTACTACTGTTCTGAGTCCATGCTTGTGCTCAATCCCGAGACAGGTAAATATGATGCAGATATGACGCCATCGTATGGCAGCGATACATTGCGCGATTTTTACAGACGGGCACTGAAAGAGGGGCTTGCCGGACAGGAGCTTGGTGAACACTCAATGTTCTGATACAAGCGCCTCTTTTCTGTTGAAAGGGAACGGTGAAGCAGGCTTAAGTCATTATACTATGTATGAAGAGTTGACGGTCTTAACAGTTCTAACGAAAATTGTTTACGGGATGACTGGGCTTTGATATCTGGTATTGTCTGATGCTGAAAAGGATTATTATTGAGGTAAACTGTCATAAAAGGAGCTGTTTTTATGCTGACATATAATGTGATGACCGTTCTGCTGCTTGCCGCCGCGTTTTTTATTTCATCGGTAAAAATTCTCAGGGAGTATGAACGGGGGGTTGTTTTCCGTCTCGGTCGGATTATCGGGGCTAAAGGGCCCGGGCTCATTATTCTTATTCCTGGAATCGATAAAATGGTCAAGGTTGACCTTCGTACCGTAACGCTTGATGTTCCTCCGCAGGATATCATCACTCGTGATAACGTATCGGTGAAGGTGAGTGCGGTTGTCTATTTCCGTGTTCTTGATGCCATCAAGGCTATTGTTGATGTTGCGGATTTTCATTTTGCCACATCACAGTTGGCTCAGACGACCCTTCGCAGTGTATGCGGTCAGGGGGAACTTGATAATCTGCTGGCTGAACGTGATGAAATCAATGACCGTATCCAGGCCATTCTTGACAAGGACACTGAACCCTGGGGTGTCAAGGTAAGCAAGGTTGAGGTGAAGGAGATCGACCTTCCCGAGGGGATGCGCCGGGCAATGGCCAAACAGGCTGAAGCTGAACGGGAGCGCCGTTCTGCCATCATCAACGCTGAAGGAGAATACCAGGCGGCACAACGTCTTGCCGATGCCGCGACGATTATTTCAGGCTCTCCTGCAGCTCTCCAGCTTCGCTATCTGCAGACCCTGAAGGATATTGCTGCGGAGAACAACTCAACGACTGTTTTTCCAATACCAATGGACCTGTTCAAACCGTTCTTTGAGAGCAGGCCACCGGCATCTTCCCAGCCAACCTAAACCATTCCGATCATGTTCAAGATTCATGAGATTCTTTGTCCAGTCGATTTTTCTGATGCTTCCCGCAAGTCGGTGCAATATGCGAAGGAGTTTGCCGCTGGTATGGGTGCATCGGTCTTTCTGTTGAATGTTGTGGAACCAAGACCTATGGCTGTAGACATTACACTCAACTATGTACCGCTCGAAGAGGATCTGGAAAAAGCTGCGGCAGCGGATCTTCAGGTTATTTTGCAGGAGCTAATCCAGGCAGGGATCAAAGCTGAATGCGCTGTAGAGTTTGGCAATCCTTCTGATGTGATACTTGAGAAAGCGGAGGAGCGTGATGTCAATCTTGTCATTATGGGTTCTCATGGCAAAAAGGGGCTGAGCCGTCTGATTATGGGCAGCGTTGCCGAGACGGTTGTCCGCAAGGCCAATTGTCCTGTGCTGATTGTTAAATCTGAGGAAAAGGAGTTTATCGGCGACGAGTGAAAGCTTCCATCAGGGTGTTTGCGCCGCTGAAAGGACTGATTTCTGCCTGAAGAACCTGTTGCTCAATGCTCTCTTTCAAGCTGATGATTTCGGGATGAGAGAAGAACTCTTTTTTAAGCATCTCTTCAAGGACGGTATAAAGCAGGTTTTTCAACTGTTGGCGGCGCCTTTCTTCCAGGATGTTCCGTTCGCGCATCAATACAAAAAAATCTGAAATATTCTGCCACACTTCCTTGATGCCTGTACCGGTGACGGCAGAGGTAAGAATCACCTTAGGCTGCCAGAATGGGTGCTTTGACGGCAGCATACGGAGGGCGGCCTCGAATTCGGCTCTTGAAACAGCGGCAATTCCTGCCTGATCTCCATCGGTTTTGGTGATGGCCACAGCGTCGGCTATCTCCATGATTCCCCGCTTGATACCCTGCAGCTCGTCGCCCGATCCTGGCAGCATGAGGAGCAGGATAAAATCAACCATCGTGTCGACAAATACCTCTGACTGGCCGACTCCGACGGTTTCAACAAGAATGACATCATATCCGGCAGCTTCACAGAGGACAATGGTTTCATGGGTTTTCGGCGAGGTGCCTCCCAGGTAGCCGGAGGAGGCCGTCGGACGGATAAAGGCCTCTTTTCTACCCGCAAGTCTTTCCATACGTGCCTTGTCTCCAAGAATGCTTCCTTTTGACTGTCTGCTGCTGGGATCTATAGCCAGAACAGCGAGGCGAAGCCCCTGGTTGATGATCTCTTCACCAAGTGTTTCGATAAAGGTGCT
>JAAXWX010000040.1 GCA_013334755.1 Chlorobiaceae bacterium | reverse complement strand
GAAGTGATTTGCATGTGCTTGGCCAGTTCATGGAAATAATCCGGGGACCAGATTTTCAAGGCCTCGACATCCTTAACAAACCGGGAAACATCTTTCACAGCTTCAACAACATCGAGCACTTCTATTCGCCTTTCCAGCAAGTTCCGAAATTCCGCCTCAGTAAGACTCTCAGACTTTAGGTGGACGCTCTGTTTGGCTCGAACGATGAAGTGAGACATGTTCACAGTAATACCATTTCTGACATACCATTCGAAATCGAACCAGTCCCGTCCTTTCACTCTGTTCTTCCAGTTTCTGTAGAGCAACGCGTGCATCTTGCCAGCAAAGAGGTCCGACAAACTGAAGCATTTTACATAGAAAGAAAATGGCTGCAGCAAGAGCTTCTCCTCGGTTGCAAAGCCTAACGGAGGCAGGGTATCGACTTCGAACTTTATCTTGACGGTCTTCTCTGCATGTACCGCAAGACTGAAAAGACGAGTGTCGCTTTTCAGAAATGCCGACTCGATACCTGTACTGACCGTTTTCTTTTTGGCAGATATCTCGACCTCAAGTCCTAATGCTGTAAATTCATCCTTGACAGCTTTGAAATACGGTTCAAGGGAAAAGTCTGAATCTGGCACCAACAGAGAAAAATCCAGATCCTCTGAAAACCTGGGTAATCCATAAAAGATCCTCAGACAGGTTCCTCCATAAAAAGCTGCCTTGTCGAAAAAACCTGCGCGGTACAATCCGGCAAGTGCCACTTCCTGCATGACCTCCCTCATTCCATTGACAGCACCATCGGCCGTAGTCGTATCATATTTCTCAAACATCTGCCTAAACACAGTCATGACGCCTCCTTTTGCATATCATTGACCAACTGCAAAAGTGCTTGAAGCATATCAACTTTCAGTCCAACTGACATGCATTCCCTGATCATTTCTGTATTAAAATTAACCAATGAATCTTCATCTATACGCAAATCATCGAACAGCAACGCATTCAATGCCCTCTGTGACTGGATATTCAGATTTCGGGTAAATATGAGCTTGTCACAGAGAGCCTTTTCTGGTGAGGCAATCAGATAGGCTGTCCGATCGGCGTTCTCGATCCGATCAATACCAACTGCATACAATTCCGGAGGAGAGTGAGTATAGGAAAAGCGGCCAACCGGCAGATCGTAAACCTTCCTTCTTTTTGTGGTCATCGAAGTTACCTCAATCACCCGTTCAGGAATGATTCCGTAATAGGACAAGGCGTAATCCATCGAAACATAAGAGGGGCCATACAGCAGATTCGCAACAAGCGGCAGAGAAAGCGGAATTCCGGTGATTTCCGGGGAAACGGTATAGAACCCTCTCCTGATGGGTATTATCGTCGCATCATCGATCATCCGGACGATCTTGTCGTTTGGAGATCGGTACTTTTCAAGAATCGAGAGCAAGGTACCATGTGTAAACGGTACGCTGCCAAATCTCTTAAGCTTCTGCTCTAACCTCATAGACAAATATTTTGCACAGATAACCGACATTTATTCGTTTAACTGTGTAAAATAGAAGATATCAAGCCCATCACAAAACAAATTTATCCATTTGCAAATGGTTCGGGCTTCTGGACTCACGTCCCTGGCGGTTAAGGTAACGTCCTATCCGTCGAGGCGGCGTAGCAACAAATTCATGTCTTTCGAGTCATCGAAATATTCCTTCAATGCCAGTGAAATGGATTTAATGCGCAGGGAACTGGATAGTACGGATGAGAACAGATGATTCGGCAGTGTGAATGGTAGTAGACAGGAAATGAAAAAAGCCTGCAGGGCTGCTGCAGGCTTGAAGTGTATGGGGGCGATAGAAGATTCGAACTTCCGACCGCAACAGTATTGATGTAGCACGTAAATAGAAAAAGGCGACTGCGGAACCTGCCGTAATCGCCTCTGATGTCGGGGTGGCGGGACTCGAACCCACGACCTCTGCGTCCCGAACGCAGCACTCTACCAACTGAGCCACACCCCGAAATGTTTTACTCTCCTGTGCCCTTGGGCAGATTCGAACTGCCGACCAATAGTTTCGGAAACTAGTACTCTATCCACTGAGCTACAAGGGCCTGCTGACAATTCACTGAATCAAATCAGGGAATTGAAGATAAGAATTTCCGCAGAAAACTAAAGACAAATTTCAGACCTGAAACCGAGCGCTTCAAACGGAAGGATGCTTGTTACGAATGAGATATTTCAAGGAAAAAACCTACCCGCCATGAATAGATTAGCAAGATTGTTTCAAAAGATTATGATAATGGGATGACTTATTCCAAACGATCATATTGTCTTTGATCAACGGATAAAGTGCGTAAAAATCTTTGCAACAGATTCAGGCCCGGGAAGCAGAACTTTTGTTTGCTCACGCATTTTAAGCAGCCATGACATATTGCGTCCGAGAACATCCATAATCTGCACTCCTTCTGCATCCTGCAACACTTCACCTGGTGTTCTTCCGTGCGTAATATTCCAATAATTGGATGTGGCAAGAATCATCTCAGAATAGGTAAGATAATGGTTCAGGCTGTCGAATGTTGAAGATCCTCCGGTTCGGCGAACAGCGACAACCGCTGCTGCCACTTTTTGACGGAACAGGCCTCCGTTACATCCAGCCACATAAAACGCCCGGTCAAGAAAACATTTCATGGTACCGGCAATACCCGCATAATAAACCGGTGACGCAAGAATAATACCATCTGCCGCTTTCAGTTTCTGGATCGATTCATTCACCGGGTCGGTCGTTATGCTGCATTTTTCATCCCTGTTTTTAGCGCATGTTCCGCAAGCCAGGCATCCCCTTATGACCTGATTGCCAATATGGATAATCTCAAACTCAATATCGTTTTCCTGTAACTGCCTGCCTACCCCCATGAGTGCATGATAGGTATTGCCTTCCTTGCGGGGGCTTCCATTAACGGCTATAACTTTCATTTTTATAAAGATTTATATGCTATTATCGGCAGATTGAGATAATACAAACTAGATAAAATCGTTAATGAGCATGAGAGTGATGGTTCACAATGCCATCCACGGCAAGATTGGCACTCATGACCGCTCCGCCCATCGAATCATAATAAAGCTGCTGTGAAAATCCGCCGGCAATAAACAGGTTATGGAGCGGGGTTTTCTGAGTTGGTCGATACTGCTCCATGTATGGAAGAGGAGCATAAACTGATTGAGGAATTTTCACCAGTGTGGACTTCAGAATCTTTGCTCCTTTTGACGTTTCCGGGTAGCAATTTCTCACGCTCTGGTCAACGAGACGGATAATTTCCTCCCTGGACAGCCCCATGAGTTTCTTTGCCGGTGCAACACAGAACTCGAAGCGTGTTTTGCCGATAAAAGGTTCTCCCCTGAGTGTAGCGTAGTCGGGCGTGGTACGGGCAAGGTTTGCATAAACCGGAATGACACCGTCAGGAGAAAAAAGAACATTATCAGCGGTGGTAATTTCCTTGTCATACCAGATCTGTACAGAAATTACGGGGACCCCTTCAAGATTGTAGAGACCTCCAAAAAACGGATCATGCTGTTTCAGTCTGTCAGGAAGCACCTTTCTCAGGTTATGGATCGGCAGGGCGCAAAGATAGTAGTCGGCAGTCAGGATTTCGCCGTTGCGAAGCTGCACGCCATTGATTTCGGTACCGTCAAAGAGCAGCTCATCTACGGTTATGTTGTTCTTGAATATCGCCCCTTTCGATGTCGAGTAGTCAATCAGCGGCTGATGAAGATATTCCTGCGGTGACCCTTTAAGAAAACCCATGCGGGATGCATCGGGAATGCGGTAAAAGGTTTCGGTAACATCAAGGATAATCTTGGCGGATATCTCTTCGGGGGGAATAAACTTCAGGGCAAGTGCCATCGGACGGAACATTTTCTCCATAAGGCGGTTGCCGAATTTTTTCTCTTTCGCCCATTCAGCAAAAGTCAGATGATCCTGTGTTGGCGGATACTTATCTTTTTTCAAAGCCAGGGGGATCAGGGATTTGGAAAAAGCCGCCATTTCACCAAGAGTGAAGTATCCGTTTTTTACAATCGCAGGCAGGAGATGGAGCGGACTGGGAAGATCCCATGTGTTGAAGGTAAAGCGCTCCCCCCCGGCAAGGGTGTAGGTGAGCTGATGATCCTTCCATCCAACGGCATGATCGGTCCTGATTTCCCTCATGAGATCGTACAGAACGCTATAGGCGCCGAAAAAACAGTGCGTCCCTGATTCAATCCAGTCACCCTCCTCATCTCTCCAAGCCGAGACCTTCCCCCCGAAAATGTCTCTCTTTTCGAGCACCTTGACCTGAAACCCTTTATCGGTCAAACGTTTGGCTGCGGTCAGACCGGCAAGGCCGCCACCAAGAATCAATACTGACTTTTTTTCTGTGCTCATTATCGGGAATTGAAACGGCTTTGGAAAAACGCTAGACGACAGTGCGCCCTTCCATTGCCCGTGAAAGGGTTGCTTCGTCAATAAACTCAAGCTCCGCTCCAACTGGAATCCCGCGGGCTATCTTTGTCACATGAATACCGAGCGGCTTGAGAAGTTTGCTGAGATAGAGGGCTGTTGTTTCGCCTTCAATCGTTGGATTCAGTGCAAGAACAACCTCCCTTACTTCAGGGGTCTCCTGCACGTTGAAACGCAAGAGCAGTTCACGAACCTTGATATCATCAGGACCTATACCATCCAGCGGGGAGATAACACCGTGAAGGACATGATAAAGTCCTTTGTAATGACCGGTTTTTTCGAAGGCGAGCATATCTACCGGGGATTCAACCACGCAGATAACCGAACGGTCACGCGCCTTGCTGCTACATACGGCACACGGGTCGGTGCCGATGTCGGTGATGTTCTGGCAAACCGAACAGCGGATAACGTTATCCTTTACTGAAAGCAGGGCTCCGGCCAGCTTTTCCGCCTCAATTCGCGGCTCTTGCAGAACATACATGGCAAGACGCTGGGCTGTTTTGCGTCCGACACCAGGGAGTTTGGCAAATTCATCAATAAGGGCTTCAAGAGCGGCCGAAGTATAACGCATCGAGAGCTACTGACCGAGATTCATGTTTTTGAGAATATCCGCCGGATTCATCATCCCGCCGGTCACCTTGGATATCTCCTCCTGTGCAAGCCTGGCAGCTTCGTCAAGTGCATTGTTCACTGCGGCAACAACGAGATCCTGAACCATTTCCGGGTCATCCATGATCTCCGGATCAATAGTCAGACTGAGCACTTTCTGTTTGCCGCTGACACTGACTTTCACCATGCCGCCTCCGGCTTCACCATAGGCCACGATCTTTTCAAGCTGTTTCTGAACATCCTGCATCTTTTCACCAGCCTGCTGGATCTGTTTCATCATATCCCCAAAATTCGGCATTGCCATCAGTTATTGTCTCCTGTATCGTTGGGAAATTGTTAGCCTTCTTATCAATTTTTTCTGCGCAACGCGAGGTAAATTTTTTCAAGAATATCCCTGGTCGTCAACTTGTATTTTTCCAGAAGCTCATCAGCTTTTCCAGATTCGCCAAACTGATCTTCGACACCGACCATCTCAATCGGCACCGGAATATTGAGCGCACAGACATGGGCCACGGCATCGCCAAGACCGTTATAGGTCTGGTGTTCTTCAGCCGTCACAATAGCGCCGGTATCATTGGCCGCACGAACGATGGCAAGCGTATCGATTGGCTTGATGGTGTGCATGTTGATCACCCTCACGCCAACCCCTTCCTTTTCGAGAATTCTAGCAGCTTCAAGGGCTTTCCAGACCATAATGCCACAGGCAATGACGGTTACATCTTTACCGGGATGGAGTTCAATCGACTTGCCTATTTCAAAACCATCCTCATCAAGGGTGAAATCGGGAATGTTCGGCCTTCCGAAACGGAGGTAGACCGGACCATGATGCTTTATAATGGCTTTGGTGGCACGAATGGTTTCGCTGTAGTCAGAGGGCACAACCACGGTCATTCTCGGCAGACCGCGCATCAGGCCGATATCCTCGAGAATCTGGTGAGTGGCTCCATCTTCGCCCAATGTTAATCCGGCATGAGAAGCACAGATTTTCACATTGAGATTCGAATAGCAGACCGACTGGCGGATCTGGTCGTAAACCCTTCCAGTGGAAAAAACGGCAAAACTTGCAGCGACCGGTATTTTTCCGGTAGTAGCAAGTCCGGCTGCCATGGAGGTCATGTTGGCCTCAGCAATTCCTGTCTGGATAAAACGGTCCGGAAAAGCATCGCGAAACAAATTCATATTCAAGGATCCTGTCAGATCGGCGCACAGGGCGACGACAGAGCTGTTTTCGCGGCCGACCTCAAGTAAAGCTTCGCCAAACCCGGTACGGGTTGCCTTGTTTCCACGCGAAACATATTTCGCAGCCGCAACCCCGATGTTATTTTCTTCCATTACTTCCAGAATAACTTAAATTATGAAAAGCAGTTCCGCCCGGCTATGGTACTGAAATAATTTCAAACTCCATGAGAAAAGTTGTTGAATATAAGCATACTGAAATCGCGGTGAAAAAAAAATTAGGTCAAAACTTTTTGACTGACCCTAATATCACCAGAAAAATCGTTATTGCTTCAGAAGCCGGACCCCAGGACAACATTCTTGAAATCGGCCCAGGGTTCGGCGCCCTGACCAGAGAGATCATGAAGTACTGTCCGGTATTCACTGTCGTCGAAAAAGACCGGAAGCTTGCTGAATTCATAAGAGGTGAGTACCCCCAGCTCAATCTTATTGAAAATGACTTCCTCGAAACCGATCTTGCATCACTGGCACAAGATAAACCACTCAGGGTTCTCGG
Organism: Chlorobiaceae bacterium; assembly: GCA_013334755.1. GTDB lineage: Bacteria > Bacteroidota > Chlorobiia > Chlorobiales > Chlorobiaceae > Chlorobium. The sequence goes on along the minus strand of JAAXWX010000040.1, from coordinate 9,052 downwards.
CAATATCCCCTACTCCATTACCACTCCGATCCTTTTCAGACTTCTTGAACACCGCAGGTACCTTGTCTCCGCAACGCTGATGATGCAGCATGAAGTTGCCATGCGACTTATTGCAAAACCCAGCACGAAGGATTACGGCATTCTGGCAGTCCAGATGCAGGCTTTCTGCGATGTCAGCTATCTTTTCAAGGTAGGACGCAAAGTATTTAAACCCCAGCCGGGAGTTGACAGTGCTGTTCTGCAGATGACACCAAAAAAAAATGACCCTCTGGAAGATAGCGAAGGATTTCGCCGATTTGTCCGTATAGCCTTTCACCAGCGCCGGAAAACCCTGCTGAACAATCTCAAAGAAAACTATAACCTTGAATCGGTAGAGAGCCCTACCCTGAAACTGCGGGCGGAAGCGCTCTCTATCGAGGATTTTTTTCAACTTTTCAAAAAGCTGAAACCACTTCCGTAACAAATCTTCATTGGTCTACTGTGTATTTTTTGTTAACATTGGTTTTTATTAACAAATCGCTCCAACTTATGTTCTGCCGCTATCCAGCCATCCGTTCTTTTTTTCTGACTAGTTCGTCCTCCCTTCTTTTTTATTAACTCATTTTTCCCAGGGGGTCACTCGTATGTCGCAGTCCTTCAAAACCGTTTATGAGCACTCAATTCAGAACCCGGAAGCTTTCTGGGGAGAAGCCGCTGAAAAGCTTCACTGGTACAAAAAATGGAACAAGGTTCTGGATACAAGCAACCCCCCTTTTTACCGATGGTTTGCCGGTGGCATGACCAACACCTGCTACAATGCACTTGATCGTCACGTTGATGAAGGTCGCGGCAACCAACTGGCGGTTATCTTCGACAGTCCGGTAACAGGAACCAAACAACGCTATACCTTCCGGGAGTTCCGGGATATCGTTGCGCTCTTCGCCGGTGCTCTGCAGTCAAGGGGTGTCCGCAAGGGTGATCGCGTTATCATCTATATGCCGATGATCCCTGAAGCCGTTGTTGCCATGCTTGCCTGTGCAAGAATCGGAGCCATCCATTCAGTCGTATTCGGAGGTTTCGCTTCTCATGAGCTGGCCATAAGAATTGATGACTGCAAACCGAAAGTAATCATTTCAGCATCATGCGGCATTGAACACAGCAAAATTATTGATTACAAGCGCCTTCTTGACTTTGCCATCGAGCTGGCCCACTTCAAGCCTGAAATCTGTATCATCAAACAACGCGACCAGTTGAGAGCAGAACTCAACGAAGAGCGCGACCTGACATGGAACCAGTCTCTTCTTGGCGCCGAACCCGCACAATGTGTCCATGTAGAATCATCCGATCCCCTCTACATCCTCTACACTTCAGGTACAACCGGTCAGCCCAAGGGTATCGTGCGCGATAACGGCGGCCACATGGTAGCCCTGCAGTGGTCAATGAAAAACGTCTATAACGTTGAACCTGGTGAGGTGTTCTGGGCTGCAAGTGATGTCGGCTGGGTTGTCGGCCACTCCTATATTGTCTATGCTCCCCTTTTTCAGGGATGCACTACCCTGATTTTTGAAGGCAAACCGGTCGGCACGCCCGATCCCGGAACATTCTGGAGAATTATAAGCGAACATAATGTCTCGGTACTTTTTACAGCACCGACAGCATTCCGGGCCATCAAAAAAGAAGACCCCAACGGCCATTATATCAAGCAATACGATCTTTCGAATTTCCGGACACTCTTCCTTGCAGGAGAGCGAGCAGATCCCGATACGGTCAAATGGGCTGAAAATCAGCTTAAGGTACCGGTTATCGACCATTGGTGGCAGACTGAAACAGGATGGGCCATTGCCGCTAACTGCCAGGGCATTGAACCTGGTCCGATCAAGTATGGTTCGGCTTCAAAAGCAGTACCGGGCTATAACGTCCAGGTCGTCAATTCAGATCTGGAAGAGCTTCCAGCCGGGCAGATGGGCGATATCGTTATCAAACAGCCTCTTCCTCCCGGAACCATGCTGACACTCTGGAAAGCAGACAACCGTTTTGTGGAAACCTATATGAAGGAGTTTCCCGGCTACTACCAGACCAGCGATGCGGGCTTTATTGACGAAGATGGTTATATCAACATCATGTCGCGGACTGATGACGTCATCAACGTTGCAGGCCACAGACTCTCGACCGGAACAATTGAAGGGGCGCTCTGCGAACATCCTGATGTTGCGGAAAGTGCGGTCATTGGCGTTCATGACGACCTGAAAGGACAGGTGCCGCTTGGCTTCCTTGTTCTCAAAAACAATGTTGATACCCCGCACAACCAGATCATCAAACATGTTATCGAATACGTGCGTGAAAATATCGGGCCTGTTGCATCGTTCAAGAGTGCCATTGTCGTCGATCGTCTGCCAAAAACCCGTTCAGGCAAAATTCTCCGTGGAACCATGAGAAAAATCGCCAACAGCGAAGAGTACACCATGCCGGCAACAATTGACGATCCGGCGATTCTCGATGAAATAAGAAACGGGCTTCTGACCATCGGTTATGCATTAACGAGCAAACCAGTTACAAAGGACGAATGATCAAAAAAATTGACCACATCGCAATTGCCGTCCAGAACCTTGAAAGCGCACTTGAGACGTTCCGGAACGTCCTCGGGTGCGCCCCCGGGGCGATCAGGATCGAAGAGGTTCCGTCTGAAAAAGTACGGGTTGCATTCATAACCATCGGAGAAACCAAAATAGAGCTGCTCGAACCCATGAGTGACGAGAGCCCTATTGCGAAATTTCTTGTAAAAAACGGTGACGGCATGCATCACATCGCCTTTGAAACGGACGATATCGAAAAAGAAACGGAGCGTCTTCACTCCGTCAGCATCCACCCACTTGGCTTGCCGAAAGAAGGAGCAGGCGGAAAAAAAATCATGTTTCTTCACCCTAAGGAGACAAACAGGGTACTTCTTGAATTTGCTCAAAAACAGCATCAACCAATCCAAGACAAAGCAGCTTGTAACCAGTGAAACATTTTTATCTGCCTTTTGAGAAAAAAGAGGGCTTCAGCTACTCACATGAAAGTATTGAAAAGCTCACCGAATACGAAAAGTATCAACTCTCCTTTCACCCCGAACGCCCCAAACACCTCGATTACCTGACCGTATTTGACGAAGCGGAAGAGTGCCTGCAGAACGATCTGCACGGCAGCTGCATCATCCAGACCCACCGGGCGGTGCTGCGTAATGGCGAAAACTCCTGGTGGCCGGTCATGCTGATCGGCCAGCAATCAGGACCTACCTCTGATTTTGGTCTCATGCGCCAATTGATGAGGAATCCCGATGAAATAACAAAATGGAATCAAGGCATGCCGACACCGGCAGCATTTGAAAAGGCAATCAAGGCCATTGAGCTTGCCGAACAGGAAAACCGCATCATTATTACTGTTATCGACACAGCCGGCGCAGATCCTACCGAGCAGTCGGAAGGCGGCGGCATTGCCTGGAAAATCGGTCGCTGCATGCAATTGCTTGCTGAAGCTGCCGTACCAACCATATCGGTGATCATCAACCGTGGATGCAGCGGTGGGGCTATTGCTCTGACTGGATGCGACGCCGTACTCGCGATGGAATATTCCACCTACATGGTCATTTCACCTGAAGCATGCTCATCAATTCTGTTCCGTACAAGGGAAAAGGCGGGAATGGCTGCGGAGATATCACAGATAACAGCACAAAAAGCTCTGAAACACGGTATCATTGACGACATCATTGTTGAGCATGAAGGTCCGGCACACCATTTCCCGAAGTCAGCCCTTCAATCGTTCAAGAGCTCAATGGTTCAATGGATCGACAAGCTCAGCAGAATACCTTCAGACGAGCTCTTTTCAGAGAGAATGAAACGTTGGGAAAAGATAGGCCAGTGGGATACCATTACAGAAGATGAAATCCTTGCCTTTGAAAAACCGGTCTCCTACTTCATACCCAAGCCAAACAGAATTCTCTTCGTTGCCCGCCACAAACACTGTATCGACAATGCCGGCAAAAAAGTGCTCGATCCTGTACTCTACTCCAAGCTGTTTGCCGACAATTTTCTTTGTGAAACCTGCGGGCACCGCTATGTAAGGCTGACCGCGCATGACTACATCGACCTCGTCCTCGATAAAGGCTCATTCGTCGAACACAGGAATACCCGCTACATTGTCGACAAGGATATTCTAAATTTTCCCGATTACCGGAAAAAAATTGGTGAGGCACAGCAGAAAACCGGTGCTGCCGCATCGTTTATTACCGGAGACGCTACAATTGCAGGGATACCTGTTGTCTTTTGCGCGACCAACTTCAATTTCCTCGGCGGTTCATTCTGTATGTCCACAGCAGAAAAAATCTGGCGGGCAAGTAAAACCGCCATTGAACGCGGTGTGCCTATTGTTATCCAGGCAACCGGAGGCGGAGCCAGAATGCATGAAGGATGTTCTTCAATGGTCGGCCTGCCGAAACTGCATGTTGCCATATCGAGTGTTGAAAAAGCCGGACTTCCTGTCATTACCATCATTACCGACCCGACACTCGGCGGCGTTGCCATAGGCATCGGTTCAAGGGGGATCAAGCTTTTTGAGCATAATGCCGGCAATATCGGCTTTTCCGGCAAACGGGTCATTGAACAGTATACCGGCAAACCGACAACCAAAGACTTTCAGACAACCTGGTGGCTGCAGCAGAAAGGATTTGTTGAAAAAACAGCATTACCGACTAACATGAAACATACCATTTCGGAAATTCTCAGCAATTGCAACATCGAGAAAAACCAGCAGGATGCATAGTTATGACAAACTCCCGGCCTGATTCTCTCTTCCATGAGTTCCCGGCAGTCAGCCGGACTGAGTGGCACACCAAAGCTGCAGCCGAACTCAAAGAGAGGGCTTACGACACCATCGTCTGGCATACACCGGACGGTTTTGACCTTGAACCCTGGCACTCTCATGAAGAGAAAACAGTGCACCTTGAGCTTCCTCCCTCTAAAGGGGTCAATACGTGGAAAAATTGCCACCGTATTACGGTTCATGATGCTGAATCCGCCAACAAAGCCGCTTTAAAGAGCTTTGAGCTCGATGCCGCAGCAATTGAGTTCCTGATAACAGATCCCGCGCTTTGCAGCTCTGTGAACCTCACCCTCCTTCTTGAAGGAATCAAAACATCTGCCGTGTCCATCTACTTTTCAGGCAACCTCCCACCTGTTGCGGAACTGCTTAGAACGCTTGACACCTTTCCCGGTTTTTCGGGAACCTCCGGCGGAGTACTTGCTGCAACACCCGCCACGTCGAACATGCAGGATCCGGAACTCTTCAGGTTGGGGGAATCGCTTCCGGGATTCCGCTTTCTGACGGTCGACACCATTCCCTTCCATGAAAAAGGTTCGAACGCGTCCCAGGAAATTGCACTGGCGCTTGCCGGAGCAAGCGATTACCTGCATCGCTATCTCCAGGAAGGGGTTCCGGCTGACCGTATTCTGTCGGCCATGGAAATCATTCTCCCTGTGGGCTCAAGTCATTTTACCGAAATAGCAAAACCGAGAGCCCTCCGCCACCTCATGCGGCATCTCCTGAAGGCATACAATACATCAGGATCACCATTGCCACTGCTCTTTGCCAGAACGTCGGAAAGAAACCGCTCTCTGCTTGATCCCTACACCAATGTGCTCCGTCTGACCACTGAAGCGGTGTCAGCAATTCTTGGCGGTTACGATACGCTGCAGATAGGAGCGTTCGACTCAGGCCACTCGGTCAATCCGGAGATTACAGAACGTATTACCGGAAATATTCATCTGATTCTCAAGGAAGAGGCCTCGCTTGACCGGGTTGTTGATCCGGCCCATGGCTCGCATTACCTTGAAGCCATGACAAGAAAACTTGCAGAATCGGCATGGACTGTTTTTAAAACTATCGAAGCGGCAGGCGGCATGGCCGAGGCTGCTGAAAAAGGCATCATTGAGGCAATGGTTGCAGAATCAGCAGCAAACCGGCAGAAAAGCCTCGATAACCGGAAAAAGACCTTGATTGGCGTCAACCGCTATCCATGGCCACTCACAGCCGAACAGGAAGAGAATATCAGCTTGCTGGAAAATGACATTCAGAAGCTGCCTGAGAGCAATGAAACCGCCGGTTATGAGCTTTTACGCCTGAAAACACTCTCTTCCAGTCTGAAATCCGGCCGCACGCCATCCCTCTTTATATGGATGCATGGTGACCCTGCCGTAAGCTTCCGGCAGGCCGCATTCGCTGAAGACTTTTTCAAATGCGGTGGTTTTGAGATTGCCGGCCGGGCGTCCCTCCCTCTTGAAGAGGATTCATACAGCACCGCCCTTGAGAGCAAACCTGATATTGTTGTTCTCTGCATTGCTGAAAAAGATCCCGTGCCGACAGTGGAAACACTCTGTAAAAGACTCCGCAGCCTTGATCCTGAAATTCTTCCCGTCATGGCCGGCAAACCGCCAAAAGAGCATGAGGTGCTCCTCTCCGCAGGCCTCGACAGTTTTGTCTATACCGGCGTCAACGTCCTTGAAATGCTGAAATCCTACCAACGTAAAACCGGAGTGCAATGAGACCGGACTTTTCAGAGATCGATATTTTCTCTTCCATTCCTGCCGCCAGTAAGGCCGGCACAGAGGAACAGCATTCTGGCTGGACAACTGCAGAAGGGATCGGGATCAAATCCATATACCTTGAATCGGACATTGAACAGCCTGATCAGTTGAACTTTGCGCCGGGATTTGCACCATACATTGGAGGCCCCTACACCACCATGTACACCACCCGGCCCTGGACTATCCGGCAATATGCAGGATTTTCAACTGCCGAAGAGTCGAACCGCTTCTACCGTCAGAACCTGGCCGCCGGCCAGAAAGGCCTCTCCGTCGCCTTCGACCTGCCAACCCACCGAGGTTATGATTCCGATCATGAGCGGGTCATTGGAGATGTCGGCAAAGCCGGAGTGGCTGTCGACTCCATTGAAGACATGAAAATACTTTTCGACCAGATTCCGCTTGGCGATATTTCAGTCTCCATGACCATGAACGGAGCGGTACTGCCAATCATGGCTTTTTATATCGTTGCGGCTGAAGAACAGGGCGTTTCGACTGAAAAACTCAGCGGTACGATACAGAACGACATTCTCAAGGAATTCATGGTTCGCAATACCTATATCTACCCGCCGGAACCCTCCATGAGAATTATTGCCGACATTTTCCGCTACACCAGTGAGAACATGCCGAAGTTCAACTCGATCAGCATTTCAGGCTACCATATGCAGGAAGCCGGAGCAACAGCCGATCTTGAGCTGGCTTTCACCCTGGCTGACGGGCTTGAGTATATCCGTACCGGCCTGAAAACAGGGCTCGACATCGATGCCTTTGCACCGCGTCTCTCCTTTTTCTGGGCAACAGGCATGAACTATTTCATGGAGATCGCAAAATTGCGTGCTGCACGAATGCTCTGGGCAAAAATCGTAAGCCGGTTCAACCCGAAAAATCCGAAGTCCCTGATGCTCCGTTCCCACTGCCAGACCTCAGGCTGGAGTCTGACCGAACAGGATCCCTTCAACAACATCACACGCACCTGCCTTGAGGCTCTTGCGGCTACGCTTGGCCACACCCAGTCACTGCACACCAATGCGCTTGACGAAGCTATCGCGCTTCCCTCGCCATTTTCTGCCCGGATTGCCCGCAATACACAGCTCTACCTCCAGGAAGAGACCGATATCACCCGAAGCATCGACCCCTGGGCAGGCTCCTCGTACGTTGAATACCTTACAGGAAAACTTGCTGAAAAAGCGTGGAAGATCATCAGCGACATAGAAGCCGCGGGAGGAATGGTCAAGGCTATTGAACAAGGTCTCCCTAAACTGCAGATCGAGGAGGCCGCAACACGCAAACAAGCGCGCATCGACAGCGGAAAAGAGATTATAGTCGGCGTCAACGGCTATAAAACCACCAGCAAAACTGATATCGAGCTGCTCGAAGTCGACAACACCCTGGTACTGGATCAACAGCTCAGGAGACTGGCATCCATCAAGGCCGAACGGAACAATGAAGCTTGCTCCCTTGCGCTCAAGGCAATTGAGGAGAGCGCTGCATCCGGAGAGGGCAACCTGCTTGAACTGGCCGTTGATGCAGCAAGAAAAAGAGCTACATTGGGAGAAATATCATCAGCCTGCGAGAAAACTTTCGGACGATATCGTGCTATCACCAGGCTAAACAGCAGTGTCTATATGTCGCAGATGCAGGACAATACACTCTTTAAAGAGGCACAGCAGCTTGCCGATACCTTTGCCTCTCTTGACGGCCGCCGCCCGAGAATCATGGTATCAAAAGTTGGACAGGATGGCCATGATCGTGGATCAAAGGTAATTGCTGCCGGCTTTGCCGATGTTGGTTTTGATGTTGACATCAGCCCTCTTTTCCAGACCCCTGAAGAGGTGGTGCAGCAGGCACTCGACAATGATGTTCACCTGATTGGAATTTCGAGCCTTGCCGCAGGCCACAAAACCCTTATCCCAAAAATCATTGAGGAGCTGAAAACAAAGCAGCGGGAGGACATCCTCGTCATTGCGGGCGGTATCATTCCAGAGAAAGATCACGCATTTCTTTATGAAAAAGGGGTGGCAGGCATCTTTGGCCCCGGAACGGTCATTGCCGAAGCAGCCATCCACATCCTCAAGCTTCTCATTGCACGCTTTGACTGATGGGCAGCGACAACACGCACAGCAAGCTGAAGCCTTATTTTGATCCTGATGTGGACAGGTTCGTCAGCGGTATCATGAACGGCGACCGCCATATGCTGAGCCGCGCCATAACGCTGATTGAATCTCAGAAACCTGAGCATGAACGCAAGGCTCATGAGATTCTCGACCGCTGCCTTGCAAAAAAAACAAACGCTATCCGTATTGGTATAACCGGCTCTCCCGGGGCCGGAAAAAGCACCTTTATCGAAACACTTGGTGAAGAGATCATCAACCAGGGGCTTCGCCTCGCTGTTCTGGCTATAGATCCCAGCAGCAGACAGTCAAAAGGAAGCATTCTTGGAGACAAGGCACGTATGGAAA
>JAAXWX010000086.1 GCA_013334755.1 Chlorobiaceae bacterium | reverse complement strand
CCGTTTTTTACGGCAACAACTTCACCTGCATCGCCAAGGGTAGCCACATTGTTTCTTAAAATGACTTTCACTGCTTAGCTTCCTCGTTCAATTGATTGCAAAATTGGTTATTTGTATTCGTCGACAACATAAGGAATGACTGCCAGGAACCGTGCCCACTTTACTGAATGGGTAAGAAGGTTCTGCTCTTTGGCAGAAAGTCCGGTGATGCGGCGAGGAATAATTTTCCCCTGATCATTAATAAATCTCTTCAGCTTTCGCTCGTCGCGGTAATCGAAAAACACAACCTGGTTCTTCGATACTTTTTTCTTCGACGCCAAAGCGTTGCTCAGTGATTTGTTGCCCTGTGATTTGTGGCCCTGTCCTTGTGTAAATTTTTGTCTCATAAGTTCATTACAAAATTTTGCTTACCCTATCCCCTCAATCGGAGGAAAGGTATTTGTATTCATAAATGTGACCAGGATCTTCTTCATGAATTTCTCCATGATGGTGATCGTGACAATCGTCCTCGATAAAGCCCTCGTCATCCTCCTCGCCGTCTTTCTTGCGTTTGTTGAGAAACTGGATTCTTCTGGCTTTTATCTCAACAACAGTTCTTGAAGTTCCGTCCTGCGCTTTCCATGTCCGGCTCTGCAATTCACCGTCTACAAGGACTGCTGAACTTTTCTTCAGGTTGTCACGGCAGCTTTCTGCAAGCTTGTTCCAGGCAACAACACCAACATAGCAGACATCCTCCTGCCACTGATGATTGCTGTCGCGGAATCTTCTGTTACATGCAATTGAGAAGTTAACGACAGGTGTTCCACCTGAATTAGTTTGCCTGAAAACAGGATCCTTGGTAAGATTTCCAGCAATGACGACACTGTTTATTTCCGGCATCTTTAATTCAGCCATAACATCTACTCCATTTTGTTCTCAATAAGTAATCACTTCTCAGCTTGCGTTCAAATCAACCTTGACTTATTATTTTGCAACGGTATCGGATGCAGCAGCTTCAGCAAGAGCATTGTCCTCCGGACTGCCTATGACAACACTGTACTTCTCAACTCTTTTGCGCATTTCAAGCAAAGCGCTGGTAAGGTGAATAATCAGGTAACGGAGCAGATCTTCCTCATAACGAAGAACTTTTTCAACCTCTGCAATAACAGATGTAACCGCTGTAAATTCGATGTGGGCATAGTAACCGATTGTTTTCTTCTTGATCGGATAAGCTGTCTTGCGTCTTCCGATTTCGAGAACACTACTGATACTTCCGCCTTTTTCGGTAATGACCCTCTGCACTAACTCCATTGCTGCCTGAATGGCCTCATCCTGAAGCCCTCCGTCAATGATGAGCGTACATTCATAAAGTTTGTTTGTTTCCATAGCGCAAAATCTGATAATATTTCGTACTCAGTTGCTTGCAATATGGCGAGGGTCTGGCATTGCGCAGACCAGCCCCACGGCTTCAGCGGTTTCCCGGTGAACACCATCTGCAAATTTGAACATCAAAGGTAACCTATTTGCATCATTTTTCCAACCGTGTAAGAAATTGTCTTGAGAGAAGGGCTCCTGTTGGCAAACGTGGAGAATACGTGCCTTTTTTTTGCTGGCTCAAGCTCATTGCAGGTAGTCAAGAATCTTCCCGGCAATCAGGCTTTGAGAGAGATCGTTCATGCATCTGAAGTGTCCTTTGGGGCAATGATCACGGCCGATATGCGAGCAGGGTCTGCAATTAAGTCCATCAACCTCGAAAAGATCATATGGCGTATGGTAGGGAAGAAAACCAAAGGCTGCTGAGGAAGAGCCAAAGAGCACATAAAGCTTTTTACCGAATGCTGAAGCCATATGCATAAGCCCGGTGTCATTACACAGTACCGCATCAGTGTACTGAAGGAGTGCTGCTGTCTGCATGAGTGAGCAGTTTCCGGCAAGATTGACAACCATTGAACGATACGCCTCCGGCAAGACGTTCATGATTTCAGATGCCTGGCTGGCATCCTCTTTCCCCCCGAGCAGCAGCACCTGCAGCGGCTGCTCTTTGAGTAACAGTGAGATGACTGATGCAAAATGGTGTGGAGGATAGCGTTTTGTAAAGTGTTTTGCCCCGAAACAGAGAGCAAGGGTTTTTCGTCCAGCCTTAAAATAGGTGAGGGCAAATGACTGCTCCTCAGAGGTTGGATAGAGTTCGCATCCCTGAAGGTCTCCGGATACGCCAAACTCCTTCACGGAGTCAAGATATCGATCGACCACGCTTGTACAGGTACCGTACATATTGATCTTGCATTGCACCAGCAGCCATTTTTTCCAGTTCTCTTTGCGGTAGCGCACCACCCTCAGTGCTCGAAGCCCCCGGACAATGGCGTGCGAGCGGAGATTGTTCTGCAGATCAACAACAAGATCGTATGTTCCGGAGGGAGGTTGCTGTGTCGTATAGATGGAGATAATGCGTGGATTGGCGGAAAGAAGCGGAACAAATGGTGCTTTGGTGCAATAGTCGATCCGTGCTTCCGGCCAGGCGAGCTTCAAGCTCCTGAGGAGCGGGGTGGTAAGAATAATGTCTCCGATGGAGCTCAGCCTTATTACCAGTATCTTATTGATATTCTGCATGGACACTTACGACCAGAACTCCCACCAGGCTTTGTAGCCTGCGGGTTTTTTATCCGGCGTGAGAGCCTGAAGCTTTGATATATGCTCTGCAATCATCCTCTGCAGCTCCTCCTTGCCCGCCATCTCACCTTTACGCTCGGCAATCATCTCGCCGGCCATCCGATATGCCTGCAGCGCCTCGTCCTTTCGTCCGGCTGCTTCGAGAGCTTGTGCCCGATTGAATACTGCGGCTATCCACTGTTTCCCCTCATCCTGCTGCAGTTCACCCCTGCGGTTAAAATAACGAAGCCCGATATCTGCTGATTGCAGAGCTTCTGCATAACGATGAAGCTTTATGTAAGCTCCTGAAAGACCGGTATGACATAACGCATCAAACCCATCATAGTCAAATGCCTCCTCCTCGGGAATGGTCCGTGAAACCTCAAGTGCGCGCTTGTAGCTTGCTTCAGCTTCCTCATAACGGGCATCCTGAAGCTGCTGCTCTCCCTGACTCAGGGCCAGGTAGGATTGTCCAACCTGTATCAATGGCTTCATAACTGCTTCATGTTAAATATATAGATCATTGGCCCGAAGCCAGAAGTGCGGCAAGGGCTTCAGGTATTTCAGGGCGTCCGCGCTGGTTGAGTGCGGTTCCGATTATTTTAGCCTTCAGAACAATTTTATGATCCGCAAGACGGTAGATGTCCTGATAGAAGGCAAATTTCAGGGATGACTCTCTGCGCATGGTGAGGCCGACCACAAATGCGTCCCCGGATGTAAGGGGAAATTTATAATCAAGTTCCGCGCGCACCACCACCAGGTTAACTCCCTGCCGGGCATATTCGCTGAAATCAATACCGACATGCTTCAGATATTCATGGCGAACATGTTCGAGATAGTTCTGATAAACACTGTTATTAACGATTCCCTGCATATCGCACTCATAATCGCGTACGCTCATCTCAGCGGTAAACGCGTAGATGCCGATATCAATTCCGTCAGCCATATCTGTTCTGCGCTTTGTTCCTGAATAAAGACAGTGCAGCCGCTCTATCGGCCTGAAGGCGAAATATAAAACTTAAAACTGATTGAAAGTAAAATGTTTAGAGCTCTTATAGGCCTCATGGCCGCTATGAAAACAAACTCCTTGTGCAGCAGGTGGTGGATCACAGAATGGCAGTGTGTTGGCAGACAGGAAAACCCAGAGAGGCGATGTCGGCAGAAGGAAATTATCGTTTAAAACGATTAGTCTTCCGATAAGTCCCATAAGTCGTATATGTCATATTTCGGAAAAC
>JAAXWX010000085.1 GCA_013334755.1 Chlorobiaceae bacterium | reverse complement strand
GGATAACCAGTCCAATCGAGAAGAGTGAACTCTGGGGGGCGAAAGGAACAAAAAAGACACCGATAAAAGTGAAGAGGTGGCCCCACAGAAAAAGCTTGTGTTCGCCCATTTTTTTGATGAGCTTTCTTATAAGACCACCCTGTACAATGACTGACCATACACCGACATACGCAAAGATATAGCCTATCTGCTCATCAGTAGCCATGAAGTATTCTTTCCAAAGCAGAATTGAAGCGACCTGCATATTCACAATGGCAAAAGTATAGATATAGTTTGCAATCATAAGCAGTGCAAGTGGACGGGAGCTGAACGTCAGTTTAAGTCCGTCAGCATACTCTTTTGATTTCTCGCCAAGAAAAAGTGCGGCTGATCGACGGGGTTCGCTATCGGCCGATCGTTTTTTCAGAAAATTGAATACAATTTTCTGTGCATTCTTGTTTGACTCTGGAAGTAAAAAAATTGCGAGGATAAAGTCTGCGGCGATCAGCGCGGCAGAGACATAACCCACCATTTGAATGCCATAATTGTGTTTAAGGAGTCCACCGATGAGCGGACCGATGATAAAGCCGATTCCGAAAGCAGCACCTATCATTCCCATTGCACCAGAGCGGCTCTTGCTGTCAGTGACATCAGTGATATAGGCCTGTGCAGCTGCAATGTTAGCTGATCCGATACCCGAAAGTCCTCTGGCGAAAATCAGTAGCGGGATGGTCGCTGCCTGGGAAAAAACCAGATAGGAGACTGCTGTGACAAAAATGCTGATCAGCATGACCGGCCGTCTGCCGATCTTGTCACTCAGCTTGCCCCAGAGTGGAGAAAAGATAAACTGCATGACGGAAAATATTGCCGCAATCAATCCGATCATAAATGGACTTGCTCCGAGATCTTTGGCATACGTCGGAAGCAGTGGAAGCACAATTCCGAATCCGATGAGATCCAGTAAAACCGTCAAGAGTAAGATGATCAGAGGAGAGCGCTTCATGCATGCATTTCGTTTTGTTCCACTAAAGCTCCAAAGATAAACAATTCAAGCCTTTTCTGAGAGACTGGTAATAAAAACGGGGCTTTTGCAGCTTTATTTTTTTTCAATCAGACTTTCCATCACTGCGATACCTTCAAGCACTCTTGGACCGGGACGGAGAAAAAGGTTGTTGTCGAACCGGTCAAAGACCTTTTTTTTCTGCACGGCGCTGATATGCTGCCAGCCTGTTCTCTTCATCACGGCGGCAGCGGCAGGAATTTCTTTCGACATGTACATGCAGACAATGATGTCAGGGTTCTGTTCGATCACCCACTCCTGTGAAATTTCGAAATATTCCTTTTCGACTGCATCACCGATATTGTGCCCTCCGGCAAAACTGATCATGGCCGAAGTATAACTTCCTTTGCCGCCTGTCCAGTAGGGATCATCCCAGATTTCAAGGTAAAGTAATGGTTTTTCAGTACGGCTGAGATTTTTCTTCCGGTATCCGGCAAGACCTTTTTCGATGACGACAGCAAGACTGTCGGCTTCTCGAATATGTCCGGTCAGTTTTCCCAGTATTCGTAATGCTCCGGGAATATCGTCAGGAGTTTTGCAGACAATGTTTTTTCGTTGAATGCCAAGTGCCACTATATTTTTACCCAGTTCTTCATCGGCCAGATCAACATCCACAACCAGATCAGGATGAATTGATGCAAGGAGTTCAAGCGAAGGGCGACCAAAGGCTCCAACGACAGGTACTTTGGCTGCTGCGGCAGGCCAGTCGCAGGCGCTGGTTCTTCCGACAAGCTGATCACCGGCACCTATGGCAAAAATCATCTCCGTGAGGCTTGGTGCGAGGCTGACGATGACAGGTTTTCCGGCCGGATTTTTTTGTACATTCGGTTTTTTTGTACATCCTGTTGCCAGAAACAGGAGTAATAAGAAAAAAACAGGCACTGCGGGGTTAGAGCTGAAGTTGTTTCGCATAATACTGAACGATCTGCAGGTGATTGAAGGCAAGTGGACGTGTAAGTGTTTCAGCAAGGGGAAACCATGCGATCTCTTCCACTTCATCCTCCATCAATTCTATTGAGCCTGTTCCTCTGCCGCAGAATGCAAGTGCGACGGCATGAAAGTGATACTCAGGAAACACTTCGTTGAAATAATGAAGAAAAACCGGTGAATCAAAGAGAAGGCCTGTCTCTTCCCGTACTTCACGCACAACAGCCTCTTCAGCTGTTTCGTAGTCGTCAATGTGCCCTCCCGGCAGACACCATTTTCCAAGGAAAGGAGGGACACTCCGCTTCGTCAGCAGTATGATTTCTTGGTTATGATCATCCGGAGTGATGATGGCTGCAACGGTTGCTTTTGTCATATGATAGATCAAATTTTAACAGCATGGTCAGCTTTTTTTGCCAAGGCGTAATCTACGCAAAAAGAAAATTGATGCCGTGCATGGAAAATGGTCAATATTTTCTCCAATAGTAAAGCCCGGATTGTTGCCGGGCTTTACTATTGGAGTTTCTGGATCACCTTGAAGCGTTACTCATCCATGATCAAGGGTGTGGTATTGAACCAAGTTCAGTCGCTTTTTTCAAATCTGCCATAGCCCCCTTTTTATCTCCCATCTCGTTTTTCAGCTTTCCGCGTCTGGAATAAGCTGCACTATACGTCGGTTCAAGATCGATGGCTTTGTTGAAATCAGCCAGGGCATCATGGTTCTCTCTGATGGCAGCTTTTGCAATTCCGCGATTACAATAAGCTTCTGCATCTTTAGGCGTCGGGTCATACTTTATAGCTTTTACAAAGTCTGCTCTGGAGCTCTTGTTCTCTCCTATGGCACTTTTTGCAATCCCGCGATTAAAATAAGCCGGGGCAAGTTTCGAGTCCAGTTCAATAGCTCTTGTAAAGTCGGCAATAGCTCCCTTGTGATTCCCTGATGCAAGCTTTGCTTTGCCATTCGACAAAACGTTTTTTGCCATATCATCTGTATAGATGGGATTCTTTTCGCCATTATTTTTCAGCCACTCACGGGCAGTGATATTACCAAGGAGTGCAGCTTTTTTAATGTCAACCAGAGCTCCCTCCCTGTCCCCAAGAGTTGATTTGGCAATTCCTCTATTGCAGTAAGCCTCAGCATCTCTCGGTGTTGGGTCCAGATCAACGACCTGTTCAAAATCAGCTTTGGCGCCCAGATTGTCTCCAGCAGCGCGTCTTGCAACTGCTCGATTGTAGTAAGCCGTTGAAAGGTCAGCCCGCGACAGTTTTGGCTCTAATTCAATCGCCTTGGTAAGCTCGGCTATAGCTTCCGTATTGTCGCCTGATTTAAGTTTTGCCTCACCAATCGACAAATGACGTTCTGCCTCTCTGTTATGCGCATAAGCGGCATTACCTGAGATCATAAGCGCGATTATGGAAATAAATAAAAATCGTAAATGATTTTGCATAAGGGCCCTCACTGTTTATAATTATGAAGAATCTAAGTTAGAATGACAGATGGCAATTCATCCACAGATGCTACAATAACCAATTACATCTTTAAGCAGCATTAATTATTTATTAAAAATAACTTAAGATACTCTGCAACAAGGTTTTCGCTGGGGCGCTAAAAAAGTGGTTTCAGGCAGAAGAACCGGTTTTTCATGATATGACATTGCACACAGTTACCTATTTTCAGCAAATTCCTGTATCAATAGCGGAGGCGTGGGACTTTTTTTCTTCTCCAGCAAACCTTGCCCGGATAACACCACCGGAAATGATGTTCAGGATAACCGATGGCGACGGCGGGCGGCTGATTTATGAGGGTATGCACATTACCTACATCCTCTATCCGTTTATGATGCTTCCGGTACGATGGGAAACTGAAATTACCAGAGTTGACAAGCCGTTTATGTTCGAGGACTGCCAGAAATCGGGACCATACGAAAGCTGGCGCCACCAGCATCAGTTCCATGAAATTGCGGGCGGAGTTGCAATGACTGATCGAATCGA
>JAAXWX010000084.1 GCA_013334755.1 Chlorobiaceae bacterium | reverse complement strand
ACTGCACCGCCGGCGACACCAACGACTTTTTTAATATTTATTTCCGAATTATTCTCATCCATGATGCCAATGGTTACTGTTGAAAAAGTCACATATTTCAAACTCAAACAGCCATTCCCTGCTTTTCGGAAATAAATCAGGCCCGGCGTTGCAAAAATGGCTTTCAACTCCTATACTACGGCTGAATTCTATGGACAATTAGCTCAGCTGGTTAGAGCGTTCGCCTCACACGCGAGAGGTCAAAGGTTCGAATCCTTTATTGTCCACCTTCACCCTCTACCCGGTATACTTGTGACAATACCCTGAATAACAGGTATGCAAAACGATTAAAAACTATAACAACGAAAAAGCCTCTTTCAGTAGAGCAACTCATCAGTGCTCACATCTTCAACTCATTGCACTTATTACTTAAATATACGCACGAAAAAAGGGAAAAATAAAAAGAGGCCGGGCGGCCTCTTTTGCTTTCAATAAGAATTGGTGGTCAGGAAACCTTTGAGCTGGTTTGTCCTGAACAGCAGACGCTGCTTAATGCCGTCGTCGCCTGGCCAAGCAGTGAACCGGCAGCATTAAAAAGAAAACCGGCGACCTTTATACCAAAACTGGCAATAACAACAGGAATGCCGATAAAGGGTATAAACATAAGTACTCCTCCCACCTTCTTCAGGAGATCTGGTTGTTGCACTTGCTCTGTCATGATGCTGATCCGTTTAAAGTGTTCAACAGGATTGAATTATACTACTGAATATAATAATAACAGCAGAGGCCCTTGTAAAAGTTTAGCTGTACATAAGTTTCACATCCTGAACAGGAGAAAAAAGATGTTCAGAATTCCTCAATGTACAGCTCACCAGGATCATCGGGATGATGCCTCTTGTAACCATACTCCTGCAGCCATTCCGCAACATGAACGACCATTTCAGGTTTTCCGCTGACAAAAAAGTGCGTGCGTTCAGGATCAGGAGAGATGTTGTACTCGTTCTGCAGAATATCCTGTTTCAACAGATCCTCAATCCACAGGCGGTAACCATCCCATCGTTCGTCGGCATCGGTCAGTGTCGGCAGATAGAAAAAATTTGCATAAGTTTGTTCGAGAAATGTCAATTCACTGTAATACCCAAGATCCCATCGATGGGCCGCGCCCTGGATCACCACCATTTTGCTTTCAGGCCTTTCGATAATATGGGAACGCAAAAAACTGATATAAGGTGCAATGCCGGTACCGGTGGCAACCATGACGATATCGCTGCCGTCAGGAGTCTCATCGAGACGGAAAATACCGGTAATGGTTGTGCCTGCATAAATCCGGTCGCCGGTATTGAGGTTGAACAACCGGGAGGTAAGCTGACCCGACTTGACCTGTGAAATGTAGAATTCGAGCTGGCTGGTCTCGGTCTTTGCTGAAGCGATAGAGTATGGCCTTTTAATAAGTTTGTCTTCCGCTGCAGGAACTGACTCAGGTTCCGAATTGGAAGAACGCTTCTCGAACCCGTAAAGACCCAGCAGCATGTTTTGACCGGCTTCAAATTCCTTCCTTGGTTCATCGGTATCAATCCGGAGAATCATAAGATCCGGAGTGACCATGATTTTACCGGTTACTGTCGCATTATATAATGAACGTTCCATAAACTTTACCTTTTTCCTGATACGTATTGCAATGACTTAACTACCACACTTTATAGAAAACATATTACTGCCGAAAACCGTTCATCTCCTTTATCATTATATCGTTACGCGCTCTTTTTTCTCTCTGAATACAGCATCAATGAGATACACGGGGCAGCTTTCCCGAAAACTGTTCACGACCAGTCAACCCTGTTTCTTCCTTCATTCTATCTCGATATCGTATTTATCCAATAAACCTGTAACTGCCGGCACTGAAAACCGGGCTTTCCTGATACGGTTTGTTTCGGGGTCGATTGAGTAGTTAAAAGCTGATCGGAAATCAGCTTTTTCAAGATTTGTGTGTATAAACATGGCCTGCAACAGATCGCACTGTTCAAATGTCGCACCGGAAAGGTCTGCTTCGGTAAAATCAGCTTCCTGCATATTGCAGTTTTTAAACCGCGTGTTCTTGAGCTTAAGCTTATAAAAAAGAGTCAGCTTCAGCATGCAGTTTTCAAAATCAAGCTGCAGCAGAAAACTCCTGCACTGGCTGAACTGCAGGCCCAGCAACTTGCAGTTCGCAAATTTCAGATCCTGCAGAACGGAGTTCTGAACGTTGGCCATGCTTAAATCACAGCCGTCAAACGAGCAGTTCCTGAACGTAATGCCTGAAAGATCAGCGTTGTTAAGGTCACAATGCATGAACCGGCACTCTTCATATACTCCTTTTATAAGAGGGTTTTCCCTGAAGGAAATTTTCTCAAAAACCTTTTTTTCAGTGAGCTCTGTATTCATGGTGGCAACTTACTATACTGAACCATAGAGGCTAAAACCGAAATAATGACTGATTGCATGATCTTCCCTTTATCGCCAGCCTCCACCGAGTGAACGGTAAAGTTCGGACATGGAGGAAAGGTGCTGACGTCGAATATCAGCAAGGGCAAGTTCAGCCTGCAATGCATTGGTCTGGGCAACTATGACCTCAAGATAGGTCGCCATGCCGCTCCTGAAAAGCATGCCCGAATCTGAAACGGCTTTTTGAAGAGTAGCAACTCTTTGCTCGGCAATAGTCTCCTGCAATTTCACCTTGTCAAGCTGCACCAGTGCGTCTGAAACCTCAGCGACAGCTTTGAGCAGCGATTGCTTGAATTCAAGTTCCGTCTGTTCCCTCTTTATTTTCGACTGTGCATATTTCGCTTTCAACTGCCCACGCTGGAAAACCGGCTGTACAACTGCACCTTGCAGTAAACCAAAAATGGAACCGGGAAGCGTAAACCACTGGCTTGTTCTGAATGCCTCAACACCTCCTGCTGCTGTAACCGTGAGCGAAGGATAAAGTGCCGCCTTGGCTTCGCCCATATCAGCATGGGCTCCCCTGACTGCCAGTTCAGCAGCACGGACATCGGGCCGGTTCTGCAGCAAGGCGGCAGGAATACCTGAGGGAAGCTCATCAGCCACTTTAATAGTGAAAAGAGCACGATCACGCTTAATGGCAGCCGGCATTCTTCCGCAAAGGATGCTGAGCGCATTTTCCTGTACAGCTATTTTCTGTTCAATCGCCGGAAGTGATCCTGCTATCGACTGCCTTAAAGCCTCCTGCTGCTGAACAGCAAGAGCCGTAACCTGACCGGCATCGTACTGAAGCCCGATCATCTTAAAGGTAGTATCGGCAAGGGCAAGGTTTTTTCTGGAGCTTTCAAGTTGGACATCAAGCATGAGCAGCGTGTAATACCCTGAGGCGATGTCTGCCACAAGGCGGGTACGGACAGCTTTCGCCGCCTCCTGGGTCTTCAGATAAGCGGCAAGTGCCGAATGGTTCCTGCTGCGGATTTTCCCCCAGATATCGGCTTCCCATGATGAGGTTGCCGAAGCCGTGTAGTCTTCAACGTTGGTTTTTGCCCCGTTATCCGAAGGATGAGTTCGTGTAGTCTGAACTCCGACATTAAGGGTTGGAAGAAGTCCAAGCCTGGACGAATTAAGGGTTTGCCTGGCATAGTCAATATTTTTAAGAGCCACCTGCAGGTCAATATTATTAGTGACCGCGCTGTCAATCAGGGCGCACAGCGTTTTATCGGCAAAAAAACTGCTGTAAGGCAGCAAGGCTATGGAAGATTCCGGCTGAATGCCCTTTGCAGAAGTCGACCCTCCACGGTAACCCTCAGGAAAAGCCGCATCCGGCTTTTTGTACTCATGGGTGACACCACATGCCGAGAGGCTGACGAGCAGCAGAAACTGCACCATAACCCGAAATCTATCTTTCACCTGTCTTCTCCTGGATTAGGCATTAATTCAGCATTATTCATGATGAAGCCTGTGCGGCGTCCTCTTTTTCCCTGCTCACGACCTCATCAAGAAGAGCGCCGGCCTCAACGATCAAAGCAGC
>JAAXWX010000083.1 GCA_013334755.1 Chlorobiaceae bacterium | reverse complement strand
TACCGGTCATCAGTGCCATCGGTCACGAAACCGATCTGACTATTGCCGACATGGTTGCCGACCTGCGGGCGGGAACACCCTCCATTGCCGCTGAACTTGCCGTACCGGATAGCCAGGAACTGCTTCGGCAAATCAGCAATCTGCAGTCAAGGCAGGAGAGCCTGCTGCAGGCAAAGCTTGAAGGGGCGGAACGGCAAGTCTATTCGATCTGCAGCAGTTACGCTTTCAACCGTCCGCCGCTGCAGATGCAGCAGTTTCATGAACGGCTCGACTCCCTTGCAGCTCTGATGTCACGAGCAATCACAACCCTCTACAGCCAGAGTGTGCAGCACTACGCGTCAGTCAATCAGCAGTTACGAATGCTTGATTACAGGAAAACACTCGAAAGAGGATATGTCCTGGTAAGAAAAGAGGGAACGTTCATGCAGAGCGCGCAGAAGCTCCAGCCATCCGACAGTGTGGAACTTCTTTTTCATGACGGAACACTGCCAGCAGTGATCAGTAGTGGCAGGAAGCCCTGATGATGCTGCGCACCAGCTCAAGGTCCTCAATGGTGTTGACCCCCGGGTTGTCGATGAGCGTTGTTACGCATTGTATGCGGAACCCGTTTTCCAGCAGCCTGAGCTGCTCAAGTGATTCAGCCTCTTCAAGCATAGAGGGGGAAAGGGCGGCAAATTTATCCAGCACAGCAGCCCTGAACGCATAAAGCCCGATATGACGATAGAACGTGGTTGACTGCAGCATATTGCGTCTGAAGGGTATCGGGCTGCGTGAAAAATAGAGCGCAAACCCCTTCGTGTCCATAACGACCTTTACCAGATGCGGATCCTCAATCTGCAACCGGTCATCAGGCTGCAGAGGCAAAACCAGGGTGGTGCAATCGGGAGGATCACCAGAAAAGAAGGGTTCAAGGGCAAGATCAATATTTTCAGGACTGATCAAAGGCTCATCCCCCTGCAGATTGACAAATACATCCCCGTCAATTTTCCGTGCAGCTTCAGCAATTCGTTCAGTACCGCAGCTCGCGCCTGGAGAGGTCATGACAACCTCGGCCCCGTACGCTTCCAGAACAGAGGCAATCTCCGAGCTGTCAGTAGCGACAACAACCCTTTCGGCAAAACGTGATTTGAGAGCCTGGCGCCAGGTACGCACTATAAGCGGCTCCCCCTCAAGATCAGCCAGCATTTTTCGCTCAAGACGGCTCGAGTCAAGCCTTGCGGGAATAAGAATAACAGCTTTCATGAATATTCAGAACGATCAACCGAAGGGTTCGAGGATGAGGGCTGCGGATGCGGAACTGACCCCTTCAATCATAACTGTTTTTGTCCGGGAACTCTGGCCGGATATGATATGAACCCGCGAGGGCGGTATGCGGAAAAGCTTTGAAAAGAGTTCACAGCACTCTCTGTTTGCAGCATCATCAACTGGCGCGGCTTTCAGATTTACCTTCAACCCGCCGTTATAGAGACCGCAAACGCGGCTTTTTGATGAACGCGGCTGTGCCTTGACAACAAAAACCGCACTGCCGTTTTTTTCGCGGAGCTCAATCAACAGAGAATTACCCGATCACTTTGGGAACCTTGAAAAAGCGATCCTGCTTGTCAGGAGCATTCAGCAGTACCGCCACTGAGGAGAGCGCCTGAAGCTCAACATCCTCGCGAAGCACATTAATCTCGTCATGAATGCTGCTGAGCGGCAGAACGCCTTCAGTATCGACTTCATTGAGCTTTTCAACATAGTGCAGAATATTATTCAGCTCGCTGGTCATCGTCAGCATCTCCTCATCACTGAACCTCAGTTTGGCCAATTCAGCGATATAGGCAACATCTTTCGTAGTAACAGACATAAAAACATATTCATAAAATTATAAAAACACCATAGCCTCTAAACCTCTGTAAAAATAGTTATGCCGCCTTACAACATGCACACACCATCTTTCTGCTCGTCAAAGCGGTTTTTCGGGCGCTGTTCAATCGGAATAAAGTTTCTTTCATCTTCACCAAGGTAAATCTGCCGTGGTCTTGCAATTTTCTGCTCCGAATCCTTGACATGTTCAGTCCACTGCGCAAGCCATCCGGGAATCCTGCCGATAGCAAAAAGCACCGGGAACATATTCATCGGAAATCCCATCGCCTGATAAATCAAGCCGGAGTAAAAATCCACATTGGGATAGAGCTTCCGGTTAATGAAATATTCGTCTTCAAGGGCAATCCGCTCAAGTTCAAGGGCAATATCAAGCAATGGACTGCGTCCGGTCTCCTCAAAAACCTGAAAAGCGATATCCTTGATTATTTTTGCCCTTGGATCATAATTTTTGTAAACCCTGTGACCAAATCCCATCAATCGTCCTTCACCATCCTTGACCGATTTAATAAAATCCGGCACTTTATCAACTGTACCAATCTTCAAAAGCATATGGATAACGGCCTCATTGGCTCCGCCGTGCAGGGGGCCATACAGTGCAGCGCAACCCGCGGCGATTGCCGTATAAGGGTCAACACCGGAGCTTCCGACCGCACGGACTGCGTTGGTTGAACAGTTCTGTTCATGGTCTGCATGAAGAATAAACAGAACATCAAGAGCGTGTTCAAGAACCGGATTAGGTTTGTAGTGATGCTCAGTCATCTTGAACATCATGGAGAGAAAATTGGCCGTATAGCTCAGCTCATTATCTGGAAGGATATAGGGATAGCCAAGACTGTGGCGGAAACTCATCGCCGCGAGAGTAGGTATTTTACCAATCAGCCTGCGTACCTGAAGCTTGCGGGACTCTTCATCATTGATATCCTTTGCATCACGGTAAAAGGTCGACAATGCTCCGACAGTACCAACAAGAATGCCCATCGGATGTGCATCATAGCGAAACCCATCCATGAACTTGACAATATTGGCATGGGTCATGGTATGATGACGGATATTAAATGTCCATTCAGCCAGACGTTCTTTATCGGGCAACTCGCCCTTTATCAGAAGGTACCCGGTTTCCAGAAAAGAGCTTTTTTCTGCAAGCTGTTCGATAGGATAACCGCGATAACGCAAAATGCCTTTGTCTCCGTCAATGTATGTAATACGGCTTTTGCATGAGGCTGTATTCAAAAAACCCGGGTCATAGCCCAACAACCCGAAATCGTCATCTGAAGCCTTGATCTGCCGGAGATCCATCGTATTCAGACAACCGTTTTCGATAGAAATTACATAATTTTTTCCGGTACGGTTATCAGTAATGGACAGAGAATTTCTGGAGTCTGTAACGGCCATAATTAAAACTGTCTTGATGGTTGAATATCTTTTATAAGAACAAGGATTGCAGGAACTCCTCTCTATCTTGTAGCGCCAATATAATCAGAAATAAATGAAAATAATTTTTGGATATTATAACCCGGCTGCCTACATTTACAACTTCTCAATGGAGCTGTAGCTCAGTTTGGTTAGAGCGCCTGCCTGTCACGCAGGAGGTCGCGGGTTCGAGCCCCGTCAGCTCCGCAAAACAAAAAAGGTACTGAAAAACAGTGCCTTTTTTGTTTTCTTCCCATCAAAAATCCACTCTCAGCACCCGAGCTCTTGCGATGTGCAATAAGAAAAGTGTTTCTCCACCGGCATACATAACATAAAAGCAGTGCCCCCTTTCTTATTTCAGGAGGCACTGCTTCGGCGATACGTAATTCGCTTTGTACAGGGAAAAAATATCCTTTACACTATCTCGGAACCAGCTCAACTCGACGGTTTTTGGCTCGTCCGGCTTCCGTGGTGTTCGACGCAACTGGAGCAAGATAAGCTGCCCCGTTTGCAGTCAGACGAGCTGCAGAAATACCGAAATCCCTGACAAGAGAGGCTACGACAGCCTCGGCCCTTCGTTTTGAAAGCCCTGTATTAAACTCATATCCCCCGATATTGTCGGTGTGACCTACAACATGGAGTTTCAATGCCGGCTGTTTTTTCAGAAGCCTGGCAATTTCCTGAAGCGAAGCCTGGGACTCCGGTTTGATTTCCCATTTGCCGGGATC
>JAAXWX010000082.1 GCA_013334755.1 Chlorobiaceae bacterium | reverse complement strand
CCAAACCTGCCGGCAACAAACATTTTCTCTCTGTTTTATTCGTAAAGTTTTACAGGTTTTATCGCAGGAACTTACCATGAAATACTCAGTATCAAACCGTAAAGAGTTAACTATCCTGAAAATAGAGGAGGATGTGTTTGATTTTCGTCACAGTGAAGCATTCAAGGAGACCATTGACGGCATGGTCAACAAAGAGAATACAAAAAACCTGATCATCGATTTTTCTCAGGTAAAAGCCATTGATTCCTGTGGTATAAGCTCAATGCTGCTTGCCCATCAACTCGCCAATCAATTACAGGGGCTGGCCATTTTCGTCTCTCTCTGCAAACAGATCAAGGATCTTCTGAAGCTGACCAATCTGGACAAACAGCTTTACATTTTTTCATCGATCAATGAGGTAATGACCCTCATAGAACCGGCAATGAAAAGCAAACGAGCCTCAAGGGGAAAATCACAGGCACCGGTTGATGAAATCATAGACGAACTCCTGTGTGATGATCTTGACCTTATTGTCGAACCTGATCTCCCTGACGAACATCTCGACGAGCATCTTGACGAACGTCTTGTTGATCATGATGAAACCACCATGCAGTCTGAACTTTCCGATCCAATGACCGAAAAAGATTCCGGTTCAAAAAAAAGAGGACGTCCTAAAAAATCAGAATCCGAAAACCCGTCAAAATCAAAAAAACACGACTAAGTACCTGACGTTCTACCTGCTTCCGCTCTGACCTATCCCCCCATTTCCATAAAGAACTCTTCCTGTTCGTATCAACAAGCTGCGGAACAGTGAGCAACCCTTTCACGTGTTCTCTCAAAAGCTGAGCTTCATCGGCCGATCAATCCTTGTTCAGCCTGATGAAGCTTGTCAAGTACATCCGTATTACATACATTTATACAGAAACAGTGCGGTACCCCTGAGCGGAAACAAAAATATTTCAGATAATGGGGGACTTTTTATTCAGGTATAAAGTCAAACGGCTTCTTGCTGATGCAGGTATTGCCGTAAACGGCAACAATCCCTGGGATATAAGCGTACACGACAACCGTTTTTACCGCCGGATTTTACTGGACGCACATCTTGGTGCCGGGGAGTCGTATATGGATGGATGGTGGGACTGCCCTGCTCTTGATGAATTCTTTTACCGCATACTGAGAACCGGAATCGACAAGAAAGTTTCAGGGTTGCCTCGTTTCCTGAACGGACTTATCGGAAAGGCTGTCAATCTTCAAAATCCCTCAAGGGCTTACGCTGTCGGTGAAACCCATTACAATATCGGAAATGACCTTTACACGGCCATGCTCGACCGTCGAATGATCTACAGTTGCGCCTACTGGAAAAACGCTTCGACTCTTGACGAAGCCCAGGAAGAAAAATTACGCCTTGTCTTTGATAAACTGATGCTGAAACCAGGCATGAGCGTACTCGATATCGGTTGCGGATGGGGAGGAGCCGCACGGTATGCAGCAGAAAATTATGGCGTCAGAGTGACCGGTATTACCATTTCCAGCGAGCAGGAAAAACTTGCAAAAACATACTGCGCCGGATTGCCGGTTGATATCAAACTTACTGATTACCGGGATATCAGGGGAAGCTTTGACCGGATCTACTCTATCGGCATGTTTGAGCATGTAGGACATAAAAATTACAGGCGATACTTTCAAATTGTCCGGAAACACCTAGTGCCTGACGGCCTCTTTCTTCTGCATACCATAGGAAGCAACCGTTCAGGTACCAATACCGATCCATGGACCAGCAAGTACATCTTCCCCAACTCGATGCTGCCTTCGGCAAACCATATAACAGAGGCCGCTGAAGGCATCCTGATTCTCGAAGACTGGCACACGTTCGGGCACGACTATTACCTCACCCTGAAGGCATGGAACAACAATATTGAAGAAAACCTCGGTTCTCTTGCACATAACTACAATGAACGCTTCCAGCGCATGTGGCGTTATTATCTGCTCAGTGCCGCAGGCTCATTCAGGGCAAGACATGTTCAGTTGTGGCAGCTTTTATACTCACGGAATGGCATTGAAGGAAAATTCAGTGTACCAAGATAACGGCTTCCCTTCATCTATAATGCAGTTCGGAACATGCTTGAACAATTCTGCAAAAAACAGCTGGAACGGTTGTTCGAATCCGCAGATGTCATAATCGGAGGCAACCGGCCATGGGATATCCAGATCCACAATCCCCTTGTATTCCGCCGCACCATTACGGAGGGAAACTTCGGGCTTGGAGAGTCGTATATGGATGGATTGTGGGATTGCTGTGACCTTGAAGAGTTTTTCTTCCGGCTGCTGAGCTCAAAACTCGATGAAAAAGTAATTACTCCTGCAGACAGATTTGGAAAATGGATCGGTTGTATCCGCAATTTGCAATCGCCCTCAAGGGCATTTACAGTCGGGGAAACCCATTACAATATCGGTAACGACCTCTACGCCGCGATGCTTGACCGCCAAATGATCTATAGCTGCGGTTACTGGAAAAACGCCACGACCCTGGATGAGGCACAGGAAAAGAAGCTGCACCTTGTCTTTGAAAAGTTGATGCTTGAACCGGGAATGAGCGTTCTGGATATAGGCTGCGGATGGGGTGGTGCCGCCCGATTTGCTTCAGAACATTATAACGTTTCGGTTACAGGAATAACCGTTTCGACCGAACAGGCCAAAATTGCACGGGAACAGTGCTCAGGATTGCCGGTAACCATCGAAGTGATTGACTATCGCGATCTGCAGGGCTCTTTTGACAGAATTTATTCTATAGGTATGTTCGAGCACGTCGGGTATAAAAACTACAGGGAATATTTTGAAACCGTCAGCCGATGTCTGAACCCGGACGGCATGACACTGCTGCACACCATAGGCAGCCAGAAACCCTGCACCAATGGAGATCAATGGAGCTGCAAATACATCTTTCCGAATTCCATGCTCCCTTCCGCAAGCCAGATCACTGAAAACTACGAGGGACTCTTTACCCTTGAAGACTGGCACGTCTTTACGTATGACTACGTTCTGACACTCAAGGCATGGTATGACAACTTTGAAAAAGAGTGGCCAAATCTGCAATCCCTTTACAGCGAAAGATTTCACCGCATGTGGCGTTACTACCTTTTAAGTTTTGCAGGTGCGTTCCATGCCCGTTCGATTGAACTCTGGCAGGTACTGTTCTCAAAAAAGGGCCTTATGGGCAGAACAGAGATTCCCCGGTAAGGGACGTTCAATGATAAAGCAGAGGCAATGACGTTGTACTGCTGAACAGCTCAATCTGCTTCCGGCTCTCATCAATAACAGCTGCAAGGGGCGTCTGTTTTCTGATCATCTCTCTCAACAGTGGTGTTCCGGCAAGTTTGTCAAAAAAATCACCCTGTCTGTCAAGTCCGATTCTTTCAGGATAGAGGCGCTGCAGTTCAAGCAAAATTGCCGTTGCAGTTCTGAACGGGCTGAACGTTCTGCGATCGGTCAGCCTGAGCTTTAAACCGTTGCACCGCTCTCCGCTGAACTTGCCTGAGCGAGGCTGGAAAGAGACTCTGTCAAAATACACCCCGGGCAATCTGTATCTCCTGAGGGCATCGGCTAGCTCATGGCTGTTGATAAAGGGAGCGCCGAACTGCATAAAAGGAGCATCACTTCCCCGCCCTTCGCTCACCGTTGTGGCTTCAAGAAAAACCGTTGCAGGATAGACTATGGCGGTATCGACACTTCTGATATTCGGCGAAGGACTCTTGAAGCTGAAACCCTCATACTCATCTGCAAACCGGTCCCGCCGGTACCCCTGCATCGGTATCACCCTGAGATCCAGCTTCCTGCAGCACTGCATCTTCACCAGCTGGGCAATCTCGCCGACCGTCATCGCGTGAATAAAGGGAATATTGACTGCCCCGACAAATGAGTTGTATCCGGGTTCCAGCATAAACCCCTCAGCATGAAGAGGCATAACCGGATTCGGTCGATCAAGAACCATGAATGCAATACCAGCCTCTTCACAAGCCTCCATGGCATTTTTCATGGTCGAAATATAGGTATAGCAGCGGGTGCCGACGTCCTGAAGGTCGAAAACCAGAATATCAATCG
>JAAXWX010000081.1 GCA_013334755.1 Chlorobiaceae bacterium | reverse complement strand
CTTACGATTTTTACGCAGGCCTTTTTTCTTACGATTCCTTTTTTTGTTTTTTATGCGGTCAAAAAAATGAGTGGTTACCGGTTTGCGCTTTTCTCCCTTCCTTTTCTCTGGGTTGCATGGGAGTGGGCCTACATGCAGCAGGATCTTTCACTCGGGTGGCTGACTTTCGGAAACTCGCAGGCCAACCTGAATCATATGATTCAGTATGCTGATGTTACTGGTGTCTGGGGTATAAGTTTCTGGCTTGTGTGGTTCAACGTGCTCGCAGTAGTTGCCTTGAGCGGCAGCCTGAAGGATGCTCTTCGTCCTGTCATAATCATGGCGCTCATGATTGCTGTTCCGTTGCTCTACGCGTTGGTACTTTTTCAACGGGAAGGGATGGTTCCGGAAAAGAATTTGCAGCTCAGGGTCACGCTTGTTCAGCCCGATATTGATCCCTATGAAAAGTGGGGCAGATATAACAGCGCCGAAATTATGGCTCGATATTATCGGATAACCGGCAGGGCTGTTCGAGATAACCGGCCGGAGCTGGTGATATGGCCTGAAACCGCTATTCCATTTCATATTCTTGATACACCTTATGCTGATGATCTGCAAGCACTGCGGTTTGCGCTGCGACAGTCAAATACAGCCCTGTTGAGCGGATTTATCGACATCGTCTATAAACATAATCAGCCGGCCGAGACCTACAATGCCTCAATGCTCATTGTGCCGGGTAATGGAGCGCCCCAGATCTATCGCAAAATGCGTCTTGTTCCATTTGCCGAGCGGGTTCCCTATGTTGACTATTTTCCCTGGCTTGATAATCTGACGTTTTCCCTCGTGGGTATCAAAGGGTGGGGCAAAGGGCGTGAAGCTTCCGTTATGGAGCTTTCCTCCTCAAGGCATGGAAAGGTTGTGCTCGCCAATATTATCTGTTATGAATCCATTTTTCCAGGCCTTGTTACAGAGTTTGTCCGTAAAGGGGCGCGCTTTCTTACTCTCGTTACCAATGATGGCTGGTATGGAACTTCCTACGGCCCTTACCAGCATCTGGCAATTGGAAGATTTCGCTGTATCGAGAACCGCCGGGCGATGGCCAGGTGTGCCAATACCGGGCTCACGGTCATTATCGATAAATTCGGCAGAACCATTGCTGAAATTCCCTGGTGGCAGGAGCAGGCGTTGACGGCTGAAGTACCGCTTGCAAGCGGGCTCACTTTTTATACATCTCATCCGGATCTTCTTCCGAAAGCAGCATCGGCAACTTCTGTGGTACTGTTTCTTTTTGCTTTTTTCAGAAGAGAAAAAGGCCGTGAGTTATTGTCTGAACAGAGTGTATCTGATTGAGGCTGGATGCTGTCTATAGTCCGTAAGCCTTGATTTTACGGTACAGGGTACGTTCAGTAATGCCCAGTGCCAGAGCGGTTTTCCGTTTGTTACCATGGCATCTTTCAAGTGCGTCAGCGATGGACTTTTTTTCTATATCATCTAGTGAACGGATCGCTTCGGTGGGAGCAGAATGGTCATTTTCTTCGGAGACCGGGCTCGAAGCTGCCGTATATGGTGCATGGTTTACTGATGCATCGGGCAGAAACAACGGAGTGAGCGGTTTGGTTTGAACGAGATGCTGAAGAAGCTGACGGATATCACTTATTTCCTGGCGAAGCTGGATAATACTGCTGTAAATTATCTGGAGTTCATTTTTTTCAGATCTTATCGGATCATGGACCAGACTTTTGTATCTGTTTCTCTGGACTAAATGTTTGTCAAGAATTTCCGGAGTAATATACTCTCCTTTTTCAAGCACAAGCAGGGATTCTATAAGATTTCTGAGCTCTCTGACATTTCCCGGCCAGGGATATCGCATCAGCATTTCCGTGGCATCGGGGCTGAACCCCTCAAAGACGATTTTGTGTTTATGCTCAAATTCATGCACAAAAGTTTCGGCGAGCAGGAGAATGTCTCTTCCTCTTTCCCGGAGTGGAGGTATCTGGATTTCAACGCTTCGCAGACGGTAAAAGAGGTCCTCACGAAAATTTTTTTCTGCTACAGCCTGGTACATGTTTTTGTTTGTAGCAGCAATAATACGCACGTCAGAGTAAATAGTCTCTGATGATCCAACCCGTTGAAATTCTCCTGTCTCAATAATCCTGAGAAATTTAACCTGGGTTTCAAGAGGCATTTCACCGATTTCATCAAGAAAAATCGTGCCTTTGTCAGCACTTTCAAAGTACCCTTTTCTTCCCTGTACCGCTCCGGTAAAAGCCCCTTTTTCATGACCGAAGAGTTCTGATTCGAGAATACCGGATGGAATCGCTCCGCAATTGACCGGAATGAAGCTTTTATCGGCGCGCAGGCTGTTGGCATGGATAAAGCGTGCCAGCACATCCTTTCCTGAACCTGTTTCTCCAACAATCAGTACCGCAATATCAGTTTCTGCAACTTTGAGCGCGAGCTGCTTGAGCTGGGAGATCAGGATTGACTGACCGACGATGGTGGTCTCTCGTTTCATCAGGTTATTGGCTTCTTTTTCTATGCATAAAGCAGTTATATGACAGGAACAACAACGGAGACAAAGGGCAGTTTTTTAGCTGCAGTCATAGCCTCCCGTTCTGAGGTAAAGGTGTTTTTCAGGCGGACTTTATGCATTCCGTTATGCGGAATTATTATTACCGGCTCATATAACGAGATTTTTTTAGCCAGGACCTCCGCATTCTGACGCTTGCCGAAACTTCCGAACTGCACTGCAGATGCTGCTGATCCTGATGCTGCCGTGTTTGTTTTTTGCTTGACCGTTACTGAAGAGGTTAACGGGGTCGCGGGACGGGGTGATGAAGACGGTTTTATGACTTCATCCTCCAGGCTTGCAAAGCGCAGTTTGGGTGAAGGTACAGGAGCGGAAAGCTTCGGAAGTGGAGCCGTGTTGTTAAGAGCCTGATTATATGCCGCTATACGTGATGTGCTGAGCTGATCAAGTGCAGGATCCGGATAATCTCTCAACTGTTTTCTGTACAGGTACATTGCCTGAGGACCGTCCTCGGAAAAAAGGGCATCAAGAACAGTTTTTTCAGATGGGCGGGTGACTTTTTGCCGAATATTTTCTAACAAATAAACCTTATCTTCAGCGATATACTGTCGGATCTCCTGTGCATAGGAACGCTCTTCAGCAGCTTGCAGGACGGAAGGCGAGAAGAGCACAACAGTGAGTACAGCGAATAGTGGTGCGGCGTTTTTGCGAAGGCGGAACATCATCTTGTCAGAAAGCATGGATTTACGGTTTATTCTTTTATTCTTGTTCAGCGTTTCCTGCGGGATTATTACTTCTGTGAATATGCCAAATATTTCCATATAAAATCAATTCACCTGTCTATGCTTTCCTTGACTGTCAAAGCCTTTGCAAAAATCAATCTCGGTCTTCTTATTACCGGTAAACGTCAGGATGGATATCATACGCTTGAAACTGTCTTTGCGCCGATCAACTGGTATGATACCATTGAATTTACTGACTCCGATGTAATTTCAATGAGTTGTTCCAATATTGATCTTCCAGTTGACGATAACAACCTTTGTATCAAAGCTGCCAGATCCCTGCAGCAGCACGCCGGTATCAGCAATGGCGTTGCCATGAAGCTGC
The DNA here is from genome assembly GCA_013334755.1 of Chlorobiaceae bacterium. Taxonomy (GTDB): domain Bacteria; phylum Bacteroidota; class Chlorobiia; order Chlorobiales; family Chlorobiaceae; genus Chlorobium. The sequence goes on along the minus strand of JAAXWX010000081.1, from coordinate 496 downwards.
ATAAGCAGGTGCCTTTCGGAGCAGGGCTTGGGGGTGGTAGCAGTGACGCAGCAACAGTACTGAGGGTACTCAATGAGCTCTGGCAGCTCAACGTTTCTCCAGCCGGGCTGCACGCTCTCGCGGTCAAGCTTGGTGCCGATGTACCCTATTTTCTTGCCATTAAAGGGCTTGCTTATGCAACAGGAATTGGCGATGAGCTTCATGATCTTGGCCTTACCCTTCCATATTTTATTGTAACGGTTTTTCCCGAAGAACACATTGCAACCGTCTGGGCATACAGGAATTTTTATCCTCGCTTTGATCGCCCTCTTCCTGACTTGAAAAACATGACATCTGAGCTTTGCTTATCTGGCAAAAAAGAGGGTTTGCCGGCCTTTGAGAATGATTTCGAGCCAGCCGTGTTCGACCACTTTCCTGTGGTTCGCCAGGTCAAGTCAACGTTGCTTGAAGCAGGAAGCATTTATGCCTCTCTTTCCGGCAGCGGTTCAGCCGTCTT